>JAIEDQ010000195.1 GCA_029067895.1 Oscillospiraceae bacterium | reverse complement strand
TCTGGGCGGCTCGCTAATCCCCGGAGGAACGGTGTCACTGAAAGCCTTGTCCTCGGCTGCCGCGGCTCTGCCCGACATAAACACGGAGCTTTCGGGAAACGTGCTTATCGGCACGAATACCGTGGACTGCATGAAGTCGGGAAGCATTATCGGTACCGCAAGCATGATGGACGGCATGGCTGTGCGCTATAAGGAAGCCATAGGTCAGGACGCCGCCGTTATCGCTACGGGAGGACTTGCTCCTGCGATACTGCCGTTCTGCCGCGAAAAGTTCATACTGGACGATACTCTGCTCATAGACGGCTTGTACGTGCTGTATAAGAGAAACGCGTAACAATTTTTGTAATGCCGTATTACGCTGTATCCTTAAAACCGGAACAGCAGTAGGAGGTAGTTTTTATGTCAAAAACAAGAGAGAAAACCCTTATGCTTGCGGTAATGGGAGTGCTTACCGCTATCGTTATCGTGCTTCAGGCGCTGGCTATCGGCATCAGGTTCGGAACGTTCAGCATTACGCTGGTGCTTATCCCCATAGTTGTGGGAGCGGCTCTGTACGGCTGGAAAGCGGGCGCATGGCTGGGCTTTGTTTTCGGAGTGGTAGTGCTGATGACCGACGCGGGAGCGTTTCTTGCGGTCAGCGTTCCGGGAACAGTCATAACCTGCATACTTAAAGGCGTTCTTGCGGGCGTTGCGGCAGCGGCTGTTTACAGGCTGCTGGAAAACAAGAACCGCTGGGCGGCGATTCTTGCGGCTGCAATTGTGTGTCCCGTTGTGAATACGGGAGTGTTCCTGCTGGGCTGTTTGATATTCTTCTATGATACCATCAGCGAATGGGCTGCGGGAGCAGGCTTTGCCAACGTGAGAGCGTATCTGATAATCGGCTTTGTGGGACTTAATTTCGTTGTGGAGACCCTTATCAATCTTTGTCTCAGCACCGTTATTGTGCGCGTTCTGAGCATAGTTAAAAAGCCCGCTGCGGAAGTGTAAGTGAATAAAAAACGACGGCGCGTTCTGTTTCGGAACGCGCCGTTTTGTTTTTAAGAGAAAATTCTTTGCATTTCGTCATTTGTACAATATCGATGCTTTAACAAAAGTTTTCATTGACAAGGTATCCAAAATTGTGTATAATATTAATGTGTACTGAATGTATGCTCTATCAGACTATAAAGGAGTGAAACTGTATGGACGCCGATAACGGTAAGGGCATAAAACCGCGAAGTTGCGGCTTTGAGACCGGTGCGCCCGCGGCGTCCGTTTCATCGCCTTGTCAATAATATGCCGAAAGCTTTTGCGTGCATATGCGTGTACAGCTGTGTCCGCAGGACAGCTTCCGGCGTTTCTGCCCGAAAGAAATTTCAGGCAGCGCTGTTTTGTGCCTTCTATTTAATTTGAAATAGGAGGTTTTTTTATGGAAAAAGAGCTTGCAATAGAGCTTATAAGCGGCAAGCAGTTTGTCAAACTTAAAGCAGATCTTCAGGAAATGAATCCCGCGGATATCGCGTATCTCGTTGAAGAAATGAAAGCCGACGAGGAGTTCGGCGAAAAGGAGCTTATCCTGCTGTACCGCATTCTCCCCAAGGAGCTTGCGGCAGAAACGTTCACCTACATGGACAGCGATACCCAGATGGTACTTATCAATGCTTTTTCCGACCGTGAGCTTCGGTACGTTTTAGACGAGCTTTACATCGATGATACCGTTGACATCATCGAGGAAATGCCCGCGAACGTGGTGTCCCGTATCCTGCGGAACACCGACAGCGACACAAGAAAGCAGATCAATCAGCTTCTTGATTATCCCAAGGACAGCGCAGGCTCGGTAATGACAACCGAGTTCGTGTACCTCAGAAAGGATTTCACAGTACAGGAAGCCTTTGACCAGATACGCAAGATCGGTCTCGTCAAGGAAACGGTTTATACCTGCTATGTAACGGAAAGCCGCAGGCTTTTAGGTATCGTTACCGTTCTGGATATGCTTGTTGCGGACGGAGATACAATTATCGAGGATATTATGGAAACCAACGTGATATCCGTAAATACTCACGACGACCGTGAATATGTTGCGAGAACAATGTCCAAATACGACTTTGCCGCAATGCCCGTTGTGGACAACGAAAACCGTATCGTGGGAATAGTTACGTTCGACGACGCTATGGACGTTATCCGCGACGAGGACACGGAGGATATCGAAAAGATGGCGGCTATGCTCCCCTCGGAGAAGCCGTACATGAAAACAGGCATATTCAAGATATACAAGCAGCGCATACCGTGGCTCATACTGCTTATGGTGTCCGCTACATTTACCGGAACAATACTTTCTCATTTTGAGGACGCGCTGGCGATAGTTCCTGCGCTGACCGTGTTTATACCTATGCTTATGGATACCGGAGGAAACTCGGGAGGTCAGGCTTCGGTAACGATAATCCGCGGTCTGTCACTTAACGAGATAAGCTTCCGCGACATTTTCAAGGTCATGTGGAAGGAATTCAGGGTAGGTGTAATGTGCGCCGCCACGATCGCCGTTATCGCTTTCGGAAAGGTCATGTTTATCGACCGCAAGGGCGCGGTTATAGGCGGAGTTGTTGCGGCAACAATTTTTTGCATTATAATCATTGCAAAGCTGGTGGGCTGTGCCCTGCCTATGCTTGCAAAAAAAATCGGCTTCGACCCTGCGGTTATGGCAAGTCCTTTCATAACCACAATTGTAGACGCTCTTGCGCTTTTTGTGTATTTTGCCATAGCTTCAAGAGCATTGGGGCTTCAATAAATTTTTTTGTGGACGGTGAATGACTGGTACATTTGCCGTCCGTTTTTCTGTAAATTTTGATTTTGCGGCAAGCTGATAATGCCCCGCGTTTCGCCTTGTTTTCTTGTTGACGGAATTTCCCGTCTATGGTATAATTGATGTGCAAAACAAATAACTGCCGAAAGGAAAAATAAGATGAACGATACAGATAAAATTTTTAACGAACTGAAAGAGTTCCCCCAAACGGAAGCGATCGCTCTCGGCGGGTCGCGGACAACGGGACTAAACGACAAGTCCTCGGATTACGACGTTTACGTCTACGTTTCGGAGGATATCCCCGAAGCCGCGCGGCGCGAGCTTCTGTCACGGTACTGTAGTGTGACCGAGATCGGCAACCGCTACTGGGAAACCGAGGATAACTGCACTCTTAACGACGGCGTCGATATTGATATCATTTACAGGAGCCTTGATGATTTTGCGGAGGGAATTTCCGCGGTCGTTGACAGGTGCGAGGCGACAAACGGATACACCACCTGTATGTGGCACAATCTTCTAAACAGCAGAATTATTTTCGACCGAAACGGCAGGCTCGAAAAGCTTCGTAATCGGTACAACGTCCCCTATCCCGAAGCACTGCGGAAAAATATTATCGAAAGAAATATGAAGCTTTTAAGCGGCGCGCTGCCGTCCTATGATATGCAGATCAAAAAGGCTGTGGGCAGGGACGATCTCGTCAGCATAAATCATCGGACGACCGAATTTCTTGCAAGCTATTTCAACGTTATTTTTGCCGCGAACCGTCTTACGCACCCGGGAGAAAAACGTCTTGTGGGGATATGCGAGGACAAATGCGGACTGCTCCCCGATAATTTCAGAGAAAACCTTGACAGGCTTTTTGCGGAGCTTTACACGGAAAAAACCGTCGGAAACGTTGCGCGCATAGTCCGCGAACTGGCTTCGGCGCTTGAAAAGGAGATATGAAGCGGTGAAAATAATTGTCAGACCCGCCCGTCCCGAGGACGCGGAGCTTCTTGCCGAAGCAGACAGGCACGTCCCGCGTGAGCGAATGAGGAAGCTTGTTTCCGACGGCTTTGTGCTTGCCGCTTTCAGCGGGGACAGCTTTGCGGGCTGGCTTCGGTACGGCTTGTTCTGGGACGGGATACCGTTTATGAATATGCTGTTCGTGCTTGAAGAATACCGCGGAAACGGCATAGGTACGGCTCTTGTCCGCGAATGGGAAAGGCTTGCGGCGGAAAACGGTCACGATACGGTAATGACCTCAACCCAGGCGAATGAAACTTCTCAGCATTTTTACCGAAAGCTGGGATACCGCGATTTGGGCGGCTTCACGCCTTTCGGTGAAGAATTTGAAATAATTATGGGCAAGCAAATTTAGCGGCTGTAACTCCTGAAAATTCATATCGGAAAAGGAAATCATCATGGATAATTTAACCAACATAAACGTTATTAAGGACGTTCTTTCAAGACACGGCTTTTCGTTCAGCAAGGCTTTAGGACAGAATTTTCTCATCAATCCCTCGGTATGTCCCCGAATAGCCGAAATGGGAAACGCGCAAAAGGGCTGGGGGATTCTTGAAATAGGCGCGGGAGTGGGCGTTCTCACCCGCGAGCTTTCACTTCGTGCGGATAAAGTTGTGTCCGTAGAGATAGACGGCAGGCTTATCCCCGTGCTGGAGGAGACCCTTGCCGACTGCGGAAACGTCACCGTCATAAACGAGGACGTTCTAAAAGCCGATCTTGCCGCGATAATCGCCGGGCATTTTTCGGGACTTAAAGTCGCCGTCTGCGCAAATCTGCCCTACTATATAACGTCCCCCATAATAATGAATCTGCTTGAAAGCCGTCTGCCGATAGAATGCATTACGGTAATGGTGCAAAAAGAGGCGGGAACGCGCCTGTGCGCCGAAATGGGCACGCGCGAAGCGGGAGCGGTCACGGCGGCGGTAAGATACTACGCCGAACCGAAAATGCTGTTCAATGTTTCGCGGGGAAGCTTCATGCCCGCGCCGAATGTGGATTCATGCGTTATCCGTCTGGATATAAAAAAAGAGCCTGCCGTAACGGTAAGCGATGAGAAATTTTATTTCAGCGTGGTTCGCGGAGCATTCTCACAGCGGAGGAAAACCCTCTGCAACAGCTTAGCCTCCGCGCTGGGGATACCCAAATCCGCGGCTGCGGAAGCGATAAAGGCTGCGGGACTTCCCGAAAATATCCGTCCCGAACAGCTTATGCTTGAAAATTTTGCGGAGATATCCGAACAGCTTAAAAAGATGATCATTAACCAATAAAAACGTGCGGACAGGTTCATACCGTCCGCACGTTTTTATTTGCAGTTAATTTTTCTGTCCGCCCCATTCCACGACGGTGAAGCCGTTTCTTTCAAAGGGTTCAAACTCCTGCGGTTCGGGAGCGAAGTCCTCTGAGCATGGCTCGTAGACCATGAACACTCTCAGCAGGCTGTCGGGCGCGGGAGAAATATCCAGTTTCGCATTTTTTTCGTAAGCCTCCGTCTGGAACGTGATGAAATTGCACTCGTTCTTTTGCAGCTCGGGCAGCCAGTAGATTATGAACTCGTTGCTCTCGCGGGGAGTGAGACCTATCTCTTTCAGCTTGCTTCTGAGGAAGTCCGCAGTGTCCTCCCGCTTTACCGCGAAGCCCTTGGACATATCCCAGTCCGCTGCGCCCTTGCCCTCCCAGTACAGGCAGTAATATTCCTCTCCGTCATATTTATCTATAATTGTACTGTCGGGATAAGCAGTAACCTCCCAGCCGTCCCGATAATCGGGATAAGCACAGGTGATAGCGCCGTCAAGATCAAGCTTTACCGAAACGTCGGTTTTCTCTTCTGGGTAAAGATAGATAACGGGCTTTGCGTAGTCGCCTAAGAACCAATATTTGTTTCCCTTCTCGTCGGGGACGTACTCGCCGTAATAGTATGCGTCCACAAGGTACGCAAGCTTGTACTTCATGGTACGTTCTCCAATAGTGATCTTTTTGCCGATAAGGGTGTAGGTATATCCGCTTTGTAAATTAGCATTATAAAGCCAGTCGCTGTAAAGGTCGAATACCTGTGTGATGTCGGAGCAGTATTCGGCTTTGATAAATCCGTAAAGCTCCCACATTCCGAAGTTAGCCGTTATGCCGTTCCATGAATGGTATTCCCAATCGTCTGCCGCGTCCTCCTCATCGTCTCCGTAAAGTCTCGGACCCAAGGTTACCGTAGGAACTATTTTCTCACCGTAGAAGTAATAGCCGTTTGCAGGGTTTTCCGTTTCCGAATCGGTACTCAGTCTTGCGCTGAATACCTCTGTGTAGTTCAGCTTGCCGTTTTCAAGAGAGAACAGATAATCGCAGTCGCTTGCCTCCGGAAGATTTCCGCTGCCCAGATCCTTGCGGCTCATATAGTACCATTTTTTCTCCAGCTTGTCGGTCTTTTTGAGACCTATAACGTTTCCGTTGCTGTAGACGTTTGCTTTTGAATTGTAGAGGGTATCTATGTATGCGGGTTTGCCATCCTTTATAGAGTAGATATCAACGTCGCAATTTTCGGCACCATAATCGCCGACTTCTGCATCTTCGGGAAGCACCTGCTTTGAGACAAGCAGCTCTGGCGTGCCGTCAAAGTCAAGGTCGATAAGGTTTGCGCCCACAACGTCCTCACCCATGAAAATGTCAATATTATCAATAAGCGTTTTATATACCTCGGACGCTCCGTCGTCCTTTTCCTCAAATTTTTCGGCAAGCGGGAAGCCTCCGTCCAGAATTTCTGCGGCGTCCTCGGTAATTAATTCAAAGTCGGAAATACTCATTGCCGTTGAAAAATTGTCGCCGTTTTTATCGTATGAAATTCTAAGGTCTTTTGCAGTTATATCTGCGTACACATAATCTTTGTAAGAAAATTTATTACCCGGAAGCTTTTTCACGGAGAATGAAACCGAATCCATCAAAACCTTTTTCCCGTTTATGGTGTATTCGCTTTTGCAGCTCAGTGGTACGGGAACGCCGTACATATAGGCAGGGTCGATAATGACTTCGTATGTACCGTCCTTATTCTCGCATATAAAACCAAAGAAGCTTATTTCGTCCAGTGCGTACTTGCAGGTGATATTCTCGATGACGGGGTCATAATTTTCATCGTAAGAAATTTTCAGAATAGTTTGCATTTCATGGATATTGAGATGTGAAAGCTGTGCGGCATATCTGTTGCGCTTCATGCCGTCCGCCGCCGCGTAAAATGATTCGTACTGCGACTCGTCGGTACAGAGCATGGTGGTTGATTCTCTGTACAGGTCTGCGGCAAAAGCATCTTGCGTGGACGTTCTTCCGACGCTGATCTCATCGCCGGAAATAACATGGAATACCGAACTGTTGGCATCAGGTACAAAATGATCGTTTCCGTCCTCGTCCTTCAGCTTGGCAAGCTTATCCAGAAGTTCATTTCTTATAGTGACATTCAATCCGGTTAAATCGACTTTAAAGGCTTCATCTTCCGCGCTTTCCGTTACCGCTTCGGCTTCTTCTGTGACTGCGGTCTCAGCCGCCTCCGTTACCTGCGCGGAGGTTGCCGACGTTTCGGACTGTCCGTTCTCCTGTTCGGGATTTTCCTTGCAGCCGCTAAGTGCCGCCGAAATAATAAACAGCACCGCCAATGCTATAATACGTTTTTTCATACGACCACCCCTGACATTATTTGTTACTATAACTATATCATTTCCAACAAATTATTTCAATAGGATTTACCGCTTTGTAACAGAAATCTCCAAACTGTAATAAACCTCGGTGTGCTGTAATTTCTCTGTCAGAAAATAATGCCATGTGCCGTTACAAAAAAATAATATTATAAATATATTTTTTTCTTGATTTTTACAGCAGTTTATAGTATATTACTCGTACGGAGACAAGCGTCCCGATTTCTGCAAAAATGCCAAGAAAGGAACTTTATCATGAATACTGCAAAACAGCCCGCGTGGCTTGACAACGCAATTTTTTACGAGATATACCCCCAGTCCTTCCGGGACAGCAACGGAGACGGTATCGGCGATTTTAACGGTATCATTTCAAAGCTGGACTACATAAAGGGTCTGGGCTGCAATGCCATTTGGATGAATCCCTGCTTTGAGTCACCTTTCGGGGACGCGGGCTACGACGTTTCGGACTACTGCTCCGCCGCGCCCAGATACGGCACGAATAATGACCTGAAACGGCTTTTTGAGGAAGTCCACAAGCGGGATATGCACATTCTCCTTGATCTTGTTCCGGGACATACCTCCGTGGAGCATAAGTGGTTCAAGGAGTCTCTAAAGGCGGAGAAAAACGAGTACACCGACCGTTATGTCTGGACGGACAGCATCTGGGAGGAGCCTCAGGGCATGGGCTGTATCCGCGGCATTTCCGACAGGGACGGCTCCTGCGCGGTGAATTTTTTCTCCCACCAGCCCGCGCTGAATTACGGCTTCTATAAGTGTGACCGTCCATGGCAGCAGTCCACGGACAGCGAGGGAGCAAGAGCTACCCTTGAGGCGCTGAAAAATGTCATGCGCTTCTGGCTGAAGATGGGCTGCGACGGCTTCCGTGTGGACATGGCAGGCTCGCTGGTAAAGCAGGACGAAGAAGGCAAGGGTACGATAAAGCTCTGGCAGAACGTCCGCGAATTTCTCGATAAGGAATTTCCAAGTGCGGCAATGGTCTCCGAGTGGGGCGAGCCAGACAAATCCTTGCAGGGCGGCTTCCATATGGATTTCCTGCTGCATTTCGGACCGTCACATTATAACGATCTGTTCCGCTGCGAAGAGCCGTTTTTCTCAAACCGCGGCAAGGGAGACGTTTCCGAGTTTGTGAAAAAGTATGTTGAGAATTACGAAAAGTCCGAGAAAAAGGGACTTATATGCATACCGTCCGGAAATCACGATATGGACAGACTTGCCCGCAGCATTCACGGTGACAATCTTAAAATTGCATTTGCATTCCTGCTGTCAATGCCGGGCGCGCCATTTATCTATTACGGCGACGAGATTGGTATGCGGTATGTGGAGGGTCTTGTGTCGGTTGAGGGCGGCTACGGCAGGACGGGTTCGCGCTCTCCTATGCAGTGGGACGATACCGCCAATGCGGGCTTCAGCACAGCTCCTGCGGAAAAACTATATATCAGGCAGGACGAAAGTCCCGACCGTCCTACGGTAAAGGCTCAGCTTGCTGACGAAAATTCCTTGTACAATGAGATAAAAAAGCTTATCGGCATAAGGCAGTCCTGCGCCGCTTTGCAGAGCAAGGGAGAAATTGAGTTCCTGTACGCTGAAAAGAACGCCTATCCCCTTGCGTACCTGAGAAGCGCGGGGGAGGAAAAAATTCTTGTGGTGATAAATCCCGCCGACAGAGAGGTCGCCTTTGAGTGCGGATATTCACCCAAGGAAAAGCTGTACTCATTCGGCGGAGAGATATCGGAGAACAGCGGCAGAATAACCGTACCGCCCTGCTTTGCGGGATACTACATGGTCTGAAACGTGAAGCGGCTTTGCGTAGGTATGTCCAAAAAGCTGTTGCATTCCGCTGAAAAATATGGTATACTAAGAAAAAATATCTTTTTAAGGAGTTACCGATATGCCTGATTACAACAGCTACGAATCGCCCTTCTGCACCCGCTATGCAAGCAAGGAAATGCAGTACGTTTTTTCCGCGGACAAAAAATTCACCACATGGAGAAAGCTCTGGGTCGCTCTTGCCCGTGCGGAAATGAAGCTTGGTCTGCCAGTTACCCAGAAGCAGGTGGACGAGCTTGAAGCCCACATTAATGACATCGACTACAAAGCCGCCGAGGAGCGGGAAAAGCTTGTCCGCCACGACGTTATGTCCCACGTTTACGCCTACGGACTTGCCTGTCCCGAAGCAAAGGGAATTATCCACCTTGGCGCGACCTCCTGCTACGTGGGCGACAATACCGACGTCATCATCATGCGGGACGCTTTGCAGATCGTCAAGAGAAAGCTTATAAACGTTATCGCACAGCTTTCCGACTTTGCAATGAAATACAAGGATATGCCCTGCCTCGCCTATACGCATTTGCAGCCCGCGCAGCTTACCACCGTGGGCAAGCGCGCTACCCTCTGGACAAACGAGCTGCTGATGGATCTGGACGAGCTGGAGTACAGAATTTCGTCCCTGAAGCTGCTTGGTTCAAAGGGTACTACGGGTACACAGGCTTCCTTTATGGAGCTTTTTGACGGCGACACCGACAAAGTAAAAGAACTTGAAAAGATGATCGCCGAGGAAATGGGCTTCGACGCGGTAGTTCCCGTTTCGGGTCAGACCTATTCCAGAAAGGCGGACTCCCAGATACTCTCCACACTGGGTGGACTTGCCCAGTCTGCAATGAAATTTGCAAACGATATGCGTATCCTCCAGAACTTCAAGGAAATGGAAGAGCCCTTTGAGAAAAATCAGATAGGCTCCTCCGCAATGCCCTACAAGAGAAATCCCATGCGGTGCGAAAGAATTACCGCTCTGGCAAGATACGTTATGATAGACACCCTTAACCCTGCCTTTACCGCTGGTACTCAGTGGTTTGAGAGAACCCTCGACGACTCCGCAAACAAGCGCATTTCCGTTGCGGAGGGCTTCCTTGCGGTGGACGCTATACTCAACATCATGCTGAACGTTACCGCAGACCTTGTTGTGTACCCCAACGTTATCCGTCAGCGGGTTATGCGTGAGCTGCCCTTTATGGCTTCCGAAAACATCATGATGGACGCCGTTAAAAAGGGCGGAGACCGTCAGGCTCTCCACGAAAAGCTGAGACAGTACGCTATGGAGGCGGGCAAAAAGGTCAAGGAAGAGGGTCTTGAAAACGACCTGATTGAGCGCGTTCTGAACGACCCCGACTTCATGATAAACGCCGACGAGATGGCTGCAATCCTCAAGCCCGAAAGCTTTACGGGAAGAAGCTCCCAGCAGGTGGAGGAATTTGTAGGCAGCTGCGTAAAGCCCATTCTTGACGCAAACAAGGATATGCTGGGCGAGACCGCGGAGCTGTCCGTTTAAGTGGTGAAGTCTATGGAAAGCTATGCAAGAAAGTTTCTGATAAAAATGCCCGCAAACCTTGGCGGCGGCAATGGGTACAGAGTAAAGCTGTACAAAAACGAAAAAGAAGCGGCGATACTTGAAAGCAACGGTGAGACCTACGGGTTCGAGGTCATTGCGGAGATAACGGGCAACGATTTCTACAGCGACAACGCGATAGCCGCAAGAGACGGAACGCTTCTCATTCTGGAGATAGAGCGGCGGTGGCTTGTGAAGATTCCCGACCGTATCAAAGAGTATCCGTACCATCTGATAGAGCAGGCTTATCTTGCTCCCGAAAACGGCTTTCAGGGACGGATACGCCGTCTTGACGACAGGTACATCTACACCGAAAAGGCGAGGACGGGCAGTGCCGCGTCACGGATAGAAAACGAGCGGGACATTACTGCCGAGGAGTACGAGGGTCTGAAAGGGCGCACTATACTCAACACGGTGAAAAAGAAACGGTATCTGATACCGTACGGCGGCTTGAAGTTCGAGCTGGACGTTTTTGAAAACACCGTGGAGACGGGTTACGCCATTATGGAAGCGGAGCTTCCCGAGGAAAGCACGGCGATAGAGCTTCCCGACTTTGTGGAGATCGTCCGCGAGGTCACGGAGGACGAATACTACACCAACAGGAATTTCGCTTCAATGGATAAAATAAAGCTTTTGAAATAAAATACTGCACGTAGAAAACTAAATATTTCTACGTGCAGTATTTTTATTGTATAGGATTATAAACCGTGCCGATAAACAGCGGCTGATCTGTGTCGCTCTCTATCACAAATACGAACGGTCTGTCAAGCGTGAAGTAAATTTCGTCCTCGGGGGGGAGCGCGGCTCCTGCTTCTAACATCTGAGTAAATGCCGCGGCAGTACAGCCCTCCTCGTCTATCTGAACGCGGGCGGCGTGCTTTGCGTCCGAGACGAAAATTCCGTCCATATCATCTGTAAGCGGTGTAAAATCCGACAGTGTGGAATCAAAAACGTCCGTTATCCCCAGCCGTTTCAGACCCTCCGCAAGCTCTATCTCCGAAGCCACGTCAAACTTGGGAACGGAATAATGCACAATTATCGACTTCGATTTTTCCCAGCCGTAGCCCGTATTTACCATGTCCAGATACTCCCTCGAAGCAAGTACGTCGTCAACGGTCTTGTCCTCGTCGGGAAGTATCAGCCACATACCGCCGCCGTCCGCAAACGCAAGATATACCGCGCCGTAATCCTTGCCCCAGTAGTAGGGTCCGTAATCGTTGGTGTTGTTCATGAACTCGGCTTCGATATCCCCGTCGGGACTGTGGAACGTCTTATAGTCGTTGTTTGCCGCCGAGAACTGATAGTCCCACTTCGCGCGGAAATAAACCGTTGAGCAAAGGGACATCACCGTTTCGGGGTCAAGCTTTACGTTCTTAACGCTGTCGCCAAGAAGCCCTCCTGTCTGCTCGTTGAGCCAGTCCTGCAAAGCGGCGGTCATTTCCTCCGAGGACATATCCCCGCGGTAGGACGAAGCGCGGTAACTGTCCGCAAGCCTGTTGACTGTTTCGCTGTTAAAGTTCACGTCCTCGTTTAACCACAGAGAATTTGCAAGTATCGAGGTGGTCGCGCCGTCGTTTCGGTAGTTTGCTTTCCACATATTTTCCGCTTGCTCCCGCAGGGCTTCTATGCTGTCCGCTCCAAGCAGTTCAAGTATCTGATAGAGGCTGTTTCCGTCGGTGGTCTCCGCAAGCATGGCAAGAGCCATATAGGTGCTTCCCGGAGAGTACACGCGGTTTTCCCCGTCCGAACCCGTCAGGAACTCATTTGACGTTGACATTACAAAGCCCGTAAGGCTGTCATAAACAAGCAGACTTCCCGCCTGTCTGCGCTCTACACCCTGCTCCTCCCAAGGGTAATAGTACAGGGCGGCAAGCTCGTCCTGCCAGATGCCGTTCTCGTCGAAGCAGTCATCTTCGTTGGGATATTTCGCCATTACAGGGTACTCGGCTTCCGCAAGTGTTTCCACATGAGCGAACAGGTCTCCGCCGTCACCTGTTGTCATTTCCTCAAGCGTACCGAGAGACGACGTTTCCGAACCGTCTGTTGAAATGTCCCCGCTGTCTCCGCCGCCGAGAACCAGCGCGCCGCAAATCACAGCCGCGCAAGCCGCCGCAGTAATTGTGGGTATCCAGACTTTTTTTCCGAGCCGTGTATTTGCGGAAGTGTTTTTTCCATTTCCGTTCAGCCTTATTTCCTCGGCTTCGGCAACGATCTCCTCGTCCACCTGACCTATCGCGTCGCTTATTTTTTCTGACCTTCTCATACCGAAAAACCCTCCTTTTCCAAATGCTTCCGCAGTCCCTCGCGGGCGCGGTAAAGCATACTTTTCACCTTTGACTCGCTCATTCCGCAAACGTCGGAAATTGCTTTGATACTGTCGCAGAAATAATACCGAAGCATGAAAACGTTCCGCATTTCCCCGCTGCAATCCCGCAGATACACGCCTATGGTCTCCGCAAGCAGGGAAATTTCCGCCGACTCTTCGGGAGTACCGTTTTGCGGTACGCACTCCTCCAGCTCGTCAAGAGACAGCTCGTATTCCGTACCGCCACGCTTTGCGCTTAGTTTCTTACGCAGACGGTCAATGGAAAGCTCCCTCGTTATCTTTCCCAGATAGTACCGCAGACGTTCGGGCAAATGGGGCGGTATCGAGTTCCACGCCTTGAAATATGTGTCGTTGACGCATTCGCCGCTGTCCTCTCTGTTCCCCAGAATATTCAGCGCGATCGTCAGCAGATACCCCGAATACTTCAGCTCCGTCTGCCTGACCGCGTTTTCGTCACGGTTCAGAAACAGATCTATGATTTGCTTGTCCTCCACTTTGTTCCCTCCTTTTGTCCTGTCAGAAGCAGGAATTTCGGGGACAATAAAGCCGTTCCGAAAAATCCTTACTCATATATAATACCGCATTTTTTCCGCAGACGTTGCATACTTCCGAAAAAATTTTTATTTTCAAAAAAAGCGGACATTTCCGAAGTACACGAAAATATCCGCCGCTTAATATTTACTTGATAATATCCCTGCCGAAGAAGTCCTCGGTCTCGCCGCCGGCGCTGTATCCCGATATGGACGACGTGTCCGCGGTAAGCTCCAGATCCGTCTCAAAAATATCCGTTTCTCCAGTTACTTCCTTGCGGAACACCGAGATGGTGATAACGTCCCCGGGGACTTTATCCGCTAAAACGTCGGCGATCTCGCTTGCTCCGAACACCCGCTGACCGTCTATGTGAGTTATCACGTCATAGGGCTTCAGACCCGCATAGATCGCTCCGCTGCGAGGATCGATCTCCATTACGCAAAGCCCCGCGGGTATGCCGTAGCCGTTTGCAGCAGCGTCTCCGATAGCCATATAGGTTATGCCCACCCTTGTCCGCGTGGAAACGTATCCGTAGGCGATAAGCTCCTCCGCAATGGGTACTGCGTCGTCTATCGCAATGCAGAAGCCGATATTTTCATAGGTCTCGTGGTTCATCAGCGCAACCGCAACGCCGACCACCTGTCCGTACATATTGACAAGCGCGCCGCCCGAATTTCCGGGGTTGAGAGCCGCGTCCGACTGGATACAGCTTATGGTGGAGCTGCTGATGTAGTCGGTGTCTATCTCACGTCCCAGACCCGTAACGTGACCGTAGGTGACGGTATTTTCAAAGCCGCCGCCCGCGCCCGCAAGAGCGACCTCCTCGCCTATCTCAAGGTTTGAGGACGTACCTATCTGCGCGGGGGAAAGCCCCGTCTTGTCTACCTTTATTACCGCAAGATCGCTTTTTTTGTCAACGCCCACAACCACCGCTTCGCTCTCGCTGTCGCCGTAAAACGCCACGGAAAGCTTTTTTGCGCCGTCCACAACGTGGGCATTTGTGAGAATGTAGCCGTCCTCGGTAAGGATTATTCCCGAACCCGACGAGATCGGCGCGTAGGGAATTTCATCAAAAACCTTTATCTTCACCTGCGACGGAAGAATTGCCTTTGCAACTCCCACCGAGGTGAGGAGTCCCGTGTCCCTGTCGGCATAGTCGGCGTCGTCAAGCTTCGGCTTATCCGCCGTGGGAATGTTTATAACAACGTGCTCCGCCTTTTGTGTCTCGGCAAGATCGTCGTACTTGCTCACATTATCGCTTTCTGGAACGCTTTTCGTTTCGGCAGCCGACGCGATCTTCACCGCGAAGAACACCACCGCTCCGAACATGATTATTACAGCTCCGATAAGGCTCCACAGGCAGCCGCCCGAAAAACGCTTCTTTTTCGGCTGTACGTTCTGCATGGTCTGATTGGGCTGGGGATATCCCCCCTGACCAAACTGTGCAGGCTGTACGGGCTGACCGAACTGTCCTCCCTGTGCAGGCTGACCGAACTGAGGCTGATAATTCATACCGTAGCCCTGCGGCGAACCTCCAAAGCTCTGCTGATTGGGCTGCTGAAACTGCTGAGGCTGCTGCATATCCTGCGGCTGAAACTGACCGTACTGTCCCATCGGAGGAGGCTGCATCTGCTGCGCCTGCTGTACTTGCTGTACCTGTTGAGTTTGCTGTACCTGCTGCTCCGAAAACGGATTCTCCGCCAACGGAACAGGCTGTTCCCTTTGGACGAACTGCGCGCCCCTATCGGTCTCCGCAATTGAACTGTCCGTTACCGTATCCTGCAATTCCCGCACCTGTCTGCCGAAATCGTCAGGCTGTTCGGGAATATTATTTTCCGCGTCAGCTGCGGTATCAGACGGTTCGGCATCTGCGCCGTTTCCGTTTTGCGGCGTCTGTGCAGCGGTCATGTTTTCGTCAAAATTGTTATCCATAAAACCTCCGTAAAATGTTTATCTGCGGTCAGTGTCGGATTTCCTGAGACTGAACGTAAATTCGGTGTACTGATCGGGCTCGCTTGAAACCACGATCTTTCCGTTGTGAAGCTTGATGATGGAGCTTACGATGGAAAGCCCCAGACCCACTCCTCCCGGGTCGATGCCGCGGGACTCGTCGGTCTTGTAGAAGCGGTCGAAAACCCTTGATATCTCCTGCTTTTTCAGACCCTCGCCGCTGTTTCTGATTGAAACGCTGCACATATCGCCGTCCACGCCGAACGAAAACCTTATGTACCCGCCCTTGTTCACGAATTTAACGGCGTTTTCGATAAGGTTATAAATGACCTGACCCGTAAGGTCGGGGTCGGCGTTTATGCGGCAGCCGTCCGCGTCAGTTATTTGTATATCAATATTTTTTTCGTCAATGGTTTTTTCAAAGCTTGTGAGAGTCTGCAAGATTATCGGCAGGATATCGAAGTCCTCGGTGGAAAGCTTCAGCTCCCCTGCCTCGTATTTGGATATATTCAGCATTGACCTGACAAGACGAGACAGTCTGCCGACCTCCGCCGAAACTATTTTCATGTAGTGCCTGTGCTGACTTTCGGGGATAGTGCCGTCCAGTATGCCGTCCACAAAGCCGCCGATAGTTGTCATAGGCGTTTTAAGCTCGTGGGAAACGTTGGAGATAAAGCTCTTTCTTGTTTCCTCAAGCTGCTCCAGAGAGTTTGCCATGTCGTTAAGCTTAGTGGCAAGGTATCCCAGCTCGTTATCGTCCGTCACATAGAGCTTTTCCGAGAAGTCTCCCTCTCCGAAACGCTGCGCCGCCATTGTCATCTCCCGTATCGGGGAAAGCAGCCGTCTTGACGCGGTATATACTATTGCAAACGCCACCGAAAGTATCAGCGCCGATGAAATAAGCAGCGCCGCCACAAGCGAGAGCATATGTCCCGTAAGCGTATTCGACCTAAGCTTTATAAGGATAATATAAGGCTCTCCATCAATATTTATTTTTCGCGTAAAAACAAAGCTGCTGTCCTCATAGTAGCCGTTGAAATTGCTCAGCTCGGACGCACCGTCCTCTGTAATACGGCTTATTGCCTGCGGATTGATTTTCTTATCAGTATGAGAACACGGCGATGCCTCGGAGCATACCAAAGCAACGCCGTCTGGATCAGTCAGTGTAATATCCGTATCGAGAGTATCGGACAGCGGCGCAAGAGCCTCCGACAGCTTTGCCTTATCGAGACCGCCGTTTTCCGCGATAGACCCGCGCACGGTATTGATGATCATTTCCGATTTTACCGAAAGATAGTTAAATCTGTTTGATTTATAATGCTCCTCCGACACCAGCAGCAGGACTGTGCCTATGCAGATCACCGCCGATATAAACACCGCAACACACAGATAGAAAAAATCGGTAAAAATACTTTTACGCATTTGCGTCCTCTTCCGCCTCAAACTTGTAGCCTACGCCCCATACAGTCTTGAGAGCCCACTTGTCGGAAACTCCCTCAAGCTTTTCGCGCAGACGCTTTATGTGTACGTCGATAGTTCTGGAGTCGCCGTAGTACTCGAAGCCCCATACCTCGTCGAGAAGCTGATCGCGGGTATATACCCTGTTGGGATTTGAAGCCAGATAGAAGAGCAGCTCCAGCTCCTTGGGTGGAGTATCCATTACCTTTCCGTCAACGCGCAGCTCGTAGCGGGTCATGTTCACAACCAGCTTGTCGTAGCGGACTTCCTTGACCTCCGACTCGGTGCTTGACTGACCGATACGGCGGGATACCGCCTTGATTCTGGCGATGACCTCCTTTGTATCGAAGGGCTTTACGATATAGTCGTCCGCGCCCAGCTCCAGACCGAGAACCTTGTCAAAGGTCTCGCTCTTGGCGGTTATCATGATTATGGGCACGTTTGATTTCTTTCTTATTTCGCGGCACACCTGCCAGCCGTCCAGTTCGGGCAGCATGATATCCAGGAGCACCACGTCGGGCTTGAGCGCGTTGAACTTGACCACAGCCTCGTCACCGTCATGAGCGGTGATAACGCCGTAGCCCTCCTTTTCAAGATAGAGCTTAAGCAGCTCGCAGATATTATTATCGTCGTCAACGACCAAAACTTTTCCCAATGACATATTAGACCATCCTTTCAAATGCCGTATACGATTACTGCTGATGTCTGACAATCTGCCGCCGCCGTACACCGTTATTCATATGCCCGAAAAGCTCGGACAGCGTGTTTTGTTTTCGGGACTGCGAATGAGAACCCATGCAAAACATCGAAAGAGAAGTACGGTTTTCCTATCGGTAAAACGGTCATACATATGGACTTGCGACGCTGTACTTTTAAATAATTAGACAAATTAATTATACCAAAACAAGCCATACAACATATAAATTTTTGATGTCCTATATATGTACAGATTGTAAATTTAACAAAATATTGTTTTTATAATTATAAAATGCAAATAAAAAATTCATTTTTAGGGCAGTCCGAACAAGCCTGCACCTCTTTTCGGGGCAAATATGTTTCTTTTTGGCATTACCAATGTCCGCTTGACTGACTGTAATTTTTGTTATGGAAATTGACAAATTCGGTAAAATTGTTTGCCTGTTTTTGTTCAATACGCCGAAATATATAAAAATCTTATGAAAAGACTTGATTTCTGCGGAAATACTGCTAAAATATAATTAGCACTCAAAAAGAATGAGTGCTAACACATGGAAGTCCGAAGTGCTAAAGCTTGATTTTTTCAGCGGAAAGCGTTCCAAATGGTATCGGATTTTCTACGATTTGTTTAAAACTATATTTTATATACTGAAAGGAGTCTTTTATTATGACAATCAAACCGCTTGCTGACAGAGTTGTTATTAAAATGACCGAGGCGGAGGAGACCACCAAGAGCGGCATTATCCTCGCGGGCAGCGCTAAGGAAAAGCCCCAGATAGCTGAGATCGTTGAAGTAGGTCCCGGAGGCGTGGTTGACGGCAAGGAAGTCAAGATGTTCGTTAAAAAGGGTCAGAAGGTACTTATTTCCAAGTACAGCGGCACGGAGGTCAAGGTCGACGGCGTTGAGTATACTATCCTCCGTCAGGATGATATACTGGCTGTTGTTGAATAATACGATTTATACTATTTGTATTTGAAAAGGAGTTTTTATTATGGCTAAAGATATTATTTACGGCGAGGACGCGAGAAAAGCTCTTCAGGCGGGCATTGACAAGCTTGCAAACACTGTTAAGATCACTCTCGGTCCCAAGGGCAGAAACGTTGTTCTGGACAAGAAGTTCGGCGCTCCCCTTATCACAAACGACGGCGTTACCATTGCAAAGGAAATCGAGCTGGAGGACGCTTTCGAGAACATGGGCGCACAGCTCGTCAAGGAAGTTGCCACAAAGACAAACGACGCTGCGGGCGACGGTACCACAACCGCTACCCTGCTTGCACAGGCTCTTATCCGCGAGGGTATGAAGAACATTGCCGCAGGCGCAAATCCTATGATCGTTAAAAAGGGTATGGCTAAGGCTGTTGACGCGGCTGTTGAGTCCATCAAGGCTAATTCCACACCTGTTGCGGGCTCGGACGATATCGCAAGCGTTGCGGCTATCTCCTCCGCTGACGAGAACGTTGGAAAGCTCATTGCCGAGGCTATGGAAAAGGTTACAGCAGACGGCGTTATCACCATTGAGGAGTCCAAGACCGCCGAGACATACTCCGAGGTTGTTGAGGGTATGCAGTTCGACCGCGGCTATATCACACCTTACATGGTTACAGATACTGATAAAATGGAAGCCGTTATCGATGACGCTTACCTGCTTATCACCGACAAGAAGATATCCTCCATTCAGGAAATCCTTCCCCTGCTTGAACAAATCGTTCAGAGCGGCAAGAAGCTTGTTATCATTGCCGAGGACGTTGAGGGCGAGGCTCTGTCCACACTTATCGTAAACAGGCTCCGCGGCACATTTACCTGCGTTGCGGTCAAGGCTCCCGGCTTCGGTGACAGACGCAAGGAAATGCTTCAGGATATCGCTATCCTCACAGGCGGTCAGGTCATCTCCGAGGAGATCGGTCTTGAGCTTAAGGATACCGAAGTATCTCAGCTCGGACGCGCTAAGCAGGTCAAAGTTACAAAGGAAAACACCATCATCGTTGACGGTGCAGGCGACAAAAAGGCTATCAAGGACAGGATCGGTCAGATCAAGGCTCAGATCGAGACCACCACTTCCGATTTCGACAAGGAAAAGCTTCAGGAAAGACTTGCCAAGCTCAGCGGCGGCGTAGCCGTTATCAAGGTCGGTGCAGCTACAGAGGTCGAAATGAAGGAAAAGAAGCTCCGCATTGAGGACGCTCTCGCTGCTACAAAGGCTGCCGTTGAAGAGGGTATCGTTGCAGGCGGCGGCGTTGCATACGTAAACGCAATGTCCGCAGTTGCGAAGCTTACCGCTTCTCTCACAGGCGACGAAAAGACAGGCTCGGCTATCGTTCTCAAAGCACTTGAAGAGCCCGTTCGCCAGATCGCAGCAAACGCAGGTCTGGAGGGCAGCGTTATCCTCGACAAGATCGTTCGCTCCAGAAAGATTGGCTACGGCTTCGACGCTTATAACGAGACTTATGGCGACATGATTCCCGCAGGTATTGTTGACCCGACAAAGGTAACACGCTCCGCGCTCCAGAATGCGGCTTCCGTTGCGGCTATGGTTCTTACCACAGAGAGCCTTGTTGCCGACATCAAGGAGGAAACTCCCGCAGCACCCGCAATGCCCGCAGGCGGAATGTACTAATATAACAGAATAAAAAGCAAGAGGCAAGAGTTTCGGCTCCTGCCTCTTTTTATTTTAATTTGCACTTTACGCAAAAAAAGCAAGAGACCGAAATCTCTTGCTTTTAATTATATCTAACATTATTTCCAGCCGTCGGTAAGATGTCTGCAAAGTGCCTTGCCGATATTTTCCAATGGCTGCTGTTCGGAGCAGGCTCCGAGCTTGTAAGCCTCCATAGGCATACCGTAAACAATACAGGTCTCCTTGTTCTGACCAATGGTGTACGCGCCCTTGTCGTGCATTTTTTTCAAACCCTGTGCACCGTCCGCGCCCATGCCTGTCATGATAGCTCCGATAGCCTTTTTGCCCGCAACGTCCGCAACGCTTGTGAACATCACGTCAACCGAGGGACAGTGTCCCGAAACCTTTTCGCCCTGATAGCACTTGACGAAATAGCCTTTTACGTCCTTTTTCAGCTCCATGTGGTAACCGCCCGCCGCGATAAGGCATACGCCCTCGGTGAGCCTGTCGCCGTCCTGAGCCTCCTTGACGTGTACCGCGCAGCACTTGTCAAGGCGTTCGCTGTACATCTTTGTAAATACGGGAGGCATATGCTGTACCACCAGCACGGGGGGCATAGTGTCGGGGAAAGATTTTATTATGCATTCCAGCGCGTCCGTACCGCCCGTGGAAGCTCCGAGAGCAACGATGTAGCCCTCGCGCGTTCTCTGCTGAAGTCCTGCGATATCGTCTCTTGACGGGATATTCGGCATGACCTTGCCTATCTTTGCGCCTGTCGAGCTAATAACGGGTACAAGACCGTCTACGCCTGTTTTAGGCGCAGTCTTTGAAGCAGCTGTTTTCTGCACAGGCTTGCCTGCTGCAAGGATTATCTTCGTTCCCAGAATAGTGGAGAACGTTTTGTACTCGGAGGGAACGCGGGGCTTTTTGAGAAATCCCGCCGCACCTGCTTCGAGAGCCGAAGCCTCGCTTGCCGTACCCGACATTATGATACAGGGCACCGGGTACTGCTCCATAAGCTGTTTCAGGAACGTAAGACCGTCCATTTTCGGCATAACAACGTCCATAACGAGAACATCGGGTTTAAGCTCGCGTATCTTGTCGCGTGCTTCAAAAGCGTCCGCAGCCTCGCCGGCAATAACGATATTGGGCGTACTCTCCAGACCCTTTATGACCGAAGCACGGAACATTGCCGAGTCGTCAACAATAAGGACCTTGACTTTTTTGTTTTGAATGGTATTATTCATATCACACCGCCTCTGAAAAACACAGGCGCTCCTTTGCCTTTTTATTTGGTGATTCTTCCGGCGTAGGATTTCGCTCCGTCAGGCTTGTTGGAGACTTTCTTATAGACCGCCGGTTTAACATAGGTGTAACGGGTGTTCTTTCCGACGCTTTCCGCGTGACCTATGTAGAGATATCCGTTCTCTCTGGTAACGTCATAGAAACGTTCGATAAGAGCGTTTTTGGTTTCCTGCTCGAAATAGATCATAACGTTGCGGCAGCTTATAAAGTCGTAAGGACGCTGTGCAACGATCCTGTCCATAAGGTTGAACTGCTTGTAGGTGATCTGCTTACGGAGCCTGTCTATGACCTGATAGCGTCCGTCGGGAAGCTTGGTGAAGTACTTCGTCATCCAGTGCTTGGGGACGTCTTTAAGCATATCTATCGTATAGATACCTGCCTGCGCCGTTTTAAGCACCTCTGTATCCAGATCGGTGGCAAGCAGCTTAACGTTCCACGCGGAAGCCTTTGTGCCGAAGTAATCGTCGATAGTCATTACCAGCGTATAGGGCTCCTGACCCGTTGAGGAAGCCGCGCACCAGAAGTTCAGCGTACGTGTAGCGGCGTTTTCCTTTTCCATCTGGGGCATTATAGTGCTTTTCAGGAACTCGAAATGCTCCGGCTCACGCATGAAGAATGTATGGTTCGTGGTAAGCTTGTTAACGAGCTGCATGGTTTCGTTTCCCGTTTTGTCGGCGAAAGCGAAATCAATAAACTCTTTGAAGCTTTTGAAGCCGCGCTGCGTCACCATATTGGAAAGTCTTCCCTCTATAAGGATACGCTTTTTATCCAGATTTATGCCGTAATTTTTTTTCATGTATGCAACCAAACGGTTAAAATCGTCGTCTGTAAGTTTAAGCATTATCCAAACCTCCGATCAATCGGTAATAAGCTTATCGCAGTCCAGAAGCAGCTTGATGTCGCCCTCGATCTCGATGATAGACTTGATGTAACGGTTTGCGTTAACGTTTTTGGAATCGGGAGCCTTGCTGATATCTCCGGGCTTAGCAATGAGAACTTCCTGAACTCTGTCCACGATAATTCCCACCTGATCGCCGTCGTCGAACTGGAGAACGATGATACAGGTCCTGTCGTCGTAAGGAATTTCCTCCATACCGAAGCGGTTTCTCACGCTTATGATGGGGACTACCTTTCCGCGTATATTGATAACGCCCTTGATGTAGTCAGGGATCTTCGGTACGATCGTGATCTGTTCAATATTGATAATTTCGTTTACATACTTTATTTCAATACCGTAGCTGATGTCGCCGATATTGAAAAAGAGGATTTCAATTCCGTCCGCGGTATAGGCGGATCTTGAACCCGTGGTGTTTTCTGCCATTTGAGACCTTCCTTTCTATATAGGACAGGCGCAGCCGCAGCCGGTCTGTCCTCTTAAATGCACACGCCTACAGCGAAGAAAATCAGAAATCGCTGATGATCTTGCTCACGTCTATGATGATCGTGATAGAGCCGTCGCCGAGGATCGAGCAGCCGCTCATGCCGTACTGCTTGATATTGTAGTTGCCCAGAAGCGAGGGGAAAGGCTTGAGAACGACCTGCTGCTCGCCGATAAGCTCGTCAGCGAAGATGCACGCGCTCTTGCCGTCCGTCTCCACAAGTATTACGATACCGTCGAACACGTCTTCCGTATTCGGATTCAGATCATAGAGCTGATACAGTCTGATAAGCGGGTAGCATTCGCCGTATACCATTATCATTTCCTTGCCCGTGGTATCCTTTACGAGCTGATTGGGCTGAACCTTGAAGGACTGACGGATAGAATTGATAGGGATAGTGAATATTGAGCTGCCCACGGAGATCTCCATGCCGTCCACAATAGACAGGGACAGGGGGATCTTGATAATGAAGCTTGAGCCCTGACCGAACTTGGAGTCAACGGAAACGCTTCCGCCGATCTTTTCGATGTTCTTTTTAACAACGTCCATGCCCACGCCTCTTCCGGAGTACTCCGTAACCTGCTCGTTGGTGGAGAAGCCGGGGAGCATGATCATATTAAGAATTTCCTTTTCGGAATATTCGCTTGCGGGCTTGGTAAGGATACCGTTTCTTTCAGCCTTTGCAAGAACCTTTTCGGGGTCGATGCCCTGACCGTCGTCGGCGATAACAATGATAACTTCTCCCGAAGCATTATATGCGGAAAGGGTGATCTTGCCCTTGGGAGACTTGCCCGCCGCGATTCTGTCCTCCACATTTTCCTCGATGCCGTGGTCCATGGAGTTTCTTACCATATGCATAAGCGGGTCGTTGAGCTGGTCGATGATAGACTTGTCAACCTCGGTCTCCTCGCCCTCGAAGATAAGTTCAACGTCCTTGCCCAGTTTTACCTTCATATCGCGGACGATACGGGTCATCTTATTGAACGCTCCCGAAATAGGAACCATTCGCATGGACATTACAGCGTCCTGAAGCTCGCCGTTAAGCTTTCTCAGCTGTCTTGCAGACTTCTGGAAGTTATCCAGTCTCAGACCCTTTAGGTCGGGATTGGAGGTAACCATAGCCTCTGTTATAACTATCTCGCCGACCAGATCAAGAAGCACGTCCAGCTTGTTCAGATTTACCGAGATAAGGGACTGCTTTACGCCGCCCTTTGCTGCGCCGGCAGCAGGAGCGCTTTCAGCAGCGGGTTTCGGGGGTTCGGCTTTCTTTGCCGCAGGCTTGGGAGCTTCCGCTTTCTTTTCGGGAGCGGGAGCCTGTGCAGGAGCAGCCGCCTGAACGGGAGCCTGCGCCGGAGCGGCGGGAGCAGCTTCCGCAGCGGGAGCAGCAGGAGCAGGAGCTTCCTCCACCACATATGATTTAACGCTGGGAGTACCCTCAATGACCTGAAGCACCATCTGAGGCTTATCCGACTTGAAGCGTACCACAAAGCCCTCCTCCACGATGATCTTGGAGGTATCGGCGTTGTCCTCGATATCGGCAGGTTCAAATGTAACGTTTTCGCAAACGTCCCTTACGTTGTTTACTACCAGCAGAGCGCGGAGATTTTCCATCTTGCAGTCGTCGTCGAAGTGAACGCGCACCGTTGTGACGTTGTCCGAGGGAGCGGCTGCCGCTGCCTCAGAGCCGCGTTCAATGATCTCGCAGCTTTTAACGTTTGCGGTAGTTCTTATAGTTTCCATAATGCTGTCTGTTGACGAGCCCGGAGCGGGGCGGAACTTAACGAGGAAACCGTCTTTAATAATAGTCTGTGCGGTATCGCCGTTATCTTCGATGTCCTCCGGTATGTATTCCAGATCGGAGCAGCTTTCGGATATCCTGTTGATTACCAGCAGAGCCCTCAGATTCTCCATCTTGCAGTCGTCCTCAAAGAACACCTTTACCGTAGTGAGGACAGAACCGCTTGCAGGGGCAGCCGCTGCGGGAGCGGACTGTGCGGGCTGAGCAGCAGGTGCGGCGGCAGCGGGAGCTTCGGCTGCGGGAGCCTCAGCAGGTGCGGCGGCAGCAGGCTCCGCGCCCTTCAGTACGGCGGCGAAGTCCTCTATCCTGTTCATTTGCTCGGTAAAATCTGTCGGGGTGTATTCGTCCTCCTGGAGATTCTCGATCTCGGCTTTCAGGAGATCGGATGCGCTGAAAATGATGTCATACAGCGTTTCCATTGAAGAGATCACGGGGTGATCCTCTCGGATAATGTAGAACATATCCTCGATGGCGTGAGCGAGCTTAGACATATTTTCGAGTCCCATCATGGCGGAAGAACCCTTAATAGTGTGCATGGTACGGAAGATCTCGTTTATATCTTCTTCCGCAAAGCTGCTCTCGTTTTCAGTTTTCATCAGAATTTGGTCCAGCTGTTCAAGAAGCGTAGTTGTCTCAAAGACGTACATATCCGCCATTGCTTCCATTCCTGCTTCAAATTTTGCCATAAAAACACCTACCTATCAGTTTATCCCCTTACAGGGTTAATTGATGTAACATCTGCTATTAGAAACCTGCGCGAGGATAACGCTGCCGCCGCGGCGGATACCCCCTATGCTGTAAAAATGCTACAGCACGCCATAATATTCTATAGTATATTTTTAATTATACTATAAAAAACTCTTTACTTCAAGACAAAAATGTAATATAATAAGAATAAAGCGGAAAAATTTTTAGGTGGATTTTCGTTCATTTTTAACAAAATAGCACAAAAAAAGGTAAAAAACCAAAAAAATTGTCATTTTTTGATATAATTGGGAAAATATCCCTGATACATATTTGTTAAATTCTGGAAAGGAATGGCGCGTATGTCAGACTTGTTAAGAGTAACCACTCCCGTCGCACCAAAAGACTATAATCTCAACACAAGCGTTAAGCCTCAGGCTCCCGAACAGGTTTTCGATCTGGGCAACGTGGATTACATCAACAAAACCAATGAACGCGACGAACAGCTGGGCGAACAGAATCTCAAGGATCAGGCGGGTGCGGGTCTGCCCCAGATACAGACGGCTATCTCCAAAGACCCCGCTCTTGCGGCGGCGCTGCTGAAAGGCGTGCTCGGTTCAAACACGCTTTCGGCTCTGGGAGCGGCGGGAAACGCCGAGCTTCTCAACAAGGTAACGGAATTTGCCAATGAGATACTTCTTGCCCCCAACGAGCTTATGAACGACATTATCCGTCAGCAGGACGAGGCGACAATGTTCAGCGGCGAGCTTTGGAGCGCGGTCAAGGATATGGTTGCGGAGCTTGCGGGCACTCCTGCGGGCGAGGAGGTCAGCATGGCAGTGCTGGACTTCCTTAAAGCCGCTTCCTCTTCCATGGCGCGGGACGACATCATAAACTCCATATCCACCTCCCTGCGGTATCTTGCGGGCGAAGCCGCCCAGAGCCGCGAGATAGTAAATCTTCTCATGCAGACCGCCGACAGGCTCTCCGCGGAAAACTTCGGAGAGGTGAAAAACGATATCCTTGCCCTTGTGGGCTATCTTGAGAAAAGTCTGCTTCTCAGTGACCGCACGCAGAATCTGCTGTCGCTCATCACCTATAACCTTTCGCGGTTCAACGGCGATCCCTCCGCGCTGGGGGACAGCTTTCAGGCGGTGCTTAACATGGCTCCCGACGCGGAGACCGCCGACAAGCTGAATATGCTGTTCACAAAATTTGTGGAAAACTCCCGTCTCCCCTCCGATATAAAGCTTGCCGCGCTCAGGGATAATCCCTCGGCTTCGGCGCAGCGTTCCATGACAATGCTTACCGAAAGGCTTGCCGAGGCGGTGAACGGCGGTCTGGAAAACATATCCGCCGAGCAGCTTTCGGAGGAACTCAGCAAGCTCACAGGAGAGCTTAACGTACCCGATGAGAATACCGAAGCCGCCGCAGAGGAGAATATCCCCGAACAGACGGCGGAACGTACAGCGGAACAAACTGCGGAAAAACCCGGTCTTCCCGAACAGGCAGCCGCGGAGACCGCTCCTCCGAAAGAGACCGTTACCTTGAAAGAGGGAACGGATATGCTGAAAAAAATGCTGTCTCCGCTTGTGCCTAACAATATGAAGGGCGCGCTGAACACGCTTATCCGCGAGTTTGAAAAGACCCGCGACCTGAACACCCTTATCGACAGGCTCAGCGTTATAGTGAACGGCGCCGAGGACATGGATAAGAAAATTATCCTTGCGCAGGGAATAAACCTTGTTCTTACCCAAATGGCGCAGGCGCAGGGTATCCAGTACCGTCCGCCTACGACTATGGAAAATATGCTGGACTTCCTTATAAAGAATATCAACGATCCGTCGCTGAAATCCCTTTCGGATATGACCAGACCTGACATGATACAGGGACTTCTCAGCGCGCCGGGCGTGTTCACTCCGCTGCTGCACTTCCTTGTACCCATGAATATGGACGGAATGAAAGCCTTTGGCGAGCTTTGGGCAGACCCCGACGCAGACCGCGACCCCGCAACGGGAGAATCCGACAATCATCTGTTCCTCTGCTTTGAGATAGAGAATGCGGGTTACTTCGAGCTTGAGGTGTACGCCCGCGGCAAGTCGGTCAACGCAGCTTTGCTGTGTCCCGCGGGAACGGAAAGGAACTATCTTCCCATAAAGGAAATGATTCCCGAGCTTGCTGCTTCCTGCGGCTACAATGCTGAAAAAATAATGATAGAGCCGCTGAAAAGAAAGCGGGATCTTTCAAACATATTCCCCAAGCTGAACGAAAGGAGGACGGGTCTGAATGTCCGGATATAAAGGAAAGAAGCCGAGCAACTCTGCGGTAGCCCTCAGGTACAATCCCGACAAGGACTACACGCCCATCGTTGTGGCTTCGGGACACGGTCACGTAGCCGAAAAGATAATCAATCTTGCCGACGAGAACGGCGTGCCGATCTACCGCGACGACTCAGCAACCGCGCTGCTTACCATGCTCAACGTGGGGCAGGGTATCCCACCCGATCTTTATCAGCTTGTGGCGGGTATCTATGTGCAGGTAATGCGCATCGCAAAGGATAACAGTCCAAATCAATGAGAAACATATCCCCGAATGGTCGTCGTGCCGTTCGGGGATAAATCATATACTATATAAATATGCCGTACAGATGTGACTTATTCGAGACCCTTCATAAGTCCCTCGACAATAACCGGATATTCCCATGTGCAGGAGGAACGGTTAAGGATACCGAAATTTTCTCCGTTTCCCGAAAATGCGCCGTTGTCCCACCAGAGACAGGGAACGCCGATCTCCTTTGCTTTGCTTACATAGAACGTTGCCCATTCTGCGCGGATATCCTCGTTAGCCTTGGCTCTTGCGCCGAACTCGCCGATAATAACGGGAGTGCCATTGTCAATGAATGTGGTTTTCAGCGTATCCATAAGATAAATGATATCGTTTGCGGAGGGATCGTCGGGAGAGAACTTTCTTGCAGAAAAGTCGTCGCTGAGCGCGAACGCATAAGGTGTGTAGGCGTGAACGGAAATAATGATCTTGTCGTCTCCCTCGGGAACCTTGATAGCTTTCAGCGCGGAATCCATGGAGCTTGCCGCGTATCCGGGTATCATAAGGTGACGCTTTGCGTTGTTTCCGCCGAGACCTCTTATGGTCTCAACGAATGCAGCGTTAAAATGGTTTACCACCTCGCGTCCCTCTTCGTCGCCGCCGTTCCATTCAACACCGGTGTTTCTCTTGCGGGGTTCGTTCAGTCCCTCGAAAATGAGCTTTTCGTTATAGCCGGCAAAGCGTGTGCCTATCTGCGTCCAGAGAGCCTTCAGCTTTTCTGTGGCTTCCGCTTCCGTATCGTAGTAGGGGTCGTGCCATTCCTCGTGGTGGATATTGAGGATAACGAACATATCCTGACTGTAGGCGTAGTCTACGACCTCCTGGACACGGTTCATCCAAGCCTCGTCAACAACGTTGTTTTCGTCCATGTGGATACCCCATGTGGTGGGTATTCTTATAATATTGAAGCCCGCGTCCTTGACAGTCGTTATCATTTCCTTTGTGGTAAGGATATTTCCCCAGCTTGTTTCGCTGTCAACGCCTGTGCCGCCGTTGGAATCGAGAGTGTTTCCGAGGCTCCAGCCCACCCTGATCTCCTTGACCAGATCGGTGGACGGGATATCGCGTATCTCGTCGTTCACAACGTTTACATACGGAGTCTGCTCTGCGCTTTCAGAATCGTTTGCAGGCTCTCCAACCTCAGCCGTGTTCTTGTCTCCGCAGCCCGAAAGCGATAAAAGCATAAAAGAAGCGACAACAGCCGATAAAATTTTTCTGACCGTATTTTTTTTCATTGTCCAAAACCTCCGCAATTTAATATTTTTGCCATGATAAATTATACCACACGCCGCGGAGTTATGCAACAGTTTTTTTATAAACAAACTGTGTTTCGTGATTTTTTCCGCATATAAATTTTGATTTAACGTACTAACTACGGTTACGCAGCAGGCGGCAAAATTCTTTTCGTCCTGAAACGGGACGGGAGGATATGCGCTCTGATGATATCGGCGGTTCGCCGCCTGAGTGTTCTGACATTTTTTTTAAAAAATTTATTGTTCTGTAAGATTTGACATTATTTTTCGTTATATAGTTATAGAAGCGTCATACTAATTTCCGTCTAAAAAGCGTTAAAAAAATCAAGCAAAAATTTTCGTGTATGATTTTTGCGCAGATTTTTTAACTACGCTTTTAGACAGAAATTAGGATCAAACGTTTCGGAAAGGGGGAAAAATTTTGACAGACATTGAAATAATCGGGCTGTACCAAAGCCGAAGCGAAAGGGCTGTAACGGAGTCCGACAAAAAGTACGGCGCGTACTGCTTCACCGTTGCGGACAACATTCTGTGCAGCCGCGAGGATTCGGACGAGTGCGTGAACGACACATGGCTACACACATGGAACGTTATCCCGCCAAAGTGTCCCGAAAGGCTGAAAATGTTTTTTGCAAAGATAACCCGCAATCTTGCCCTTGACAGGATAAAAAGAAATCTCGCCAAAAAGCGGGGCGAGGGACAGCTTTCAGCCGCACTGGAGGAGCTGGAGGACTGCCTTGCGGGCGGAGATCATGTGGACGACGCCCTCGACGAAAAGCTGCTGAGCGAGTGCATAGAAGCTTTTTTGCGGGCTATCCCCAAGCGGGACAGGCAGTTTTTCCTGCGTAGATATTTTTATACTGAGGCGGTCTCGGATATAGCTTCACGCTTCAGGGTAAGCGCAAACGTTGTGTCCGTATCTCTCAGCCGAACCCGCGGAAAGCTTAAAGAACATCTTGAAAAGGAGGGATTTTTTGTATGACTGCTTTTGATATTTATTCCGCTCTGGGAAACGTCAGCGAGGAGCTTCTGGAGGAATCGGAGATTTTTCCCAAAAAGATAATGCCGAAAGGTTTAGTGTACATGACTGCCGCTGCCGCCTGCTTTGCGGTGCTTGCGGTGGGACTTCGCTTTGCTTTCAGTGACAGCGGTATCGCCGCTCCCGAACAGGGCGAATTGGTGACTATTGGAGAAATATATCCCGTCACGGCAGACGTTACGCAGTACACAAGTCCTCAGACCACGGAAACTACCCGTTCCGTAACCTCTCACGAAGTGCTGCTGACCGCCGTAATTGACTCGGAAACTGACGGAGAAGTGAATGCGGATTTTACTTCCAAATATGAATGTGAGGAAACTACTGTATGTCCTACCAATACGACCGTAAATTTGACAACTACAGCCGCGGTACAGGACGAAGAGGAGACCGCGATAGTTCCAAAGTGGGAGGATATGTCCGATTTGGAGCGTTACCCGTATCTTGACTATAACGGCGCGACCTACAGCATGACCGTGAAAACATTTGACGAAAGCGAACTGACATTCCTGCAAAACGGCGAGATTTACGGCTTTTTCGACGATTATTGGGACGATGCCGAAGAAAGGGACAGTAAACGCATCAGCGTGCCGTGCGCGTTTTATAAAATAAAAAGTGTAAATGAAAATTATATGATAGCCGCGCTTACTGCTGACGGAAACTACACAGCTTTCCAAAACTTCCGGTATCGTACAGACTCTCTGGGCGATTATCTTGAGGACATTGATTTTTCAAACCGTTATAAGCTTACGACAATACATTCGGAGTACCCTGCTTTAATTGACGACCCATTCTATGGTTTCCTCTTCAAATACGACCTGCCGGATCTTCAGCAGGCTGTTGAAAAGCTTTTAGCGGAAAATTCCGATGCCGTACCAACAATAAACCCGCCGCCCGTAATGGACAGGTATCTTATAATCTGCGGAAATGATACTTTTCCCACGGTGCGGATAAGCGACGGCGGCTATATCTGCGTTTTAGGGAAATACTTTTGGATAGGCGAGGATCAAACCGAAAGCTTTATGAAGTACATCGAGGAAAACGCTGTAAAAACGGAATACGACCCTCATGCGGTAGATGACGCAAACGAGACTGACTTTCCCGAATAATTTGTATAAGCTTGAAAGGACGGGTCTCACCCGTCCTTTGTCATATGAGGATTTTTTCCGTCCCCTATTGCAAAAAAACGTTTTTTGCTGTATCATATAGATAACAGCTAAAAACGGAGGAAACGCCATGAAATTCAGACCATGCATAGATATCCACAACGGAAAGGTAAAACAGATCGTGGGCGGAAGTCTTGCGGACGCAAACAACGCCGCAAAGGAAAACTTCGTCTCCGACAAGGACGGGGCTTTTTACGCAGAATTGTACAAATCAAAAGGCTTGCGGGGCGGACACGTTATAATCCTCAATCCCCGCGGTTCAGAGTACTATAACGCCGACCTTGAACAGGCGTACTCCGCTCTTGAAGCCTACCCTATGGGACTTCAGATAGGCGGAGGCATAACCGCAGAAAACGCCGCGGATTTTCTCGAAAAGGGAGCGTCCCACGTTATTGTCACGTCCTATGTTTTTCGGGACGGTCGGGTGGACTTTGACAATCTGAAAAAGCTGTCCCAAGCCGTGGGAAAGGAACGTCTTGTTCTCGACCTTTCCTGCCGCAGGCGCGGTGAGGACTACTTTATAGTCACCGACCGCTGGCAGAACTTCACTGAGGTAAAGCTTACTCCTCAAGCAATGGATACCCTTGCGGAATACTGCGACGAGTTTCTCGTCCATGCGGTAGACGCGGAGGGAAAAGCCCGCGGAGTTGAGCGTCCCCTTGCGGAAATGCTGGGAAAGTGGCGCAGGATTCCGGTTACATACGCGGGCGGGATCGGCTCTATGGACGATCTGGAAGTCCTGCGGCAGTGCGGCGGACTTGATTTCACCGTGGGCAGCGCGCTGGATATTTTCGGCGGCAGTCTTGATTTTGAGGAGATTTGCAGGTACAGATAAAAGCTTCTCCGTATCCAACTTAGGGATACGGAGAAATTTTTTGATGGAAAACGAAACATTCCGTGCCCCTGATGTATATTATCAGCAGAAGCATATGAAAGGAGGCAGACGATGAGACCCGATTACGAACAGACCGTTATGCGGTACAAGGATATGGTGTACAGAATAGCGTTCGTCCAGTATCCCGCAGACGCGGACGACGTGTTTCAGGAAACCTTTCTGCGGCTGCTGACCTGTCACAAGGAATTTGACAGCGAGGAACATCTGAAAGCGTGGCTGATACGGGTTACGGTAAACTGCTGCAAGCTTCGCAGACGTTCCGCAAAAAGTATGAAAAGAGCAGAGCTTACCGAGGATATCGCCGCTTCGGGTATCGACGAGGACTGCGGCTCCGACAGCGCGGCGGTAATGGCGGCGGTTCTGGCTCTGCCCGAAAAATACCGTCCCGCGGTAATGCTCAGGTACTACGAGGATATGTCCTGCAAAGAGATCGCGGCGGCGCTGGGACTTAACGAAGCCACCGTCCGAACACGTTTAGCGCGGGCAAGAGAACGTCTCAGGGAAGCTTTAAAGGAGGTTTGGAATGATGAGCAACAGTGAAATTTTCAGAAAAGCATTTGAACGCGCCGTTCCCTCTGAGGAGCTTGTGGAACGTGTTCTGGCGCTAAAAAATGAAGCCGTCCAACCGAAAAGAAAAATATCGGCAAAGCTTGCAATAATCGTACCCGCTGCGGTTCTAACAGTTTTGGTTTTGGGACTTGGCGTGTACGCTTCTGGAGCGGGCTGGTTCGGCAGATTTTTCGGCAGCAGCGCGGAAAAGCTTACGGAAAGCGGAAAAACCTTTGACGATTACTCGGCAGTCCTCGGAAATATCGAGATACGCGGAGACGAAGGCTATTCCTTTGAGATAGTCGATCCGTACATTATAGACGATTTTCTTTTCTACGGACTTGAAGTGCGCCGAACCGACGGTACGCCTATCGTTCCCGCAGAGGAAAATTTCCCGCTTCAAAGCGGCTTTGCTCATAGCGTCGTAGGTGAAAATCACGTATTGCAGTCGGGCGTGCAGGGTGAAACGTGGTCTGTGATAGCAAAGGCGGAGGACGGCGCGGTAACGGTACAGTGCGATCTGTACGCGGGCGGAGGATTTTCCGCGGGAGACCATATACACATTGTAAACGAGAGACTTTACAGCGGCTTGGCTGTTACGCAAAACGTTATCGCCGAAAGGGTCGAGATAGAATTTGACATAGTATCCGTTCCAACTTCCGGCAGAAAAATAATTGCCGTTGACGAGACCGCCGCGTTTGAGGACGGATATTCCTGCCGAATAGAGAAGATAGCCGTAAGTCCCATAAGCATACTCGTTACCGCAAGTCCGCTTGACGGCGGCGATTCCATGCATTTTGAGGACAGCGCGGTCGTGCTTAAAAGCGGCGAGGTACTTGACAATATCGGAGTAAACGACAGCAGCGGAGCGGAAAACGAAGTATTTCTGTTCAGGCTGGACGGCGAACATATGCGGATAATCATGCCAGACGAGATCGCGGAAGTCCGCATAGGAGACCTTACTATAAGCTGTGAATAATCTAATCAAAAATGCTCCCCGCTTGTTCGGAGAGCATTTTTCTATTCCTCGGATTTTTCTTCGGGCATATCTATCTTGATGCCCACTTTGGACACCGACTGCTCATCGGCTTCAAGCACCGTTACCGTGAAGATACCGCTTGTTATGGACGCATCCGTTTCGGGTATGCGCCCGAAAAGCTCCATTGCCCAGCCGCCCACGGTGTTGCTGTCGGTCTCGATAAGATCTTCGGGAAGCTCCAGCCGTTCCAGCAGGTCGCTTATGTTCATGTCCGCCTGCACGTCGTAGACGTTTTCGGCGACCTCCACAACGCTGTCAATTATCTCGTCGTTTTCGTCGTAAATCTCGCCCACAAGCTCCTCGATAATGTCCTCCATTGTGACTATACCGCTTGTTCCGCCGTACTGATCCTTAACTATCGCCATGTGTATCTTGGTGCGCTGCATATCGTACAGCACCTCCGAAATAAGCTTCATTTCGGACACATACAAAGCCTTTTGTATAATTCCCTCAATATTGGAGGGCTTTGCGTCGGGCTCCATTATCATAGCCCAGAAATCCTTTTCGTTGATAAGACCGATAATGTTGTCCACCGATTTGTCGTACACGGGAAGTCTTGTGTATCTGTCGCGTATGAAAATTTCCTTTATCTTTTCGATATCCTCGCCACGCTCCACGGCGACAACCTTTACGCGTGGAAGAAGTATCTGCTCCACGGTGGTCTCGTCGAATTCCAGCGCGGAACGCACCAGATTGCTTTCCTGCTCTTCGAGAACGCCCTGATCTTCGATCTCGTCAATGATGTATTTCAGCTCGTCCTCGGTGAAGTTCGGGGAGTTATCGGGCTTGGACAGCTTGGATACCGCCTTTTGCAGGAACAGGAACAACGAGGATATAGGCGTGAGTATCCACATTATCCCGCCGAGAAGTCCCGCAAAAGCAAGGGAACATTTTTCGGCGTTCTGCTTGGCAAAGGACTTAGGGATTATTTCTCCGAAAATAAGCACCAGAACGGTCATTACCGCAGTTGAGACCGCTACGCCTGCCGCGCCGAAGATTTGCGTAAAAATAATCGTGCCCAGCGAGGACGAAAGGATATTTACTATATTGTTTCCGACTAAAATAGTAGTCAGAGCCTTGTCAAAGCTTTCCGCGATCTTCAGAGCGCGGGCGGCTCTTTTATTTCCGTTTGCAGCATCGTGCTTCAGACGAATTTTATTTACCGACGAAAACGCCGTCTCCATAGACGAAAACAGCGCGGACATAACCAAAAGCAGCGCAATTGCTATGTACTTCACAGTAATTTTACCATGCCTTTCATGTTAAATATAATAAATTATATCATAGCATATTTGCAGAGCGTTTGCAAGACTTTTTGAAAATTTTGGGGAACAATTTTCGGACAAATCTTGATTGCGGGGTACGGTTCTGTATGGGGAATAAGTCTCCGTACCGCAAAAATCTAATAAATCCAGGTATCGACAAATCTACCCGCCCCCTTGAGTGAGCAAAACATAATTAATAGTCCGAACATCTTACGGTGGGGTGTGACTTCCTTGCACGGTGTGCAAGTGCCCGCGGGGGCTCCCCGCTCAAAATTTATTGCTCCAAATTTGATTTCCGCGGTTGACAGATAGCTTGATTATGTTGTATAATTAATTAAATATTGACGATTTTTTGTGCGGCTGAAAACAGCTTGTCACAATCCGATTACCGAGAGGAGCAGTCTAATGGATCATATGCACTGCGGCGAAGCATCTTTCGGCGCAAAGGAGCTTCTTAACGCGCTTGGCAATACCTCCATTCATTATTTTGAATACAATGTCCGCAGCAGGACGATCGTTATACCGCAGAGGACCTGCGAAAGATTCAAATGCAGACCCGTATACGAAAATATGCCCTATTCCTTTGCGGAGGAGTTCGTTTTTGAAAAGGACTTCCCGCTTTTCAATAAAATGTACGACGATATAAACAGCGGCGCGGAGACCGCCTCCGCACTGTTCAGAGGCAAAAGCGAAAGCAGCTGGTGCCGCGTCACCCTCACCGCCGCGGAGCGGGACGAAAACGGAAATACCCTGCGTGCGGTCGGCATAGTCGAAGACCTGTCAAGAGAAAAGCAGAACGAGATCCGCTACTCAAAATGGATTGAGGCGCTTGGCGAAACCTACCGCACCCGCTGCTATATAGACCTGACCGACAGGACATATTCCATGATAGACAGCAGATTCGATTCTCCCGTAAGTATCCCCGACAGCGGAAAGTCCTACGAGATGATAAAGACCTACGCGGAAAACTGTGTTTTCGAGGACGACCTCTCCGAATATCTGAGCAAGTTCAACGCGGATTATATCCGCTCCCGCCTGAACGACAGCTGCCGCAGCTTCAGCCTCGTATACCGTCAGCGGAACAGCGCGGGCGAACTGAACTGGGTACGCGGAACGATAATACTTGTGGATACTCTGCCCGACGGTTCGGTACACCATATTCTGTACACAATGCGCATTATCGACGAGGAGGTACGGGAAAAGGCTCTGCTGGAATCCTCCCTTAACCTTATGAGGGACACATACTACCGTATCGGCTGCATAGACCTGAACAATAACTCCATGAAAACGATCACCATATCGGAAAGCGAACAGGAGGAAGCTCCGCTTTTCAAGGACAATTTTGACGCCCAGATACGCAGCTTTGCGGAGAATTACGTTCTCAGCGAGTACAGGGAAAAATTCCTCAATATAATGCTCCCCTCCAGAATGAAAACTATATTCGATCTCGGCTCGGACTATATCGACATTACCTACCGCAGACTCGAAAACGGCAGACCCAAGTGGGTGCGCACCGAGCTTGTTCCCATACGCGGATACTCCCCGAAAAACAGACAGGTAATGTGGTACGTAAAGAATATTTCCCGCGAAAAAGCCGCTGAGGAAAAGCTTTCCAAAACGCTTCTTCAGGTCAATAACGACATCAATCTCCGTCTGGAAACTATCCTCGGAGGTATTTCGGGAGGCTTCAAGATAAGCCTTGACGACGAAAAATTTACATATTCTTACGTAAGCGAATCCACCGCCGTTCTGTTCGGGTATTCGGCGGAAGAGTTTTTAGCCGCGGCAAACAACAATGCTGCGGACAACATTTATCTTCCCGACCGCAGCGAGGCAGTGGAGACCGCCGTGAACGAGCTTCGCCAAAGCGGCACCTATTCCGTAAAATACCGCGTAATGTGCAAGGACGGCAGCCTAAAGTGGATAGTGGACAGCGGCAAAAGGGTCACGGACGAAAACGGTCAGAAGCTTATCTACAGCTTCTACAACGACGTTACCGAGCTTGAAGAGCGCAACACCGAGCTTCGCAACACGCTTACAATGCTCGATCATATGGTGAAGTCGCTGAAATGCGGAATATTCGCATACCGTCTGCCGAGAAGAGAGATACTTCTGCTTAACGACGAAGCAAAGTATCTGTTCGGCTGGAACGGCACAGATGCCGAAATAAACATAAACCACGTAATGCGCGAGAATATCCTGCCGGAGGACATTGCTCTCATGTCCAACTCGGTAAAAGATATAAAGAAGCCCGGCGACGAAGCGGCGTATGAGTTCCGCATAAGGCACGGCGACGGGAATATGCGCAGAGTGCAGGTCAACTCGCGTATGCTGGAATTTGACAGCGGAGACAGATTTATCCTGAGCGCTATGCTGGACGTTACCGATACCTATGAGCTGACCGAGCTGATAATGGAGGAGCGCAGCCAGTACCGCGACGCGCTGCTGACCAACTGCGAGTATGCTTATTCCTTCGACCTGACAGAGGGAACTATAACCGACGAATATGTGACGAGACACGGAGTGAACCCGTTCACAAAGTACAATATAAAGCTTCCCGTAAGCTTTGACGAGTTTATTGAAAAGTGGACTGCCGCCGCAAAGCCGAAATTCCTCGAACCGGAAATGGCAAGCGAACTGACACGCAGCGCAATGCTGAAAAAATTCGGTATGGGCGAGCGAAGCTCCGAGGTAGAGTATTACAGCAGCGATACGGATACCTATACGAGAGTTACGGCGCTTATGTCCCTCAGCGAGAGAAACGGTCACGTTTTTGCAGTCATCGTCGGAACCGATACCACCAAGGGCAGAAAGGGTGAAGCCCGCGCTAAACAGGCTCTTATGGACGCTTACGACGCGGCAAAGCGTGCCAACTCCGCAAAGTCCGACTTCCTTTCGAGAATGAGCCACGATATCCGCACACCCATAAACGCTATAATCGGTATGACTGCTATTGCGGGTACTCACCTTGACGACAGAGACAGGGTAACGGACTGCCTGAGCAAGATAACCGTTTCCTCGGGACACCTGCTCTCGCTTATCAACGAGGTGCTGGATATGTCCAAGATCGAATCGGGCAAAGTGGATCTCAACGAGGAGGAGTTCAATCTTTCCGACCTTGTGGACGCGCTTATTTCCATGATACGTCCGCAGGCGAATGCAAAGAACCAGACCCTCAAGGTGATAATACGGGACGTTGTACACGAAAAGGTCATCGGCGACAAGCTGCGTATACAGCAGTCATTTCTGAACCTTGCGGGCAACGCGGTCAAGTACACGCCCGCAGGCGGAAGGATCAATATTTATATTTCCGAAAAGACCCGCAAAAACGAAAGAGCGGGCAGATACGAATTTATTTTCGAGGACAACGGCATAGGAATGACTCCCGAATTTGTGGAGCATATCTTCGAGCCGTTTTCGAGAGCAACCGACAGCCGCGTGAGCAAGATAAGCGGCACGGGTCTGGGACTTGCCATTACCGACAATCTGGTAAGAATGATGAACGGCGACATCAAGGTGGAGAGCGAGCTTGGAAAGGGTTCGCGGTTCACGGTGAATATTTCGCTGAAGCTTCAGGAAACCGATAACATTTCCGGCGACGCGTTTGCCGACCTGCCGGTGCTTGTCGCAGACGACGATGAAGCTACCTGTGAAAACGCCTGCCGTATGCTTAACGAAATGGGCATGAAGGGCGAATGGGTCACGGACGGAAAGTCGGCGGTGGACAAGGTGCTTCTGCGGCATAACGGCGGCGAGGATTTCTTCGCGGTCATTCTGGACTGGAAAATGCCTGAAATGGACGGCGTTCAGGTCACAAAAGAAATACGCAGACAGGTAGGTCCCGACGTGCCTATCATAATCATTTCCGCCTACGACTGGTCGGATATCGAGCTTGAAGCGAGAGCGGCGGGCGCAGACGCGTTTGTAAGCAAGCCGCTGTTCAAATCGAGACTGTCGCGTGTTTTCCATGAGATGATATCGGGCGAGGAAAAACCGACTGCCGAAAGCGACATTGACAATCTTAAAAATGCGGACTTTTCGGGCAAGCGCGTTCTTCTTGCGGAGGACAATGAGCTTAACACAGAAATTGCCGTGGAACTGCTCGAAATGACGGGTCTTGCGGTTGAATGCGCGGAAAACGGTCAGAAAGTGGTGGATAAATTTGCCGCTTCCGAGCAGGGATACTACGATCTTGTTTTCATGGACATTCAGATGCCGATAATGAACGGAAACGAAGCGGCGCGGGCGATACGTTCGCTTCATCGCCGCGACGCAAAGGGCGTGCCCATTGTGGCAATGACGGCAAACGCGTTCAACGACGACGTTCAAGCGTCCGCGAACGCGGGAATGAACGAGCATATCTCAAAGCCGCTGGACTTAAAGGTTCTGGTAAAGACCTTGAAAAAATGGCTTGGCTGATCAGAAAGACGCACTCTCCGTACAGAGGGTGCGTCTTTTTTGGAATTATACTATTATATTTTCTAAGCCCGCGGACATACTATTTCCGATGATAAAAATGTCAAAACGAAAGGAAAATTTTTATGCCGCTGATAGAACTCAGAAACATATCAAAGCTTTACGGAGAGAGGGAAAGCCGCGTGTCCGCGCTGGAGGACGTTTCGCTGACGGTAAACCGCGGGGAATTTGTCGCAGTCGCGGGAGCGTCGGGGTCGGGAAAATCCACGCTTATGAACCTGCTGGGCTGTCTGGACGTTCAGACCGCGGGGGATTACCTGCTTGACGGAATGTCCGTAAAGGAGCTGGGCGAGAAAAAGCTGTCCCAAATACGGAACAGGGAGATAGGCTTTATTTTCCAGAGCTTCAATCTGATACCCGCTCTTACCGCAAAAGAAAACGTTGAGCTGCCGCTGATGTACCGCGGAATGTCCAAAAACGTAAGGAGCGAGCTTGCGGTACACGCCCTGCAAAAGGTATCGCTCGGCAGCCGCATGGAGCATCTGCCGAGCAGAATGTCGGGAGGTCAGCAGCAAAGGGTTGCCATAGCGCGTGCGATCGCCGCCGAACCGCCCGTTATCCTTGCGGACGAGCCCACGGGAAACCTTGACAGCCGCTGCGGAAAAGAGGTAATGCGCATTCTGTACGACCTTAACGCTCAGGGAAAAACGGTGATAATCATTACCCACGACGACGCGGTCGCGGCACAGGCGGCGCGGACGATACGCATTGCCGACGGCAGGGTCGTGGCTGATGTGAGAAACTGAAAATATCCGTGTCCGCGCTATTGGCTGTACCGCTTTGAACCGCCGCATACTATATATAAAATTCCTCCGCTCCCGAAAAAAGCGGAGGAATTTTTTATGTTTATTCTTTCAGCAGACCGATAACCTCGGCTATGTCCGCATTCAGACAGATCGACTGATCCCTTATCTCTTCGGGACAAAACGCCTCTCCGAAATTAACGCAGGCATAGACTGCCCTCGGATTTTCCGCCGTCATCTGCCAGAACGGAAATTTTATTATCGCGGGCGTATTATAGCCCACTCCAAGCTCAAGGAACAAAATATTCGCATTCTCGTGGTCTCCGATAAATTTGCAGTAACGCTCGCTTGCCCTGTACCAGCCATCGTCCTGCACGAATTTGTTGTCCGCGCGCAGATTCATTGTCATAGGCTTTCCGCACTTGGGACACTTTGGAACAAGCTCCGCGGGGACGCGCATATTTTTCTGCTCCGCAAACATTCTGCGGACGGCTTCTTCATTGTCGTAGGTCTCGTTGTGACAAGGCTCGCCGCACTGAAACAAGCCGTAATCACCCTGAGTGTAGAAAAGCCGCTTTTTATCGAATCCCGCTTTCTGAAACTGGTGATCGACGTTTGTGGTCAGCACGAAATAGTCCTTATCCTTTACAAGCCCGAAAAGCCGTTTATATACGCCGTTGTCCACGTCCGTATAGCGGTTGCAGTAAATATATCTCGACCAGTACGCCCAATGTTCTTCGGGAGTTTCAAAGGGATAAAATCCTCCCGAATACATATCCGTAAAGCCGTATTTCTTTATAAAATCGGAGAAATATTTTTCAAACCGTTCGCCTGTGTAGGTAAATCCCGCAGCGGTGGAAAGTCCCGCACCCGCGCCTATAACAACGGCGTCGGCAGCGTTCAAAGCGTTTTTGAGCCGAATTATTTCAGCCGAGTAATCTGCTGTAGACCGCAAAGTCTTTTTCTGTAAAAACATTGAATATCACCTCAATATCATGGTTTTCCCGAAATTTTCTCACCGTTTTTACTGCGATTTCAGCCGCTTCCTTTTGCGGAAAACCGAACACTCCCGTAGAAATACAGCAGAAAGCAATGCTTTGCACATTATTCCTGACCGCTGTTTCAAGGCACGAGACGTAGCAGCTTTCAAGCAGCCTGCAATGGGTATCGTTCAGTCTGCCGTTTACGATAGGTCCCACCGTATGGATAATATGACCGCAGGGAAGATTGTACGCGGACGTGATCTTTGCCGTACCCGTAGGCTCCTCGCAGCCCTGCCTGTTCATAATGTCGGCGCATTCAAGTCTAAGCTGTACTCCCGCAAAGGTGTGGATAGCGTTGTCGATACAGCTGTGGCAAGGCTGAAAACAGCCTAACATCTGCGAGTTTGCGGCATTGACTATCGCCCCGCATTTCAGCGTTGTAATATCGCCTTTCCAAAGATAAATTCCGTTCTCGATCGGCGCTAAGTCCGCAATATCCGTAATGCCCTTTAAGGCGGTCTCCTCTTTCAGAAATTCGTCCTGGACTGCAAGGAACTCCTCCGAAGCGGGCTTTGGCGGACGGATATTCACAAGACTGCGGAACAGCTTGAACCGCTCCCCCGCACTTTCGGGAATGCTTATTTGTTCATATCGGTTATCCTCCGAAAGCAGATATTTTATAAGGTACATTAATTTTTCCTCTGCCATAATGACACGCCTCTCCCTTTGCCGACTGAAATTATTTGCGCCTGATATCTTTCCCTGCTTATATCATATCATAGCTTTCCGCGCTTGTAAAGCAGGCACTTTTTTGTGGCATAGTTACTTAAAAGTAACATTTGCGCAGCAGCGCGGTTTATACGCAAAAAATTTTTTAAAATTTTGGGAGAACGTGCTGTACCGTAATATGATCCATACGGGTCTGCTTGTAAAACTGCGCGGATTTCCGCACATAAAACTGTGAAAAAACTGTTGACAAAAGTCTGAAAGCATGGTAAAATATATTCTATCAAAATAGAATATGGGGTAATAAAAATGAAGCTATTTGATTCCGAACTGAAGGTAATGCAGGTGCTGTGGGAAAACGGCGACACAAGCGCAAAGGATATCGCCGCCGCTCTCGGAGGACAGGCGGGCTGGAGCAAGACCACCACCTATACCGTAATAAAAAAATGTATCGACAAGGGCGCGGTGAGCCGCACCGACCCGAACTTTATCTGCCACGCGGAGGTCTCACTGGAGGACGCCCGCGAGTATGAGACCGACGAGCTGATAAGCAAGATGTACAACGGCTCGGCGGATATGCTGGCGGCTTCGCTGCTAAGCTCGGACAGGCTGTCCCGCGAGGAGATACAGCGCCTTAAAGAGCTTGTCAATAAACTCAAGTAAAGGAGAACTTCCATGGATATTATCGGAGGAAGCCTGTCCGCAGCGGCGGTCATCGCTGTGATAATGTTTATGCGGCTGGCAATGTTCAAAAAGCTGCCAAAGCGGGTCTTGTCCGCCCTGTGGCTTATAGCCGCGGCAAAGCTATTGCTGCCGTTCGGAGGCATTGCCGCTTCGGAAACGGTCGCGCCCGATACGGCTGTGACGGAGGTCGCTTATTCCGCTTCACCCGCCGCCGAAGCCGTCAGAACGGTATCAAGTGCAGTGGTAAACGTGTCGGTGTCCGTTCCGGTTTCGGGAAACAGCCTTTTTATCTGCGAATGCATATGGCTTTGCGGAGTTGCTTTCGTGAGCGCGTTTTTTGTTTTCACCCACATTAAAACAAGGCGGACTTTTTCCTGCGCCCTGCCCGCTGACTATGATATTTCACAGCTTAAAAAGGATTTCGGCATAACGCGCCGCGTACGTCTGCTTGTTTCGGACAGGACGGATACCCCGCTTACATACGGTATCTTCGCGCCCGTGATAATCCTGCCAAAAAGCATGGAACTCAACGGAGAGGGCGTGAGGAACGTCCTTTGCCACGAGCTTGCACATATAAAACGTTTCGACGCGCTTTTCAAGACGGTCATTGCAGTATGCGCGGCGGTGCATTGGTTCAATCCTATGGCTTGGGTGATGTTTGTCCTCGCCAACCGCGACATTGAGCTTGCCTGCGACGAGACCGCTCTGTACTGCGGAAAAGCTGCTCCCGAGGATTACGCGCTGTCCCTTATAAGCGTTGAGGAAAGCCGCTGTATTCCGCGTTTTCCCCTTGCGGGAAGCTTCGCGGGAGGAAAGCTGGAGGAACGCGTGAAAGGCGTTATGACCAAAAGGAAGTCCGCGCTTGCGGGATTTTTCGCCTCGGCTGTTTCGGCGGCAGCGGCAGTCGCGCTGAATGTTATCGTTATGCCCTACGCAGATATATCTTACGGCATGAGCATGGCCGCTTCGGAAATATCTGCCGCTGACGCATACGAGTATTCGGAAACGACCGCTCTATACGGTACTGCCGTTTCCGACGATTATGTTGTTGAGAGTGTTACCGCCGATTATTATGCAATCTCCGACGCGGATAATCTCGGCGAGATGGTTGAATATGTCGCATATTCTTTCTCACTTGACGGGGAGGAAGTCATGTTCAGCAGTACAGCAGACGAACCTCCTCAAGGGAGCTATATTATAGTATACGATTTTCCCACATTCGCTTACGCCTATACGACAACGGAAAGAGGAGGCATAAACACCGACACCGTCGTGGTAGTAAAGGTCGCGGATGACGGCTCCGAAATAAGCCAGCAAACGCGTATTACTCCTATGTCCCGCTGAACAGAACAATAAAATACCGCATAAAGTCCATAGGCTTTATGCGGCAGTTTTATGTATTGGTATGGATTATTTCTCTTACGCTCCTGTCCTCAAGTATCATCTCGCTTCTGCGGCAGATATTGTCAAAGGTTTTCTGTCCGCACTTTGAAACGATCAGCTTCTCAGCCTTTCCGTACATTGGCTGGCGGTGGGACGTGTTGTGCGCGTCCGTTCCGACCGCGCTTATAAGACCGTCCGAAGCAAAGCGGAGCATGGTTTTCCTTTTCAGCAGGCTCGCTTCCAGCGGCGAGGAGCAGTTCATCTGGCACAGAGCAGTGCCGTACTCGAAAATACGCATGATGTCCTGCGGAGAGTTTCCGAAGCTGAGGTATCTTTCGATGTGTGCGAAAATTATTTTCTGCTCGCAGTTGTTGTGGAATTTGGAGTAGCTGCTGTAAAAATTGTCGTGGAACTGATCGAATGGCAGTTCAAGCAGAATGTAGCTTGTATCGCCGATGCACAGCTTGGAGAAATCGGGGTCGGAGGAAAGGGACGGATAGAAGTAGACCTCCGCACCGAGTATAAGCTCGGGACAGCCGCGCACCTCCTCAGCGGCGGCGGAAAGCTTTTCAAAGGCGGCTTCCCTGCGGCTCAGAAAGGAGGCTATATTCTCGTTCTGGCGGTAAAAGTGGGGGGTAAGCACCACCTTGTCCACCTTTGAATCGGACAGCATTTTCAGCATGGCAAGGGACTCATTTATATCCGAAGCCCCGTCGTCCATGCCCGGCAGAATATGTGAATGAAAATCTATACGCATTGCAAGCATCCTTTCTACGCTTTGAGACTTAAAATTATTATACTTTAAAAAACAATTTCTGTCAATATAAAAAGCAAAACTAAAAGGCTTCCAAGCGAATACATACTTCCGTATCGCTGATTTTTCCAATGGCTGTCCTCTTTAAGAACATTTTGTAAATGTTTGGAAAAGATTGTTGCAAATAGTCCAAAACAAACGTTTGAATAGATAAAAATTTGTAT
>JAIEDQ010000194.1 GCA_029067895.1 Oscillospiraceae bacterium | reverse complement strand
ATCTCCTTGTTCAATTACAGTAAATTTTAGTATTCCTGCATATATATCAACATTCCATTACCGTAAGGGTCATCTTCTGCTCCGAATTCTTCTTTAACAAAAACATAACCACTCTTTTCGAGAACCCTCACAGAAGCATTATTTCCACGCATAACACGACCGTACAGAACGTTAATTCCAAAAGCCGAAACAATAAATTTAGTCATTGCGTTTAATAATTCGGTAGCATAACCTTTTCCGCTGTGCTTTTTGCAGATTGTATAGCCTATTTCAACTTCGTTTGTTTTTTCTTCAACTTCATTTACGCCAGTGTCACCTATCAATTCACCTGTTCCTTTTAATTCGACAGCTAATACATACGGTAAATGTCCGCCATTTACACAATCAACATAAAAATTAATTGCACCTTGTGTTTCTTCGATATCAGCATAGCTTTCATTCGGGATCCATTTCTTAACTTCTTCCTCTAAATGATTTTCATACAAGCATTGTGCGTCTTCAATCTTAAATTTTCTTACTTTCAAATGCTCTGTTTCAAACATATACTCCATAGTTTAATCTCCAAAAATTTCAGTTTATCATTTTTCAAACCTGTTTCCACACTTTTTTAGTTATCCAATCTTAAATTTCCTAAAACATGGATAAAATGAATTATTAAGAACGGAACTGCCGTAACCGTGAGTAAAATATTTTTTCTCAAAAGCCCTATAAAAAAGTAAAACAATGGCGGCATAACTACCATAAAAAACATCATTACAAAAACACTTTGATGTCCGCCAAAATAAATGCCCCACCCAATGAAATTCAGCAGCAAAACTATAACTGCCAAAACAAAAAATATTCTCTCTTTACCCTCCGCGGGCAAAAATAAATTTGAATCTTTATTCACGATAAAGAGCATAAAGGCTATACACAGCGAGCCGAGAACCTTTTCCAATATTTCAAGAATTTGCGACGATTCCGGCATATTCATGATTGGATTTGTTTGTAATTTGAACAACGGCATCACCATGTAGGGAATTTCCTGCACGGCAAACAACAGCAAGCCAAATGCCCAAAAGCCAAGATATTGGCTGCCGAAAAGCTTGAAAAACTTAAACATGATTTACCTCCGTTACAGCAAAACCGACGCCCAAACGGTTATCAGCGCATCGTATATACCGTGAGCAATTATCAGGGACAAAAAAGAACAATTTTTTATCTTTAGCCTGCATATGCACCAAAAAGCTCCTAAAAACGCTGTCATTATCATCTGAACAATATTCCCTCCGAACAGATGAAATACACCGAAAAGAACGGAAGAACCAATAACAGCCGCAATTTCATTCTGACTGATTTTTTTGATCCTGTTATAAACAAATCCACGGAATACTAATTCCTCAACAAAACCAATTGCTGCAATACAATAAAAAAATTCATATACAAATTGCCATAAATATATGTACCTTTTCCCGTTGTCAACGTATGCTCCGAACCCAGCCAAATGCGGTACTAAAGTTAATACAAGAGACATAGCTATACCGATCAAAACACCCGTAAGTATCTGATACCCGATTTTATCGGTATTCCAATAATCGGCGAGCTTATCCTTGCTGACAATCATTATAATTACAGGAACTAATGCGATCAGCCAGTATATGACTATCATACTTACCATTCTTAACCACAAAGGCAGCGATATCAATACAAACTGATTGAAAGAGACTACACCGTACAATCCGAGAAAAGCTCCCAGATATCCAATTATCAAATGAACTATGTCTTTTTTCTTTTCTATCATAACGCTCACTTCGCCATACCAACAAAATTTTTCAGCATTTTCAAACCTGTTTCCCCGCTTTTTTCGGGGTGGAACTGCGCTCCGAAAACGGTGTTGCCGTCCGAGACAACAGCCGCAACCTTGCTGCCGTATTCGCAGTAGGCATACAGATTTTTCTCGCCGCAAAAAGCCTTATAGGAATGTACAAAATAAACATACTCATTTTCGGAAAGTCCCTCAAACAGAGGACATTCGTGGTTTATTTCAAGCTTGTTCCAGCCCATGTGGGGAATAACAAGACCCTCGTCGGGAATTTTATCGACATAGCCGCCGATAAGTCCCAGACCTGCGCACTCCTCAAACTCATAGCTTTTCTCGAAAAGAAGCTGCATACCCAGACATATGCCCAGAAACGGCTTCTTTTTCGCTTCGGATTTTATCGTGTCCACAAGACCGCTTTCGTTCAGCATTTTCATTGCCCATGGAAACGCTCCCACTCCGGGCAGAATTATGCCGTCGGCGTTTTTTATGTCGTCGGCGGACTTTGTAAGCTTATTTTCGCAGCCGAGATAATCCAGCGCATTTTTTACGCTGAAAATATTTCCCGCTCCGTAGTCAATTACCGCTATCATCAAAGCACTCCCTTTGTGGAAAGAATTTCGCTGCCCGAGACAGCTTTAGCGGCTTTTACCGCATGAGCCGCCGCCTTGAAAAGAGCCTCCGCAATATGGTGGTCGTTTTTGCCGTACTCGCATTTAAGGTGCAGAGTAACTCCCGCATTAAAGGCAAAGGCACGGAAAAATTCCTCCGTAAGACAGGTATCAAATTCCCCTATCCTGCTGTCGGAAAATTTTGCGTCGAACACCAAAAACGGTCTGCCGCTTATGTCTATGCTTGCAAAGCCGAGAGCCTCGTCCATGGGAATAAAAGTCGTGCCGTAGCGTGCAATGCCTTTCATATCGCCGATTGCCTCTTTAAAGGCTTTTCCGAGGACGATACCAACGTCCTCGACGGTGTGATGTCCGTCCACCTGCAAGTCGCCAACGGCTTTTACGGTAAGACCCATTCCGCCGTGTACCGCAAATGCAGTCAGCATATGGTCGAAAAAGCCTATTCCCGTTGAAATATCCACGTTTCCACCGTCAAGGTCAAGCTTTACGGTAATGTCAGTCTCCTTGGGTTTTCTGGTGATTTCAGCAGGTCTCACACCTGATCCTCCCTTTCAATTTCGCCGAGAATTTCATCAAGAGCCTTAACCACGGCAGCGTTTTCCTCGCTGCTTCCCGCGGTAATTCTGATGTAGCTTCCCATAAATCTTATTGCGATAGACCTTTCAAGAAGCCGTTCATACAATTCTTTTGACAAGGACGTTTTAATAAACACGAAATTCGTTACCGAATCGTATACCTTTTCAAGCTTGACGTATTTTTTTGAAAGCGCAAGAATTTCCTCCTGTAAAGCTTTTCTGCTTTCCACTATCTGAGCGCACAGATTTTCAAGAAGCTCCTTTTCTTTAAGCACTGTTCCGCATACCGCCTGAGAGATAGAGTCGGTATTATAGGGAGACTTAACGCTTCTGAGGGCAGTTGTAATAGTGTCCCCCGCTACGGCAAAGCCCATGCGGAGTCCTGCCAGACCCATGGATTTTGAACATGTTTTGAGAACGATAAGATTGTCGTAATTCTCCACCTCGTCAAGGATACTCTGATCCCAGAAGTCCATGTACGCCTCGTCCACAATTACAAGGCAGAACACATTTTTCACAAGCTTTATAATGTCCTGTCTAGTAACGCCCAGCGACGTGGGGTTGCAGGGATTGGAAAAAATCACCGCCTTGATCTTATTGTTGTTGCAGTAAGAAATAACTTTGGGTATGCTTATCTGCAATGAAGCCTCTTTCGGCAGCGTATCAACGTTCAGTTCATACAGACTTCCATAAAAAGCATACATGGAAAAGTCGGGCGACAGCGTCAAAATCTTGTCGTCAGTTTCCAGAAAACAGCTTGTGATAATGCTTATAAGCTCGTCGGAGCCGTTTGCCGCCGTGACATATTTTTCAGATATCCCATAGTAGTCGGCAAAAGCCTTGACAGCTTCAGCAGCCATAGGATCGGGATAGCGGTTAAGCTGCACGTTTGAAACAGCTTCCGCTATCTTGTCTTTCAGCTTGTCATTTACGTTGAAAAAGGACTCGTTTGCGTCAAGTCTGATTTGGTAGTTTCCCTCGATAGGGTCATATGGTTCTATTTTTTTCAGTTTGGAGTTAAGTTCGTACATATCAATTTCCTTCCGGTTTATTCAAATCTTACCTTTATAGCGTTTGCGTGAGCGGTAAGCCCCTCTCTTTCGGCGATGCATACAATATCGTCTCTTGCGTCAAGCAGAGCCTGTTCCGTGTAGTAAATAAAGCTGGAACGCTTTGTAAAGCTGTTTACCGAAAGCGGCGAGAAGAACCTTGCCGTACCGCTTGTGGGCAGGACGTGGTTGGGTCCCGCGAAATAATCGCCCAAAGGCTCGGGAGCGTACTTACCCAAAAATACCGAACCCGCATTGTCTATCTGACCGATATACTGCATGGGATTTTCCACCTGCATTTCAAGGTGTTCGGGAGCAAGTCCGTTTGCAAGCTCAATGGCTCTGTCTATCGAATCGGTAACAATGACCGCGCCGTAATCAGACAGGGACTTTTCAATTATCTCTTTTCTCGAAAGAGCGCTGCACTGTCTTTCAAGCTCGGCAATAGTTTTGTCGGCAATATCATCGCTTGTTGTAATAAGTATAGCCGAAGCAAGCTTGTCATGCTCCGCCTGAGACATAAGATCAGCGGCAAGATATTTGGGATTGGCAGTTTCGTCCGCAACAACTAAAATCTCGCTGGGACCCGCTATCATGTCAATGTCAACCTTGCCGTACAGAAGCTTCTTTGCGGTAGCAACGAAAATATTTCCGGGACCTACTATCTTGTCAACCTTTGGTATAGTCTCCGTGCCGTATGCAAGAGCCGCCACAGCCTGCGCTCCGCCTGCAAGAAAAACCCTGTCCACACCGCATATTGCCGCCGCCGCAAGAATATCCTTGTTAGGCGTGCCGTCTTTAAGCGGAGGGGTTATCATGATGATTTCCTTAACGCCCGCGATTTTGGCGGGAACAGCGTTCATCAGTACCGAGGAGGGATACGCCGCCGTACCGCCGGGAACGTAAAGTCCTACTCTTTCAAGACCTCTCACACGCTGACCCAGAATAACGCCGTTGTCGTGAGGGTCAATAAAGCCCTGTTCCTTCTGACGGCTGTGGAAAGCCGAAATATTCTCCATAGCGTTCAGCAGCGCGCTTGTAAACTTCTCGTCAGCTTCGGTAAGCGCGTCCTGAATTACCTCTAACGGTACTTCGTAATATTCGGGAAGCTTTCCGTCAAACTGTAAAGTATAGTCCTTTACAGCCTTGTCACCGTTGGTCTTAACGTTTTCTATAATTTCGGACACGATTTCCGTGACCTTTTTATCCGTTTCGCCGTTGCGTTTTTCAACCTCTTTAAGAAATTCCGTTTCACATTTGCCGTCGGCAATTATTTTTCTTATCATCTTTCGGAACACCCTTTCACAAATTTTCTTCTATCATCTTGATCAGCGATTCGATCTCCTGCTGTCTCAGCTTCAGGCTGACCGTATTCACAATAAGTCTTGCAGAGATGGGAGCGATATCCTCAAACACCTCAAGACCGTTTTCTTTCAATGTCGTACCCGTTTCCACAATATCCACGATTGCGTCCGACAGATTAAGCAGCGGAGCAAGCTCCACGCTTCCCTCTATTTTTACTATATCAACGTCCATGCCCTTTTTTTCAAAAAAAGAACGTGAAACGTTGGGATATTTTGTAGCAATGGTCTTTACGCCGTAGCCCTGATAGAAGTCCACGCCTTTCTTTCCTGCAAGAGCAAATTTGCACCTGCCGAAGCCTAAATCTACAAGCTCAAAGAACTTGCCGCTCATTTCCATAATAGTATCCTTGCCCACAACGCCCATGTCGCAAACGCCGTGCTCAACGTATGTGATAACGTCCGCAGCCTTTGCAAGAACCACTTCAATCGAGTCTCCTACAGGCAGGATAAGCTTTCTTCCCTTTTCGCGGACAGCCGTGCAGTCGTAGCCTATTTTTTCCAGCAGACCGACCGTATCCTTTTCAAGTCTGCCCTTTGTCAGAGCAATTCTCAGAGGTCTTTTTTCATTATCCATTTAAGCGTCCTCCGTTAATATTTTCTTCTGTAACGGTCTCACCTATATGAACCGTTCTGGCAATTCCCTTTTTGGCGGCATAAGCCTTAGTCTCATCATAGGAATCAAAAACCGAATTTTCAACGACCAAGCCTTTACCGCGAAGATCGTTTGCATACTTTATCGCTTCCATGACAAAGCCGTCCGCGCCGTAAACTATAACGTCGGGTACGGGAGCGGAATATGTATGAGACTGCTTCATGACCTTTGCGACAGCGTCCACATTTACCGCAAATCCCGTCGCGGGAACGTCGTATCCGAACTCGGCAAGAAGCTTGTTATAGCGTCCTCCCGAAAGAACAGCGTCGCCGTAGCCCTGCAAATAGCCTTTCATAACCACGCCCGTGTAATAGTCAAGCTTGTTGACAATACCAAGATCAATGGTAATTTTTCCGCCGTAGCCAAGCTCTATCAGGCGGTTGTACAGGTCTCTAAGACCCGAAATAACGCTTCTGATCTTTTCATCGTCGTAAAGCTCCGCCGCCTTGTCAAAGACCTCCTCGCCGCCGAAAAGTCTGGGGAGCTGTTTCAGCGCCTTTGTGATATCGTTGTCTCCGATACTGTCAAGCAGGTCGTTCAGAGCGGGATAATTCTTCACTTCAATAAGACTGCGTATTTCCTCCTTTGCGGCGGTATCCGCGTCAAGCTTGTTCACAAGCTCGCGGAAGAATCCGATATCTCCCAGTTCAAAGCGGAAGTCATCATTTTCAAAAGAAGCCAGCACCTCTATCGCGCTTGAAATGACTTCAAGGTCAGCTCTTTTAGAATCCGAACCGATAAGCTCTATTCCCATCTGGTGTATCTCGTCGCTTCTGCCGCGCATAACAGGCTTGTTGCGGTAAACGTTCTGACGGTAATAAAGTCTCAGCGGAAGCTCCGCGTCCCTCAGCCTCGTTGCCGCAACTCTTGCTATAGGCATGGTCGAGTCTGGACGAACTACAAGCAGACGTCCCTTGTTGTCCGAAAGCTTATACATACTCTCCTGCGGGAAGTACCTTGAATTAAGATTGAACACGTCAAAAAATTCAAGTCCGGGGGTCACGATCTCGCAGTAACCCTTTGATTTGAAAATTCCCGAAAGCTTTTCCTCAAGGCTGCGGCGCATTGCGCAGTCCTCAAAAAGCAGATCGCTTGTACCCTCGGGAGTTATTAGGTCGTATCTGTTCATTTGTTATCTCCTTTTATCTTAGTAAAGTGATACTGTAATACCTTGGTATTATGATATCACATTATCTTGTAGTTGTCAATAGTATTTCAGAATTTTTTTCAATTTCAGAACAGCGATATCTGGTTGGACTTGGGCAAAGCGTCCAGAGCGCCGATACTTTCAAGAGTTTCAATAACGGATTTTGTCGCACCGCTGCGCTCCTGAAGCTCGTCTATCGAAAGCAGGTCGCCCTCCTGAACCGCGTCGTAGATCGCCTTTGCCGCGTTCACGCCGACGCCCTTTGCGGAACAAAACGGCAGCCTGAGCTTTCCGTCCTCGATCTTGTATTTTGCCGCGTCCGACTTGTAAACGTCTATCGGCAGGAACTCAAATCCCCGCGCCATCATTTCGTTCACGATCATCAGCATATCGTACGTGGCGGATTCCTTTGCGGTACGCTCGTTGCCCTTGTTCCGCAGCTCCGATATCTTGAACTTGACCGCTTCCCTGCCCTGCACGGCGGTCTCCGCGTCGAAATCCTCTCCGCGAACCGTAAATATAGTCGCATAGAACGCCAGCGGCTCGTAGACCTTGTACCACCCCAGCTTCATCGCCGCCGTAACATACGCCGCCGCGTGAGCCTTCGGGAACATATACTTGATCTTCAGACAGCTGTCAATGTACCACTGAGGAACGTCGTGAGCAAGCATATCCTGCTTCATTTCGTCCGTCAAAAGCTTGGGAGCATTTCCCTTTCTGGTGATCTCCATAATTTTGAAGGACAGCTTGGGGTCAAGTCCGTGATAGATAAGATATGTCATGATACTGTCACGGGTTCCGATAACGTCCGAAATAGTGCAGATGTTCTCTTTGATAAGCTCCTGTGCGTTTCCCAGCCAAACGTCCGTACCGTGGGAAAGTCCCGATATCTGCAACAGGTCGGAGAAGTTTTTCGGCTTCGCCTCGATAAGCATTCCGCGTACAAATGGCGTACCCATTTCGGGGATAGCCAGCGTTCCCGTCTCGCAGTCGATATCCTCTGGCTTTACGCCCAGCGCCTCGGTGGAAGTACACAGGCTTATAACCTTTTCGTCTCCGGGGAAAATATCTCCCGTTTTTCTTCCCGTCATGTCCTCAAGATGCTTATAGAGCGTGGGAACGTCGTGTCCCAGCTCGTCAAGCTTCAGAATGGTATCGTGAAGCGAATGGAAGTCAAAGTGAGTGGTCGTAAAAATGGAATTGGGGTCTTCGGCAGGGTGCTGAACAGGTGTGAAGTCGTAAACCTCAAACTTGGACGGAACAACAACCATTCCTCCCGGGTGCTGACCCGTAGTGCGCTTAACACCCGTACAGCCGATAGTAAGGCGGTTTACCTCCGCTTTTGAAGCGACCTCTCCCTTTTCGTCAAGGTAATGCTTAACATAACCGTAAGCAGTCTTGTCTGCGACCGTGCCGATAGTTCCCGCCTTGAAAACGTTGTCCTTGCCGAACAGCTCTTCGGTATACTTGTGAGCAAAGGTCTGATATTCGCCCGAAAAGTTAAGGTCAATATCGGGAGCTTTGTCTCCGTCAAATCCCAGAAACGTTTCAAAGGGAATGTCGTGTCCGTCGCGGTTATAGAGAGTACCGCACTTCTCGCAGTTTTTCGGGGGAAGATCGTAACCCGAACCTACGGAACCGTCCGTAATAAAAATGCTGTGCTTGCAATTTGGGCAGACATAGTGTGGTGGAAGCGGGTTTACTTCGGATATTCCCGCCATTGAAGCCACAAAGGACGAACCTACCGAACCACGTGAACCTACCTGATAGCCATGCTCATTTGAGTTAGCAACAAGCTTCTGGGCGATCATATAGAGTACCGCAAAGCCGTGCTTTATGATAGATGTAAGTTCACGGTCGAGACGCTTTGCCACAAGCTCTGGAACAGGATCGCCGTATATTGATTTGCACCTTTCCCAAGAAATGCGCTCCAAGTCCTCCTCCGCTCCGGGAATTTCGGGAGTGAACGTTCCCGGCGGGATAGGCACAACGTCTGGACTTACCATATCCGCGATCTTGTTGGTATTTGTAACAACTACCTCGTAAGCCTTTTCCTCGCCAAGATAAGAAAATTCCTCCAGCATTTCATCTGTGGTACGGAGGTACAGCGGAGCCTGATTTTCCGCGTCCTTGAATTTCTGGTATGTAAGTATTTTCCTGAAAATCCCGTCAGCCTTGTCCATAAAGTGAACGTCGCAGGTCGCCACAACTGGAATATTCAGCTCCTCGCCAAGCTGAACGATCTTTCTGTTGAGATCGCGCAAGTCCTCCTCGGAGGTGATATTGGGGTACTCCTCGTCGCGGATAAGAAAGGCGTTGTTTGCGATAGGCTGTATCTCCAGATAATCGTAAAAGCGTGCGGTCTCCTTAATGCTCTCCCATGAGTGACCGTCCTTTACCGCAGAAAAAACCTCTCCCGCTTCGCAGGCGCTGCCGACAATAAGTCCGTCGCGGTGAGCCATAAGCTCGGAAATAGGTATGCGCGGATTACGCTTGAAGTATTTGATGTTTCCGTAAGATATCAGCTTGTAGAGGTTTTTCAGACCAATAGCATTCTTAACAAGAATGATCTGGTGATAAGTCCTTAGCGAGCGCGGGTCTACGTTAAGCACGCATTTGTTTATCTCGCTGATATTGGTTATTTTATGCTCTTCGATAAGTCTGCCGATAAGAATAATGTAAATTCTTGCCAGCATTTTTGCGTCGTCGTCCGCGCGGTGATGGTTGAAATCTCCCAGACCCAAATCCTTTGCAACATAGTCAAGCTTGTGCTTTTTCAGGTGCGGAAGCATACTTCTGCTCATCTTAACGGTATCAATGGTGGAAAAGCTGAAATCAATGCCGTACCGTTCACATCCTGCGTTTATAAAGGAGCAGTCAAAGCTTGCGTTATGTGCGATAAGCACGGGAGCTTGTCCGCAGAATTCTATGAATTTTTTTATAGCTTCCTCCTGAGACGGCGCACCCTTTACCATGTCGTCGGTAATGCTTGTCAGATCCGTTATTCGTGCGGGAATATTCCTGTCGGGATCAACAAAGGTCTGAAATGTATCTTCTATCTCCAGACCCTTTACCCTTACCGCGCCTATTTCAATTATTCTGTCCGCCTGAGCGCTGAAGCCCGTGGTCTCTATGTCGAAAACAATTACCTCGCCGTTCAGTGAAACGTCCTTGAATACGTTTACCGCATTGGTCCTGTCGTTTACCGAATAAGCTTCGCAGCCGTAGATCACCTTGAACTCCCCGCCATTCTTGCGTATCTTAGCCGCAGCCGAAGCAGCTTCGGGGAACGCCTGTGCAACGCCGTGGTCGGTGATTGCCATAGCGGTGTGTCCCCATGAATGCGCTCTTTCAATCAGCTTTGACGCAGGAGTTACCGCATCCATAGCGGACATATTTGTGTGCAAGTGAAGCTCCACACGCTTTTCCTCGGCAGTGTCCTTGCGCTCTGTTTTGCCAACCTGCATGATGTCATTAGCTTTGATCACGAACTCGTTGTCAAATGTGTCAAAGTCAGCTTTTCCTTTAAGCAGGACAGTACCGCCCTTTTTGAATGCGGCAAGTACGTTTTCGTCCTCCTTGTTCTCAAAGCTTTTCACCGAAATAGAGCTTGTATAATCGGTTATGCTCATGGACACAACGCGTTTTTCTCCGTTTTTGGTGCGAATCTCTTTTTCGGAATAGTCAAACACGTCTCCCCACACGGTAATGTTGCTCATCTTGCTGTTTATGTCGGAAATGTTAATAACAGGCGAATCTATCGTTCTGCCCTTGATAAGCTTTGCGCCGTCCTTAAGGATAGGCAGATCCTTGAAATCAATGGTAATAACAGGCTCTTTGGGAACAGGCGCAGCGTCCCTGCCGTCCGGATATCCCTCTTCGGGCGGAGCCTCCTGCGGTACCGGCATTTCCGAAATGATCTGTGCCATTCTTTCGGCATAGTCGTCCTCCGCGGACTGAAAACTGCCCTCGGACAAACTGACCTTAACATTTACAGAAAAGACCTCACGTATCAGCTTTTCAAGCTCAGTCTCAACACCCGCTTTTTTCAGAGTACCGTATCCTGCGCCGTTAACGTTTACAGTAACTGTTCCGTCGCCGAAAACGTAGTCCGCCTTGTCAAGATGACCGTTGACAACGTACAGTCTGCGCCTAAGCATTGCAACGATTTCGGGCATTGCCTTTTCGCTGAAAAGCGTGGGAGTGTAGCGGCAGTTCAGAGTAAAACCGTGTATTCCAAGATCGTTTCTCATGGCTTTCTCAAAGTCCATTACATACTCGTACTTCTGAAGCTGTTCATAGGACGCAAACACCGCAAGCTCTCGGCTTTTCTCGCTGTGCACAAGCTTCAGCACCTCGCCCCTGCCTATGGAGTTGGGTATGTCCGAAATATAATCGGAAAAAAGTTCTTTTATAAGCATTAAAGTTTCACCGATCCTAAAGTTTTTCTATTTCCTCAAGCAAAGCCGTAAGAATTTCCTCTTCGGGAAGCTTCCGCACGATCTCACCCTTTCGGAACAGCACAGCACAGCCGTCCCCGCCTGCAATACCAACGTCAGCCTCGCGGGATTCTCCCGGACCGTTCACCACACAGCCCATGACTGCGACTGTAATATCCTTGTCAATGTCCCTGACTGCCGCTTCAACCTTTTCCGCAAGCGGTATAAGGTCGATTTTGGTTCTTCCACAGGTTGGACAGGCAACAAGCTTTACACCCTGCCCTTTGCCCACAGCGGTAAGAATATCCTTTGCAGCGTATATTTCCTCAACAGGGTCTGCGGTGAGGGATACCCGTATGGTCTCGCCTATCCCGTCCGCAAGCAGAGAGCCTATTCCAACAGCAGACTTAATGATACCCATATGCTTTGTCCCCGCCTCGGTAACTCCCAGATGGAGCGGGTAATCGGTTTTCTCCGCAAGAAGCCGATAGCCATTTATCATGGTAGGCACGTCCGAGGATTTTATGGAGATAACAATATCGTGAAAATCGCACCGCTCCAGAAGCTCCGCGTGGCGAAGCGCGCTTTCAACAAGAGCCTTCGCCGTTGGAGAGCCGTATTTTTCAAGGATATCCTTTTCCAGCGAACCCGAATTTACCCCTATCCTTATGGGGATATTCTTGTCCGCACAAGCCTTTGCCACAGCCTTTACCTTGTCGAAGTCACCGATATTTCCGGGATTTATCCGTATCTTGTCAATACCTGCGGTAGCGCTTTCCAAAGCAAGCTTGTAGTCGAAATGTATATCAGCAACAAGAGGGATAGTCACCGCGCTTTTTATAGCAGGAATAAGCCTTACCGCCGCCATATCGGGAATTGCCGCGCGGATTATCTCACAGCCCGCTTTTTCAAGCTGTACTGCCTGACGGACATTTCCCTCAATATCGGAAGCGGGAATATTAAGCATTGATTGTATGTAAATTTTGTTGCCGCCAAGTGTACAGTCTCCAACCTTTACAGCGTGAACAGAACGCATACTATACCGCCTTTCACAGTTTATTAGTTTATTGAAAGTCAAAGTTTATTATCAGAATTAATAATTATCTTCATATTATGGTATTTTGAAACCGCATCTTCAAATCCTATCGACTTGTACAAATTATAGCCCGAATCGGTCGCTTTCAGCTCCACAAAGTCAAGTTCCATTTTTTCGGAATCGGCAAGCAGCATTTTCAGCAGCTTTCCCGCAAGTCCTTTTTTCCTGTATTCGGGCTTTGTATAGACGTTCAATACAGTTCCCACAGTGCCGTTGATAAAGGAAAGATTTGACGGTTTTTCCGTAACAATCAAAAAACAGCAGCTTATGATCTCATTTTCGGATTTAGCCGTATAAACAAACAGGTCATTATTCAAATGCTTACGGAAATAGACAGGCAGCTTTTCCGATATTTTTGTCAGCTTCTCCTGCGGTATCGTCCCGTGATCTTCAAGCAGATATGCTATTCTCAGTCCGACCAATAAATCCAGATCGTCAATGTTAGCTTTATCAAAAACAAAATCAGCCATAGCTTTCACACCCTTACAGCTTATTTTGCTTAGCTTCAAGAATTTCAAGCATTTTCTCGGCATTCTGTTCCTGATTGGGAAGCTTTGAACCCGCTACCTTAGGCGCAAACTGGAATTTAACCGTATGCTTTTTGCCGTCGTCAAAAACTATGGTAATGATTTTCTGTCCGAAAATCAAGGGCTGGATTTTAATTTTTACAATATCCTCCATATTATAGGCGTTGGACTCGTCCATAATAAGCCCGTATTTGCAAAAAACAAACCTTCCCATGTCGGTCACGCCCACATAACCCGTGATGACAGAGCTATTGCTGGCAAAAAATCCCGTTTCCTTGAAAAGGCAGTACATCGCCGTTTCCAAGCGTTCGCCACCAATAAGAAGCTCACCCAGCGCGGCGTTCATTTCTTCGTCAGTGTATTTTTTTGTAAAGCTGCTCATTTTTCTCCCCCAATTATTTTACAAAAATATTTTTCACGTCGTTGAAAGTCACAAATATCATCAGCAGCATTAACGCCGCAAATCCCACAAAATGTATCATACCCTCGGTCTCAGCTTTCAGGGACTTGCGCCTTATCGCCTCCACAAGCAGGAAAACGAACCGTCCGCCGTCCAGCGCGGGAAGCGGGAGCAGGTTAAAAATACCGATATTGATCGTTACCAGCGTTGCAATATCCAGAATAAAACTGAAATCGAAGCCGCTCTGCTCCGACACATCGCTGATGACTGTCACGATACCCACAGGCCCCTGTAAATCGTTCAGTCCGTATTTTCCGGCAATTATGTCCCGCAAAGACATCAACACTATCCTGCCGTAGTACACCGAATTTTTGAACGCATAAGGAAAAATATTCGCGGGCGTAACTTTCTCTTTAAGTACCTTGAAATCGTAAAGCAACGTGTTTTTTCCGGTTTCTTCGTCGGTCTCCATTGCAAACTTAACGCCGTTTACCACGACTGTTTCGCCGCCGCGCTTAACAACAAAGTCAACAACACCGTCCTCGTCGTTGCCCAGCTGATAGGTTATGTCCTTTACAGAAAAAGTCCGCACGCCGTTTATTTTCACAATGGTATCTTCAAGCTGCAAGCCGTATTTAAGACTTACCGCGTCGTCCGCAAACCATACGATTTTGGTGGAAACAGCCCCGCCGTCCACCAAAATCAAAACTGCCGACAGAATAAATCCCAGAATAAGGTTCATTACCGCTCCTGCAACTATCGTAGCCATTCTCGCCCACACAGGCTTCTGACGGAATGAGTCGGGAGTTTCCCTTTCCTCGTCCTCGCCCATCGCGCAAAATCCGCCTATAGGCAGCAATCTTACCGTGTAAAGTGTATCACCCTTACGCTTCTTGAATATCGCGGGACCCATTCCTATTGCAAATTCGTCCACCCTTATGCCGCAAAGCTTTGCAACGGTAAAATGTCCCAACTCGTGGATAATTATTATCAGGCAGAATACAACGTCGTCGATCAGTATTGATAAAAAATTATTCATAAAAAATCGATTAAAAATTAATTTATTTA
>JAIEDQ010000193.1 GCA_029067895.1 Oscillospiraceae bacterium | reverse complement strand
CATTCGTGTTAACTTCCATTTTATATTCGATATATGCAACGCCGCCGGCTTTAATTGGATCCACGGAAAAAGTATATCCCGACCCATTGGGAGTTGCTGCTATCGATTCTTTCGGTTTATATCCCGAATCCCATGAATTGCCGTACTCTATAGTTGCTTCCAGGGGTGAGCTTGTAAGCGCGCTGCCGGGAATATCTAAAACCGTTGCTGCGTTCGAGTCGCGGTTGCCGTTGTTCTCCAGTTTTATCTGATACTTTTGGTAATATTTTCCGCCAACTTCTTCCAGTTCAATACACGATTTGTAGGGTGTGATCGAATTATTCAGTGATGGAGCAGTAACGTCTGCTGTAGCATCAACAAATACCAGTGTTACATCAGTTTTTCCTGCCGGAAAACCGGAAAGCTTTACCGCACCATCAAGCCGTACAGAGCCATGTCTGCCTGTAGCGTTTGCTTGAAAGCCTTTTATCGGTTCAATAAGCAGCAAGGTTTTACCGTCCGTTGTGTTTTGTATCTCGTAAACTGCCTCTAATCCATCAGCGGTTTGAAGTGGATATATACTATCATAAAGAGCGATTCCCTGAAGCTGTTCGGTTATATCGTACACAAGTACTTTGTCATTGAAAGCGGTTGTAATACTGTCGTCAATGGTCCAATTAAACATAAATCTAAGCACTTCACCGTCGTAAACTTCCTCACCTACCTCTAACGGTTTACCGTCAGCTTTACTTATAGCGCAAGAACTGGGTTTAACAATTTCTGCGTTTTCTACGTTTGCATCAACTCTCTTTTTATCATCTGATATCGTGATATTTGCATTATCAAGCAGAGCTATCCCGTCGTTATAATCATCAACGTCAATGTCCAAAAAAGGATCATCGTTCCAAATGTCATTGTCTGCAGGTGGTTCTACCGTAATGTCAGACTCCTCCCCCGTATCGGCAGAGTTTTCCCCTGTATCTTCCTCCATATCGGCAGGGTCTTGACTTTCGGGAGCGTCCTCCGAAGACTCATAGTTGTCCGAAACATCCAATGTTTCATCCGATGCTTCAATAAAAGACTCCTCGGCAGAAATAGTTGTCCTGTGGATAAGCGTTACCGTAAGCATTGCTATAGCAAATGCCGTAATAAACGCAACAACCCTTGAAAATCTGTCTGTTTTTCTGATAATCATAAACAGCCATACTCCTTTCACAAGTGTATAAATCAAAAAATTACATATATTTTAGTCCCGGAAGCATTGCTTCCAAACATTTTTAAGAATACCTTAGCACTTTAAATTATACCTTAAACTGTAATATATTTCAATATATTTTTATGCATTTCCCCGATTTTTATAAACTTTTTTTTTTGTTTTTGTATAAATTAACTAAAAGCAAAGCGTTTTATCCTATAACCCGACCAAAAACGCCGTTGAACTTTAGCAAAGCTCAACGGCGTTATACGATTATAGACAAATTTCGTTCTTTTCTATACCTTACAAAATTATTTATACGGTTTTATTTTCATGTAAATAAGTCCCGCAGCGTCGGCAAGAAACCAGCCTATGGGAATTGATACCCATATCCCGAATACGCCAATAGCTTCATATCCCGATAAAAGGTACGCAAGCGCAACTCTCGTTCCAAGGGAAATAACTGTCAGGATAAGGGACATTTCGGGTTTATTGATGCCACGATAATAGCCGTACAGCAGAAAAAGTATGCCTATTCCAACGTAAAAAGCGCCTTCGGTCATAAGGTACTGCACGCCTGTATGTATGATGCCGGTCTCCTCGGCTTTCACGAAAATTTTCATAAGGCTTTCGGAAAATACGACCACCGCCGCCGAAACCGCAATGCAGAATACTGCCGAGATAAAAAAGGACTTTTTGATACATTCGCGTATTCTGCCGTACTCCTTTGCGCCGTAATTTCTCGACACAAAAAGGGAAAATGCATTTCCGAATTCCTGCGCGGGCATATACGCAAGGGTGTCGATTTTTACAGCAACGGTAAACGCCGCCATAACGGTTGTGCCGAAGCTGTTGACAAGTCCCTGTATCATAAGTATGCCGAAATTCATTACCGACTGCTGCACCGACGCTGAAAACGACATACGGAGCGTTTCGGAAATTTCGCCTTTTTCAAAGTGTATTTCGGATAATTTTATACGCAAGCTTTTTTCTCTAATAATTGAATATGCCGCAAGTCCGATTCCCGAAACAGCCTGTGCGATCAATGTTGCATATGCCGCTCCCTTTACGCCGAGGTTCAGATACACAACAAAAATTATGTCCAGCACAATATTTATCACTGAAGCTGTACCGAGAAAAATCAGCGGCGTGACGGAATTTCCGAAAGCGCGGAGCATATAGGCATAGTAATTGTACAGAAAAATAAAAATAATTCCCGAAAGAATTATCCGCACATAATCTGCGGTCATATCCAAAATTTCGGACGGAGTTTTCAGCAGACCTATTATTCCGTTCATCGAGCAAAGCGTGATGATCTCCGCAGTCAGGGAAACCGTACCGATAAGAATAAAAACGGCGGCTACTGCATTTTTCTGCTTTTGCGGGACGTTCCCTCCGCAGTAATAGGAAACGAGCGCGCCGCTTCCCATGCAGAGACCGATTATTATAGAGTACAGAAATGTGGTGAGCGTGTAGGTGCTTCCCACGGCGGCAAGAGCGTCCTCGCCGAGATAGCGCCCGACGATAAGCGTGTCGGCAATATTGTATATTTGCTGGAGCAGATTTCCCGCGATCATCGGCAGTGCAAATCCAAGCAGGACTTTTGTGATGTTTCCCGATGTCAGGTCAGTTTTCATAATTATCACCAGTAGTTTCAGCGTTAGTTTTTACAATAGCATTATACCACATTTGAGCCGTTGTTTCAACCTGATTTGGTATCCCTACAAAAAAGCGCGGACGTTTTGTCGGAAACGTCCGCGCTCTGTGCAGTATTCTTGTTATTTCTTTTCAACGGATATCCATATCTCGCCCTTGTAGCTGTCTGTGGGGTAAACCTCCAGATCGAAGTTTCCCGCAGGCTTGTAGGGTGACGAGGGGAAAAATTCCGCGAAAATATTGTGCCATGCCCGCTGGATATTCTCCGGGCTCAGGCTGCCGATATCGAAAACAGCCCATTCAGCAGAGGGAACATCAACAGTCTTGTAACCGTCTGGTACGTCTCCGCCCGCATACTCAGCGCCGATAAGATAGGGGAAATCCTTTACCTTTGTGGAATCCTCCATGCACATTCCCACAACGCAGCCGCCCAGAACGCCGTCCTTTTTGCCGTTTTCGGCAAGATATTTAACAGTGCCGTCGTCGTGGCACTGTGTCCAGAAAGCGGGGATGTCGCTTCTGCCCTGAACGTCCTCGATCTTCGTGAAGCGCTGCTCCTTTGCAATGATAGTAAACGCTTCTTTTTTCATAATTTTGTAGTCCATAGAACTGCCGCCTTTCACAGAAATTGACACGGAAAGTCTTGCAAAGGATCTGAGCGCCGCACCGTTTTTCCGAACGGCATTCGGAGCTGCCCCGTGAAAACGGGTAAATGCCCGCGTGAAGCCCTCGGGCGTGTCGTAGCCGTATTTCAGCGCGATGTCGATAATTTTTTCGTCCGTGGACACAAGCTCGCTGCCGGCAAGAGTAAGCCTGCGGTTACGGATATATTCTCCCACGGTAAAGCCGCAGAGAATGGAAAAAATCTTCTGAAAATAAAAGCTTGACACATTCATCTCCCGTGCTATGCGTTCATAGTCCGTCGGCTCGGTTATATGCTCCTCAATGTAGTCCACCGCGTTTTGAAAGCTTTTTACCCAGTCCATTGCCGTACCTCCTTGTCTGTATATATTGTAGCACGTTCCGCAGCCGAGTTCATGATTTATTCTGCACACTTCTGTTATTTTTCACGCAAAAATAAATGCCGTATCTTTGTACGGTTTAATTATATACCAACGTATTATTTTCGTCAAGAATAATGCGTGATAAAAGCAGATACGGACACATATTGTAAAAGGTCGGAAGCATACCGCTTCCGACTTTTAGGCTAATAGTGATACAGAAGCCTTTTATCGTCTCGTGAACAAAATTTGCCGCCGTCACTATAGACGGCGGCATGGCTGTTATTGATTTACGGAGTATTTTATTGTTGCGGACTTCATGGTGTACTCAATCTTAGGCATTGACGTCCAAAATTCTTCATATTCCGCATCGCTCATATTAGGGTCCATCGCTACCCAGTCGCCGGGCTGAGGGTCGCGTCCCGAGTAGCAGAATGTGATAACGCCGTTGTTTGCTACAAATTTGCTGAAGCCTTTAACGCTTATGGTATATGTATCCAGCAGCTTGTTGTCCCTGTAAATTTTAAAAGTGGTATTTCCTTTTCCGTCGGGGAGATAGGTGATAACGTTGCCGTCGTTGTCAATAGTCATGCAAAATAACTCTCTTTGGCTTTGGGTCTTTATTACAGAGAGTTCGTTGCCGTCAAAAACGTAAAACTCGCCGTCCTTGAAAAATTCCCTGTTCTTCTTATCATGCTCGACGACATAGGCGCTTATGTCCTCGCCCTCAGGTACATCTATACTGTAGCTGTCTCTGATGTCGCGGCTTTCCGAGCTGAACCATATGATCTTGCCGTTGGATTCGTAAAGCTGCTGAACGCTTCTCTGCTCTTTAAACGTTACCTCTCCTGTTTTCAGGTCGATAATGCCGCAGTAATCCTTGCAGTCTTTCGGAGCGGAGCCGCCCGCGTTTCTCTGAAAGCCTACATAATCGTCCACTGCTGCGAGGAAATTTAAAACGTCAAGCGGAGTGTCTTCTCCAAGAGCGAAAAGAACCTGCTTGTTCTTGCCGTCCATATCGGTGGAGTAGATCGTCCTGTGGTCGGATTTCATGTAAAAGATCTTTTCGCCGTTGGTGTCTATGGTGTCGGCTTTGGGAGCTCGGTATTTGGCGACCTCGTTAAGCTCCTTGTCAAGCTTGATGATCACTGTTCCCCTCATAGAAAAGCCGTAAGCCTCGTAATAGATCAGGTAAAAATACTCGCCGCACTGCTTGAGCCTGGAATCCATCATGCCGATATATTCGCCCTTGTCGTTCGTGTAGCCGCTGACCTTGTAGGATTTTTCCATTTTGCCGTTTTCGTCAAGAGAGAAGTAGTACACGCATCTTGCATCGGTATCCGAACCCTCGTAATATACGGTTCCGTCGTCGGCTATCAAGCAGATGTTGCCTTTGTAGGGGACTTCGACGGGATCGCTTTCTTCAAAGGTAACGCCTGTCTTTTTAGCTTCGGGCTCTGCCTCCGTCTGAACTGCGTGGACGTCCTTGGCGGCATAAGTCACGGGTACGCAGGAAAACGCCATAGCCAGCGCGGCAGAAGCCGCAGCAATCGCTTTGATAGATTTTTTCATATTGTTAACTCCTTTTGTTTTTTATATTTAAGCAAAATTTATTTTTCATGTCATTTCCCGGTTGTCAGGGGTCGCGTTATTTGTACGAGATAGTCACCGATTTCATTATATCCTTTACGGAGGGCGTTGCGTTAATAAGCTTTTCGATATCCTCGTCGGTCATGTCGTCGGAAATTCCTATCCAATCGTTAGCGGTGGCGT
>JAIEDQ010000192.1 GCA_029067895.1 Oscillospiraceae bacterium | reverse complement strand
CGTTTACGATATCGACTCCAATACCGCTATGAATATGCTTAAGGATAACGACGGCTTTAATGTTCTGATCAAAAGCGTTACTGACGAAAATGTTCCCAAGGATTACGTTGTAAAAACAGAGCCTGCTAAAGGTGAAAAGGCTGAATACGGTTCGACGGTTTATATGTATGTAAGCCGCGGTCCCGAGGTTCAGGACGTTGTGGTACCGCAGTGCATCGGTTATAAGCTTGAAGAAGCTAAAACTCTGTTGGGTGATAAGTTTACAATTCAGACTATGACAAAAGATTCTCTCGAAGAAGAGGGAACTGTAATAGAGCAGAGCATTCCCGCTGTCGGTGATGACGGTCAGCCTAACATTGTCAAGATCAACACTACGATCATTCTCACGCTCAGTACGGGCATAATGCCAGAATCTGAGGCTGTTATCACTTTCAGAGTACCTGACGGCATAAAGGGCAAGGGTACGTTCAACTGCTATGTAAACGGTACGATCATCGGTACGACCACTATCGACAATCTGGCGTATGCGTCTACGGTATCCATTGACATTAAGGGTACCGAAATGCAGAAGGTTGTACTCGAAGCGGTAAACGACAGCACAAAGGACAGCGACACGATAGGAGAGTATTCGGTTGACTTTGTGGAAAATATCGTTACAGAGGTCAAGTTTGAAAAGAGCGTGCTGAGAAGTCTTTTCTCGGATAAAACCGAAGAAAACAGCGGCAGCAGCGGCAACAAGGTAAGCAACACCGGTCGCGAGCCTGTTGTAATAGACCCCGACGACATCATTATTGATGATCCCTTTGATGACAGCGATGACGATAACGCATTCTGGAACGACGTGTTCGGCTATTGATGAGCGGCTGTATCGAGGGCTTGCTTTTGAAGGCGGTGGGGGGACTGTATACCGCAGAAACCCCGTCCGGTATCTTTGAATGTAAAGCAAGAGGAATCTTCAGAAAACAGAATATATCTCCCTGCGCAGGAGACAGGGTCGTTCTGACCGATATTGACGGCGGCACGGCGGTTGTGGATAAGATACTTCAGCGCAAAAACAGCATTATCAGACCTCCGCTTGCCAATCTGGACTATATGGTGTTTGTTATTTCAACCTGCGAACCTGCGCCGAATCTTACGCTGCTTGACAAGTTTCTTGCCATTGCAGAGTACAAGGGGATAAAAGGTGTTATTGCAGTTACAAAAATTGATTTGCAGAAAAACAGCTCTCTTATGGATATCTACAAAAATTCGGGAGCAGAGTTTATCGAGGTAGATTACGAAAACACGGCTTCCTATATGAAGCTGTATGATATGCTTGCCGGAAAGGTATCTGCCTTTACAGGAAATACGGGAGTGGGAAAGTCCACCTTGCTTAACCATATTTGCTCAGAGCTGGATATCAAAACGGGAGAGATCAGCAAAAAGCTGGGCAGGGGACGTCATACCACCCGCGCCGTGGAGCTGTACCGTCTTGAAAACGGAGGCTATATTGCGGACACGCCCGGTTTTTCCACTTTTGAGACGCAGAAGTACGATATTATCTTGAAAGGCGAGCTTGCAGGCTGTTTTCCCGAATTCAGGGAGTACGAGGGAAAATGCCGTTTTCCCGACTGCGCTCACATCAAGGAAAAGGGCTGCGCGGTGCTGGAGGCTGTGGAAAGCGGGCTGATACCCGTTTCAAGGCATAACAGCTACGCGGAAATGTATGAAGAAGCCAAACAAATCAAGGAATGGGAGTTAAAACAGTGACAACGGAAAAAAAATCCTGTTGGATTTTCGGAGGCGCACCCGTAAGCAGCGATTACAAAATAATTCCGCCGTCCGACGCATATTTAATTGCGGCGGACAGCGGTTTTTCCCTGTTAAAGCGAATGGGAATTGCTCCCGATCTTGTGCTGGGAGACTTTGACAGTCTGACCGAGGATAAACCGACGGACTGTGAAATACTTACTGCGGCGGCGGAAAAGGACGATACCGATACAATGATTGCAATAAAGATTGCTCTGTCAAGAGGCTATATGGATATAACGATAGCAGGCTCGATCGGCGGACGGCTTGATCA
>JAIEDQ010000191.1 GCA_029067895.1 Oscillospiraceae bacterium | reverse complement strand
GTCCTTGTCCGAATTGTTAACAGCGATATCCTTAGAGCCCTTGACCGTGATCGTCACCTTTTGGGACTGACCCTTTTCAAGAGCAACGGTGTCCTTATTAGAGGAGATGAAGGATTTTTTAACTATGATCCTGCATTTCAGGTCTATGCCCTTTGCCTTTGCGTGAACATAGGTAGAGCCTGTGCTTTTGCCGATTATTTTTGCCGACTTTCCGTCGGAGGAGGCAATTTCCGCCACCGATTTGTTTACCACCGACCATTGCAGGTCCTTGTCCGTATCCGAAGCTTTAAGCGTTACAGCGTAATCGATCGGCAGATTTACCTTTGATTTATTAAGCTTAGGCGAAGCCGCCGAAGCGGGAACGGTACAAAGCGCGGCTGTCATGACCGTGGCAGATATAAGACAAAGCAGTCTGCGAAAAAAAGATTTCATGGCGATACCTCCGTACAAATTAATTAAAATAATTATAACTCCAAAACTAATTTTTGTCAATGGCGGGTGAGGAATTTTCAAGGACACGGGATTTCTTTCTGTGACTGTAAATTTAGAGCGGGGAGCCCCCGCGAGCTGAGTCACCCCCACCGTAAGATGTTCAGAACATTAATTTTGCTGTTGCCCCCTCAAGGGGGCAGGTAGATTTGTCGATACCTGATTTATTAGATTTTTGTGGGACGGAGACTTATTTCCCATACAGAACCGTACCCCGCAAAATCAAAATTTCTGTAACTGTGGACAAGGAAAGACGTGTGGTAAAGCTTTGTCCGCAAAATGTAAGGAACTTACCTTATGGATATGGTATAATTCTAAAATATAGTTGAGAGTCAATGGTTTTCCTAAAAACTTTTTGAAATAAAAAAGCCGCTTCCTTTTTCTGAAGCGGCTTAAAGTTTTTAATATACAGGACCTTCCTCCATAAGAGCAAGTATCTCCTTGTGGGTAGGCATGGCGGGTATCGCCCCCACCTTGGTCGAGCTTAGCGCTCCGCAGGCGTTTGCATAAGTGGCAAATTCACGCAGATCCTCCATTTCTATCTCGTCCATGGACTTGCCCGAAAGCACCAGCCGCGACAGGAACGCGCCGAGGAAACTGTCTCCCGCGCCAAGCGTGTCCACCGTTTCAACCTTAAAGGTGGGCAGACGCTCTATGCCGTGCTTTGTGGCGATTATGCAGCCCTTTGCACCCTGTGTAATGCATACCACCTTTACACCGTAGCCAAGAAGCTTTGCTATGGCGGGAAGCAGGTTTGCGCTTTCTGTGATTATCTGAAGCTCCGCCTCTGACACCTTTACAACGTCAGCGTACATGATCACGCTGCGCATTGCTTTTATGGCAGCCTCCTTTGAATCCCACAAACGCTCGCGCCAGTTAGGGTCGTAGGAAATTATCTTGCCCTGCTGCTTGGCGTACTCCACAGTGTTTATCACCGCCGATTTGGACGGCTCTGAGGTCAGCAGCAGCGCGCCGAAATGGAGCAGCTTGCAGCTGTCTATAAGCTTGAGATTTACCTCGCTGTAGCTCAGGTTAAGGTCAGCGCCGTTTTTGCGGTAGAAAACGAAATCACGTTCGCCGTCGCCGCTTTTCCTTACGAAAGCGAGCGTCGTGGAGAAATCCTTGTCCAGTATAACGCCTTTTGTTTCCACACCCGCGTCCGAGAGCGTGTCCCGCAGGTATTTGCCGAACATATCAAGACCCATCTTTCCGATAAAGCCGCTTGACACGCCCAGCTTTGCAGCCATTACCGCAACGTTCGCGGGAGCTCCGCCGGGGTTCTGCTTGTAGAAGATATCCCCCTTTTCGTTTGCCTCGGAAGCGTCCTCAATATCCTGCATATTATGCATCGCGGTAAAGTCCACCAGCATTTCGCCTATTGACATAATATCGGGCATAAATTTCCCCCCTTTTTTCTTTGTACAATTTGCATTATGTATATTATATCATATTTTTCAACAATTTCAACAAGTTTTTGTTAATTTTACCGTTTTGTAAACATTTACTGTCCCTCTTTCGCAGGTTCATCGGACTGAGCCACCTGGTCGGGATAAAGCTTCAGTATCTCCATGATCTTGTCATAGCTTTTCACAAAAACGTCAACCGCATGGGGAGCGAACTGTGTGCCGCGCTGACGGACAATTTCAGCATAAGCCTTTTCGGGAGGCCAGCCGTCCTTGTAGGAACGCTTTGATACCAGTGCGTCGAAAACGTCCGCAACCGAAACAAAGCGTGAAATATAGTCGATCTTTTCGCCCGCATAGCCAAGATAGCCCTTGCCGTCCCAGCGTTCGTGGTGATAAAGCGCGATCTTCCGTGCCATTGACATTACCACTCCGGGAGAATTTTTCAGCAGTTCCTCGCCGAGTGTAACGTGGGTCTTGATAACGCTGAATTCCTCATCTGTAAGCTTGCCCGGCTTTTCAAGAATTTCGGGAGGGATAAGCAGCTTTCCTATATCGTGCATCATAGCCGCAAGAGCGATCTCGGTGCATTTTTCCTCGTCGAAGCCCGTGTTGAGAGCCATTATGCGAACGTATTCGGAAACACGCTTTACGTGCTGACCCGTCTGTCTGGATTTGGATTCGGAAATTTCCGCAAAGGAAAGAATTACCGATTCCTGAGTTTTGAAGATATCGCTGTTGACCTTGGTCTGCCGCATGGCGGTGTCGATGTTGCTGTAAAGAATATCCAGCGAGCTTTTCAGCAGGATATCGTCCGTTACCACGGGGAACTCCATTGAAATGTAGAAAAGCAGGTCGTCGTCCTGATAAAAGCTCATGCCTATGCCGTTTGGCGTGATCTGAACGTCGTCGCGGACTTTCTGCTTTACCAGCGGATAAGCAAAGCTGATATTCGGCAGCTGTACCGTTACCATTCCGTTTTCGGCATGGGCGAGTCCCGATGTGAGATTGTCGTCAATGTGGTGGAACGCACCGTCTTCGGTGTGAACGCCCATTGCAATTACTGGTATGCCAGAGCTGCCCTGAACCTTTGATGTAACGGTGTAGACGGCGTACTTGATAAGACCTGCAAGCTCCATCATATCCATTGCTCCGTAAAGCTGGCGGGACGCGTCGATAATAGTGTCCAGACTGTCCTTGGTACGGTTTATCTCGTCGATGGAGGTATTGAGCTTTGAGAAAATGTCCTGAGTTTTATTGCCGAGGATAATGCATACCACCGCAAACACGAAGAAAAGGATAAGACGCGGGAGGAGACCGAAAGTAAGAATTTGCGGCAGGGTGCGCATGGGATCGTCCTGAACCACAAGAAGAGCCGCACTGAGAAAATGTGCCGCCGTAATGAAGACTGCGGTTTCAATTGTAGTAAATATTGTAAGCTTGTTGTCGAAGTACATAACCGACAGGATCAGCGGGAAAACCAACGGCATTACCATATGGAACGTCAGCACGCTGTAAGCGAGACAGAAAGCAATTGATGTACACAGCATGATTGAGTACTTCATCCAGCCCTCGTACTTTTTGCGTATAAGCAGCGCCGCTTTCGGGAAAGCCATAATAACCGCAAACACTGCGGCAATGATCCTGAAAGCTTTTTTCTCTATAATGAAAACACCAATCTCGTTAAGCAAAAGGACAACGCAGAAAAGTCCTATGCAGAACAGCAGGATATTCGCCAGAGAACGCGTGGTTTTTTCGTCTGATATGGTTAAAATATATTTGTTCATTGAAATACCTCGAAAAAATATCGTTAATATATCACATCATTATAATAGTATGAGCTGCATTATTAATATACAGTCCCGGACAAAAATATTATAGCACATATTTTTCCCGTTTTCAAGGTGCTTTTTCACCAAAAATTACAATTTTGGCGTAATGTCCCGCGAACTTTGCTATTTTTTTCAAAAAAACACTTGCAATTCGGAAAAATGTGTGATATAATAATTAATGTCATAATATTAAGATTCACAAAAGACCGGAAAGCTCCGGTCTTTTGTGCTGTATGCACTTATGAAAGGATTGATCCAATGGCAGGAAAAAAAGGCGGTAAAGGCGGAAACACCGCCGCTGCGGTATGGGATATCGCAAAGCCCATTGCAGACGGTCTTGGACTTAAAATCTGGGACGTGGTGTTTGAAAAGGAGGGCGCGATGTGGTACCTCAGGGTCTTTATCGACAGGGAGGACGGCGCGGTTGACATGGACGACTGCGAAAACATGACCCGTCCGCTTTCAAAGGCTCTGGACGACGCAGACCCAATCGAGCAGAACTATATGCTTGAAGTCGGCTCTCCCGGTCTTGGCAGGGAGCTGAGGCGTCCCGAACACTTCGAGGAGTTTCTGGAGTGTCCCGTAAGGATACGCTATATCCGCGAGACCGATGGCAAAAAGGAGTTTATAGCCATTCTTAAAGGATATACTAAGGATACGGTCTCGGTGGTCGCCGAGGAGGGCGATATGGAGGTGAAAATTTCCGACACAGCCTTTATACGTCTTTACGACGACGATCCCGACGAGCTTTTTAATGATGATGAATAAATATATTTTGTTTTGATCTCTGATATCTAATTTTCTAATAGGAGGAATTCGCAAAAATGAACAAGGAATTTTTTGAGGCGCTGGAAAAGCTTGCGCAGGAAAACGGCATACCTATGGAGCTGCTTACGGAAAAGATAAAGCTGGGTATTTCAAGGGCGGTCAAAAAGGAGTACCCCGACTGCGAGGATTTCAACGTGGAGATCGACCCCGAGAAAAAGATCTTCGAGGTTTCGCTGATGAGAACGGTCGTTGACGAAGAGCCGTATGATATGAGTGAGATACACATTGACGAGGCAAAGGCTGTATGCTCCAAAAATGCGGCGGTGGGAGACGTTGTTCCGTTCAAGCTTTCGACGGCAAAGTTCGGACGCGTTGCCGCCCAGAACGCAAAGCAGGCTATCAGGACGGAGCTTAAAGGCTTCGAGAGGGAAAGATACATCGGTCAGTTCAGCGACAAGATACACGAGGCTGTATCGGCGACAGTCCTCAGGGTCGAGCCCGAAAGCGGAAACGCTACGCTTGCAATCGACAAGAACGAGGTGTACTTATTCAAAAACGAACAGATACCCGGCGAAGTCCTTAAAGAGGGCGACATTGTAAAGCTCTATCTGGTGGACATCATCAATCCCGACAGGAGACCTATGGTAAAGGTTTCCAGAACTCACAAGGACTTGGTAAAGCGTCTTTTTGAACTGGAAATTCCCGAAATTTACGACGGCACGGTTGAGGTAAAGGCGATATCCAGAGAAGCGGGTTCGCGAACCAAAATTGCCGTATGGTCAAAGGACAGCAACGTTGACCCCGTGGGCGCGTGCATAGGTCCCAAGCACAGCCGTATCGGAAATATCGTGAACGAGCTTCACGGCGAAAAGATCGACATTATCGTTTATGACGAAGACCCTGCGGTGTTTATCGCTCACGCGCTTTCTCCCGCTGACGTGGTAAGCGTTACGGTCGAGGAGGGCGAGCAGAAGACCTGCACGGTGGTAGTCCCCAACAATCAGCTTTCCCTTGCGATAGGAAACAGAGGTCAGAACGCAAAGCTTGCGGCAAGGCTTACGGGCTACAAGATCGACATAAAGCCCGAATCTCCCGTGGAGTAAGGTCGTGGTCTTATGGCGGGAACTAAGAAAATACCTATGAGAATGTGCCTCGGCTGCGGGGAAATGAAGCCGAAAAAAGAGCTTATCAGAGCGGTCAAGGCTCCCGACGGAAGCGTTTCCATCGACCTGACGGGTAAAAAATCGGGCAGGGGCGCGTACATCTGCCGCAGCGCGGAATGCTTCGGGAAAGCGAGAAAGTCCAGAAGATTTGAAAAAGCGTTTTCCTGCCGTATCTCCGACGAGGTTTACGACGGAATGGAAAAGGAGCTTATCGAGGGGGCGTCCGAAAGTGAAAAAGCAGGGGAGTCTTAACGGACTGTTCGGATTGCTCACAATATGCCGCAAGGCGGGACAGCTCGCTATGGGCTTCGATCCCATGAAAGAGGCTCTGGACGCGGGAAAAGCGCGGGCGGTGCTTGTCGCAGCGGATATTTCCCCGAAAACCGAAAAGGAAGTGCGTTTCTTTTCTGATAAGCGGGGAGTTCCCGTGAGGAAAACGGACATGACGCAGGACGGGATATACAGCGCTCTCGGAAAGAAAGCGGGTATCCTTACCGTATGCGGAGACGGCTTTGCGGAAAAGGCGTTAAGCCTTTGTGAGGGCGAAGATCAGTGAATAAAATAAAAGCGCTAACATAAATAAAACTCATCAAAACGGAGGGTATACAGCCTATGAGTACAGCTAAACAGACAAAGCTTAAAATAAACGACGTTGCCAAGGATCTGGGCATAACGGGTCAGGAGCTTGCGGATTTTCTCAAGGAAAAGCTTGATGTGACCAAGAAGCCTGCGGCGTCGCTTACGGCGGAGGAAATGAATATCGTTCTGGAGCATTTTTCCCAGAACAATCAGGTGGATTCGTTCGACGCGTATTTCGCGATGAGAAGTCTGCCGAAAACGGAAAAGAAGCAGGAGACGGAAAAGAAGTCCGCCAAAAAGCCTGCGGCAAAGACCGAGAAAGCGGCAGACAAGTCGGCTGCGGAAAAACCTGCCAAGGAGGAGAAGCCCGCCAAGGCAGCGGAAAGCAAGCCCGAAGCGAAGCAGGAGACCAAGTCCGAGCCTAAAAAGGAAGCTAAGGATACCAAGCCTGCCGCTGCTGAGACAAAGCAGCCCAAGCCTGCGGCTCAGAACAATCAGCAGGGCGGAAACAAAAAAGAACGCTTCAATACTCAGCAGGTACTGAGCGGCGACAAAAAGAAAAAGCAGGAGCAGAAGCCCCAGCCCAAGCCCGCGGAGCAGTCCAACAAAAAGAAGCTGGACGTTAAGTTCGCAGACAGCTCGGCTGTGGTAGACCAGAAAATACACAAGGTCGACACAAGAGGCTCTTACGTTGAAATGGATAAGTACAACGAAAAGTACGACAACATGGCTAACGTTTCAGGCGGCGGAAACCGAAAGAAAGACAATTTCTCCAAGAAGCAGAAGCTTACCCAAAAGTCCCAGCAGAGAAAGAGCCAGCAGTACTCCACAAAGCGGGAGACCGAAGCGGAGAAGCTCCGCAGACTGGAGCTGGAGCGCGCAAGAAAGCAGCAGCTCAAGGTGCTTATCCCCGACGAGATCGTGGTCTCCGAGCTTGCCTCCAGACTTAAAGTCACCGCTACAGAGGTCATCAAAAAGCTCATGCAGCTTGGTGAAATGTGCACAATAAATCAGGTCATCGACTTTGACACCGCTTCTCTCGTTGCGGAGGAGCTTGGCGCAAAGGTTGAGAAAGAGGTCATCGTTACCATTGAGGAACGTCTTATCAACGACAACGACGACGACGGCGAGGGCGTAGAGCGCGCTCCTGTAGTAGTTGTAATGGGTCACGTTGACCATGGTAAGACCTCTCTGCTCGACAAGATCAGAAACGCAAACGTTACCTCCACCGAGGCGGGCGGTATCACTCAGCACATCGGTGCGTACCGCGTTACCTGCAAGGGCAAGGAGATCACTTTCCTGGATACTCCCGGTCACGAAGCGTTTACCTCCATGAGAGCGAGGGGAGCTTCCGTTACGGATATAGCCATTCTGGTCGTTGCAGCGGACGACGGTATCATGCCCCAGACAGTCGAGGCTATCAACCACGCGAAAGCGGCTGGAGTTTCCATTATCGTTGCGATAAACAAAATGGATAAAGAGGGCGCAAATCCCGACGCTGTAAAGCAGAAGCTTACCGAATACAACCTTGTCGTAGAGGAATGGGGCGGCGACGTAATATGCGTTCCCGTTTCGGCAAAGACAGGCGAGGGCATCGACGAGCTGCTTGAAAACGTTCTGCTCGTTGCGGAAGTCGCCGAGCTTAAAGCAAATCCCAACCGTCTGGCAAAGGGCGCTGTTATCGAAGCCCGTCTTGACAAGGGAAGAGGTCCTATCGCAACTCTGCTTGTACAGAACGGTACTCTCCGCACGGGTGACATCATCATTGCGGGTACTGCCGTGGGACGCGTCCGCGTAATGACCAACGACAACGGCAAGGTCGTTAAGGAAGCGGGTCCCTCCTATCCTGTTGAGATCACAGGTCTTGCGGAAGTTCCCTCTGCGGGCGACACGTTCAACGCCGTTGAGGACGAACGTCTTGCAAGAGAGCTTGTTGAACAGCGTAAGCATGAGGCTAAGCAGGAGCAGTTCAAGCAGTATCAGAAGGTTACGCTCGACAACCTGTTCAGCCAGATCGAACAGGGCGAGATCAAGGAGCTGCCCATTATCGTCAAGGCTGACGTTCAGGGCTCTGTTGAAGCAGTTAAGCAGTCCCTTGAAAAGCTTTCCAACGAGGAAGTTCGCGTAAAGGTTATCCATGGAGCGGTTGGTGCTGTTTCAGAGGGCGACGTTATGCTCGCAAACGCTTCAAACGCTATCATCGTCGGCTTCAACGTCCGTCCCGACCCCGTGGCTGCGGACAACGCCGAGAGAGACGGCGTGGATATACGTCTTTACAGAATTATTTACGACGCTATAGAGGAAATAACCACGGCTATGAAGGGTATGCTTGCGCCTAAGTTCCGCGAGGTGAATCTGGGACGCGTGGAAGTTCGTCAGGTCTATAAGATATCCAACGTTGGTATGGTTTCGGGCTCTTACGTATTAAGCGGAAAGATCACCAGAAACGCGGAGATACGCGTTGTGCGCGACGGCATTATTGTTGCGGACGACAAGATGTCCAGCCTGAAGCGTTTCAAGGACGACGTTAAGGAGGTCGCCGAGGGCTATGAGTGCGGTATCACTCTGGAAAAATTCAGCGACGTTCATGTAGGCGATATTTTCGAGGCATACTATATGGAGGAATACCGTCCCGATTAAGCGAGGAGCGGTATGCAGGGGACGGGTCTCCCGTCCCGCAGTAAACGGACGGAGAAATTCCGTCCCTACGGAGCAATAAGGAGGTCCATATGCCTAATTTCAGAAACGGACGCTTGTCCGAGGATATAAAGCGTGAGATATCGGGTCTTATCCGCGAGGAGATAAAAGACCCCCGTGTGAACGCGGGTCTGGTCTCGGTGGTGAGAACGGAGCTTTCGGGAGACAATTCCCACTGCAAGGTATATATTTCCAGCTTAGACGGCGCGGACGCCGCAAAAACCGCGGTAAAGGGTCTGGAAAGCGCGTCGGGCATGATGAAGCGGCAGATCTCAAACAAGCTGCATCTGAAAAAGTGTCCCGAGCTTAAATTCATTGCGGACAATTCTATCGAGCATTCCGCGGAGATAGCCAGAATGCTTGAAAAGATCGAGGAAACAGAAGAGACTGAGGACGTAGAGTAATAATACAAGGAGTAAGACGTTATGATTGTTAATCTTAAAGAAACTGCGGAATTTCTCGCGGAGCATGACAATTATTATATTCTGACTCATCAGAGTCCCGACGGAGACACCATGGGCAGCGGCTTCGGGCTGTGCTATGCTCTGCGCAAGGCGGGGAAAAAAGCCAACGTTCTCTGTTCGGACGATTTTCCCAAAAGATACAGCTTTATGTACGAGGGCTACGAGCCGCAGAAGTTCACTCCCGAGACCATTGTGGCGGTGGACGTTGCCGACAGAAAGCTGCTCGGTACGCGTCTGAGCGGTCACGGGGACTATGTTGATCTGTGCATAGACCACCACATTTCCAACGAGCATTACGCCAAAAAGCTGCTGCTTTATCCCGACGCTTCGGCGACCTGCGAGGTGCTTTTTCAGGTGCTTACAGAAATGGGAACGGAGCTTGACAAGCGCATTGCCGAGTGTCTCTATACTGGTATCGCTACAGATACGGGCTGTTTCAAGTACGCAAACACTACCAAGCTTGCTCACAATATCGCTGCGGAGCTTATGAACTACGACATAAATATCGAGCTTATCAACCGCGAAATGTTCGACATAAAGAGCAAGGCTCGGCTTAAGGTGGAGCAGTACATCAATTCGGCAATGGAATATTATCTGGACGACAAGTGCGCTATGGCGGCGGTAACTCTCGACACCATTAAAAAGACAGGTCTTTCTCAGGAGGAGTTCGAGGGTATCGCGGGAATGAGCGTTCAGCTTGAGGGCGTTCAGGTCGGCGTTATAATCAAGGAAAAGGACGAGGGCAAATTCAAGGTGTCAATGCGCTCCGCTTCGGATATAGACGTGTCCGAGATATGCGCAAAATTCGGCGGAGGCGGTCACGTCAAGGCGGCTGGCTGTACCTTGGAGGGTTCTCTGCCCGACGTTAAGCTCAGGCTTCTGTCGGGAATAGCCCCTGCAATGGGTATCGACCTATGGCTGGCGTAAATACTTCTCCGAAGTCTGCGGAGCTTTGCGGCATCATCTGCGTGAACAAGCCTGCGGGCTTCACAAGCTTTGATGTTATTGCAAAAATGCGGGGTATACTTAAAATGAAGCGTCTCGGTCACGCGGGAACGCTCGACCCTATGGCTACGGGGGTGCTTCCCGTTTTTGCGGGACGCGCCGCGAAAGCCTGCGATATTCTTCCCGACCACGACAAGGCTTACCGTGCGGGATTTCGGCTGGGCGTGACTACCGATACGCAGGACTCGACGGGAACGGTCGTTTCCGAAAGCGATACCGCTGTTTCAAGGACGGAGCTTCTTGCGGCACTGGAAAAATTCCGCGGCGAGATAGAGCAGATACCGCCCATGTACTCGGCAGTTTCGGTAAACGGAAAACGTCTCTACGAGCTTGCAAGGCAGGGTCTGGACGTGGAACGTCCCGCCAGAAAGGTAATGGTATACTCGCTGGAGGTACTTGACTACGACGAGGAAACACGGTGCGGTACGCTTGAAATTTCCTGCTCAAAGGGAACGTATATCCGAACGGTAATAAGCGACGTGGGGGACGCTCTCGGCTGCGGCGGGATAATGACCTCCCTTGTGAGGACGAAAGCCTGCGGCTTTTCTCTGGAGGACTGTGTTACCATTGAACAGCTCCAAAAGACGGCGGAGGAGAGCGGAGATTTTTCACAGTACCTGAAGCCTATCGGGGACGTGTTTGCGGACTTCCCCGCGCTGCATCTGAAAGGCGCGCAGGAGAGAATGTACCGCAACGGCATAAAGCTTGACCTTGGCAGGATACCCGTTGACAGGAACGCCGAGCGGGTCAGAGTTTACGGCGAAAGCGGGTTCATAGGCACAGCCGTACCCGACCGTGAAAACGGCGTTTTAAGGGTCGAAAGGAATTTTTATTTGTAGTTTTCAGATAGACAGGGAGCGATAGTGTTGATAGATTTGACGGGAACAAACAACGTTCCCGACGGCGGAGCTGTCGTCGCTATGGGACTTTTTGACGGACTTCACTACGGTCACCGCACGGTGGTGCGGTACGCGGTGGATATTGCGGGGAGGTTTCCCGGAACTGCGCCTGCGGTGTTCACATTCGACACAGCCAGCGTTACCTCAAAGGGAGACGGCGGCGTTGACTATATTCTTTCGCGGGAAATGAAATTCGAGCTGCTGGAGGACTTGGGTGTGAAGTATGTCTATTCGCCCGATTTCAGCAACTTCAAGGACTTGGACGGCGACGAGTTTGTTCAGCTTGTTCTGTGTGACAAGTTCTGCGCCAAATGCGCGGTGTGCGGAGAGGATTTCCGCTTCGGCAAGGGCGCGAAATGGGGCGTTAAGGAACTGGACTCTATTTGCAGAAAGCATGGTATAAAGCTGTACTCCGTGCCGAAAGTTACGGAAAACTTCGGCGAGAGGATATCCTCTACAATGATACGCGGTCTTATCCGCGAGGGGAACATTGAGCGGGCGAACCTGCTTATGGGTTCGGGCTTTGCGTTAAAGCTTCCCGTTGCATACGGCAGACAGCTTGGCAGGAAGCTTGATTTTCCCACAATAAACCAGTATCTTCCAAAACGGCAGATAGTGCCGAAATACGGCGTTTACGCTTCGCGGACGGAGGTCTGCGGAGGTATCTACAAAAGCGTCACAAATATAGGCGTGAAGCCGACTGTCGGCAGCGATGCCCCTCTTGCGGAGACCTACATAATAGATTATTCGGGAGAGGAGCTTTACGGCGAGACGGCAAAGGTAACGCTGACGGCGTTTATGCGTCCCGAGCGGAAGTTCGGGAGCGTTGATGAGCTTAAAGCTCAGATCGCCGAGGACGTTAAGCGGGCGCGGGAAGTTCCCGACAAAGTACGCCTGCTTTGCGAAAATGATGACAAGTGAGAAAATGAAAATGAAAGGACATGATCCGAAATGAATACAGAAAACGTCAGAACGCGGTTTGCGCCAAGTCCTACGGGATTTATGCACATTGGCAACCTGAGAACCGCGCTGTACACATATATTATTGCCAAGAAATACGGCGGAAAGTTTATTCTCCGCATTGAGGACACCGATCAGGGAAGATTTGTTGAGGGCGCGACGGAGGTCATTTATGACACCCTCAGAAAGTGCGGTCTGAACTGGGACGAGGGTCCCGATATCGGCGGACCTGTAGGTCCATACGTTCAGTCGGAGCGCATGGGGATTTTCAAGCAGTACGCCGAGCAGCTTGTCAAGTCGGGACACGCTTACTACTGCTTCTGCACAAAGGAACGCATGGAGCAGGTACACGAGGAGCAGAAAGCAAAGGGTATCACTCCCACCTATGACCGTCACTGCCGCGACCTGCCCAAGGAGGAGGTTGACCGTCTGCTTGCGGAGGGCGTTCCCTATGTTATCAGGCAGAAGATTCCTCTGGACGGCGAGACCACGTTCCACGACGAGCTTTACGGCGACATAACCGTTCCCAACGCCGATCTGGACGACCAGATACTGCTTAAAGCGGACGGTATGCCCACCTACAACTTTGCCAACGTTGTGGACGACCATTTAATGGGAATTACTCATGTTGTACGCGGAAACGAGTATCTTTCCTCCGCGCCCAAGTACAATCTTCTGTACGAGGCTTTCGGCTGGGAAATACCCGAATATATCCATGTTGAGCGTATCATGCGGGACGCTACACACAAGCTTGCAAAGCGTGACGGAGACGCGTACTTCGGCGACTTTGTGGAAAAGGGCTACTATATTCCCGCCATACTGAACTATATCGCGCTTCTTGGCTGGGCTCCCAAGGGCGAGCAGGAAATTTTCACGCTGGACGAGCTTATTGCGGAATTCGATATCGGCGGACTTTCCAAGTCTCCCGCCATATTCGACCCTGTGAAGATGACCGCCATAAACGCGGAGTGGCTTCGGAAGATTTCCCACGAGGAATTCAAGGAGCTTGCCCTGCCCTATATCAGACAGACATGCAAGCGCGAGGATATCGACATAGACGTGCTTGTAAAGACCTTGCAGCCCCGTACCGAGCTGCTTTCGGATATCCCCGAAAAGGTGGACTTCATCGACGAGCTTCGGGAGTACGACAACGAACTGTTCTTCAACAAGAAGATGAAAACCAACGCGGAAACGGCTCTGCCTGCGCTTCAAGCAGTACTGCCCATTCTTGAGGGAATTGCCGACGATAAGTGGACGGAGGAAAATATCCACGCCGCGGTATTTGCCGAGATAGAAAAGCTTGGCGTTAAGAACGGCTGGGTACTGCTGCCTATGCGGGCGGCTCTTTCGGGCAAGGCTATGACTCCCGGAGGCGGCATAGAGCTTGCGGCGATACTGGGAAAAACCGAGTCGCTTTCAAGAATAAAAACGGCTCTGGAAAAGCTTGGACAGTAAAATTAATTCCAAATTTTATTGCTTTATCACAGAATATACACATTGAACGGTTATACTGTTCAGGTGCAAAAATAAACCGAAAGGCGGCTGCGGCAAAATGATCGAAGTTCAGAACCTTACAAAGCAGTACGGTGCTAAAAAGGCTGTGGACAGCCTGTCCTTTACCGTGAACGACGGGGAGATACTCGGTTTCCTCGGTCCAAACGGCGCGGGCAAATCCACCACTATGAATATGCTGACGGGGTATATCTCCTCCACTTCGGGAAAGGCGCTGATAAACGGCGTGGACATTCTCGACGACCCCATAAACGCAAAGAAAAATATCGGATATCTTCCCGAAATCCCCCCGCTCTATCTTGACATGACTGTCAAGGATTACCTTAATTTCATATACGATCTGAAAAAGTGCAAAATTCCCCGCAAGGCTCATCTGGAGGACGTTTGCGGTCTGGTGAAGATAACAGACGTTTACAACAGAATTATCCGCAACCTTTCAAAGGGCTACAAGCAGAGAGTGGGTCTGGCGCAGGCTCTTATAGGCAACCCGCCTATACTCATTCTGGACGAGCCTACCGTTGGTCTCGACCCAAAGCAGATAATCGAGATCAGAACGCTTATCAAGAAGCTGGGCAAAAAGCATACGGTAATTCTTTCCTCTCACATTCTGCCCGAAATACAGGCGGTGTGCGACAGGGTCATAATCATCAACAAGGGAAAGATCGCTGCCGACGATACCACGGAAAATCTTACCAAGAACATCACAACCGACCACAGGCTTATTGCCCGCATTGACGGGGCGCGTGAGGAAGTCCTGAAAATGATAAAGGGCATTTCGGGAGTTATCTCCGTTACCGCGGACATGGAGCGGGAAAAGGGCGTGTACGACTACGAGATAGAGACGAAAGAGGACGTGGATATCCGCCGCGAGCTGTTC
>JAIEDQ010000190.1 GCA_029067895.1 Oscillospiraceae bacterium | reverse complement strand
TGCGGGACTGCCGTTCCTCTTTATGTACAACGTCTGCACGGGAATTTTCACCGCGCTTGGGGACTCCCGAACTCCGCTTATCTTCCTTATCGCCTCGTCCGTGGGAAACATAATTCTCGACCTTATTATGGTAATCCCCATGCAGATGGGAGTTGCGGGCGTTGCGTGGGCGACCTTTATCGCGCAGGGAGTATCGGCGGTACTGGCGGCTGCGGCTCTTTTTGCACGTCTGAAAAAAGTAAAGACCACGCACAAAAATCCCGTGTTTTCGCCGCATATGCTTAAAACAATCAGCAGGATAGCCATACCCACCATATGCCAGCAAAGCTTTGTTTCGGTGGGAAACCTACTCATACAGGGACTTGTAAACGACATGGACTCGGCAGTTCTGGCGGGGTACTCCTCGGCGATAAAGCTGAACACCTTTGCGGTAAACGCCATGGCGTGCATTTCCAACGGCATAAGCTCCTTTACGGCGCAGAATATCGGCGCGGGAAAGCACGAGCGCATACCCCAGGGATACAAGGCGGGAATGGTTTTCACGGCAATATGTATAGTACCGTTTCTGGTGTGCTACTTAGTTTTCAGCGAAGCTATGATAGGTATATTCTTCTCCGAGCCGTCGGAGGAGGCCTTGAAGGTCGGCGTTTCATTCCTGCGCGCCGCGTCGCCGTTTTACGCCATTCTGGGAATTAAAATGCTGTCTGACGGAGTTCTGAAAGGCGCGGGAGCAATGAAATCCTTTATGACGGCGACGTTCAGCGATCTGCTGCTGCGGGTGGCGCTGTCCTACGCGCTTGTACCGCACGAGACCGTGATAGGAGTTCTCACCATTCCCGGAGCGGGAATGGGTTTCAGCGGCTTCCTGTGGGCATGGCCTATCGGCTGGGGACTGTCGGCGATGATGTCCCTGTGGTGCTACCGTCGGGGCAACTGGCGGGACACGGCGTTTTCCGAAGCCTTGGGAAGCAAAAAGAATTAGTATAAACCCGTTAGGAGGTCATAGAATGGTTATTGACGCTCATGCGCATATTTTCCCCGACAAGATAGCCCAAAAAGCCGTTGCGGGGATAGGAAATTTTTACAGCAATCTGGTCATGGAGCTTGACGGAACAGCCGACGGTCTCCTGAAAAGCGGCGGCTCTGCGGGCGTGGACAAATTTCTCGTCCACTCGGTAGCGACCGTCCCCGCGCAGGTGACGAGCATTAACGATTTTATTGCAGGCTGCGTGAAAAAATATCTGGGCAAATTTATCGGGTTTGCCGCCATGCACCCCGATTTTGAGGACGTTTCCGCAGAGCTTGACAGAGCCGTTTCCCTCGGACTGAAAGGAGTCAAGCTCCACCCCGATTTCCAGCGGTTCAATGCGGACGACGAAAAGGCTATGGCGATCTACGAAGCCGCCGCCGAAAGAAACCTGCCCGTACTTATACACATGGGCGACAGCAGGACGGATTTCTCCAAACCGAAACGGCTTGCGAACGTCCTTGAACGTTTTCCCTCGCTTGTTGTTATCGCGGCGCACTTCGGCGGCTGGTCGGAGTGGGACTCCGCGGCGGCTGTTCTTGGCGGCGGAAAATACGAGCAGCTCTGGACGGACTGTTCAAGTTCTCTGTATGCGCTGTCCCCCGAACACGCAAAGCGTCTTATCGGCGCATACGGCGCAGACAGGGTGCTGTTCGGCACGGATTACCCCATGTGGACTGCCGCAGAGGAGCTGGAACGGTTTGACAAAATTCCGCTTACCGAGCGGGAGCGGGAGATGATACTTCACGAAAATGCGGAAAGGCTGTTGAAGCTTTGACTTTAAAGGGATACCGAAAAAATTTCGGTATCCTTTTATTTGTTGAGAAAAAGTTGAAAAAGCCGTTTATACTTATGATTGTCAGAGGTACGATACCATGCGGTCGGACGTGTCAGCAGTATGCACATTTTTTTCGCGCGGATATCATAAGATTTGTACGGATATTACAATTGACATTTATTTGCGCCGATTGTATAATTGTATTAGACGATTAATACAAAAAATTCTAAAAAGCCTCTTGACAAATTAAATTAAGTATGATATTATATTTGGTATAATATTAAATTGCAAACAAAGAAAGGATAACAACTATGAAAGCCAGAAAGATAATCATTCCCGTTTCGATCATTGCAGGCATTGCCGCGGTAGGCGCAGCCGTTGTCGCTCTGAGCAATGCGGCTTCGTCGGTATCTTACGCGGAAACCGCCGAGATACAGATGAAAAATCTTGAAAACAAGATCTCGGTAAGCGGCACGGTGGAAAGCTCCTCGTCGCAGAAGGTGTACTCCAAGCTGATGTACCCCGTTGAAAAGATAAACGTTTCCGTGGGCGACGCTGTCAAAAAGGGCGACGTGCTCTGCACGATAAACACGGAGGAGCTTCAGCAGCAGATACTTCAGCAGCAGGCTTCGGTGGAAAACAGCGGTATAAGCTCCGACTACAATCTTTCCGATGCGGAGGAAAGATATACAGAAGCTCTGGAAAAGTACCAAAGCGGCGAAAACGTCACGCTTATAAACGCACAGAAAGCCATAGATCAGGCGGAAAAGGCTCTTGAGGACGCTAAGCGTCAGGAAAAGCTGGGCATAAGCTCGTCGCTTCCGACTAATATACAGTCGGCTGAGGCTAATGTCGAAAGCGCGAAAGCAAATTACGACAACGCTGTAAAGGCGTACAACAAGGCTGTAAAAGATCTTGAACCCGAAAATTACCCCGTTAACGTAAGGACAGTGGCAGAGTCAATAGACGAATATAAGGGATATCTTAATATAGTACAGAGAAAATTGTACAATGCCGAACTTGAAAGCGCTTATGCAAAATACAACGCTGCCAAGGGAGATTACAATACAGCCAAAGAAGCCGTGTCCAACGGTACGGCAAGTCAGTCAGGTCTCGAAGAGCTTCAGGAAGCCTACGCTGCTGCAAAGCAGGAGTATGAGACACTTCAAAACAAATATGATGAGGACAATCTCAAAAAGCAGATAGAAACTTACGAAAATCAACTTGAATCCCTGATCGAGGGTCTTGAAGCGGCAAGAGACAATGCGGAAATTTCCGTTGAGAACACAAAGCTGGTATATGACAAGGCTGTAGCCGACCTTGACAACATCAAGGATCAGAACAATAATACCGAGGAAAGCTACGGCATTGCAGTCAAAAACGCCGAGGACGCTCTCGAAACCGCAAAGAAAGACTACGAAAACGCTGTAAAGCAGGTGGAATCCGAGCTGTCTTCACTGAAAAAGCAGGCTGAACAGCAGCGTACTCTTTCGGGACTTAACGACCCGCAGGTCATTATTCTCCAGAACCTTAAGGATAAGCTTGAATACGCCGTGATAACCGCTCCCTGCGACGGAGTTATTACCTCCATGCGTGCCGAGGAGGGACTTATTGCCGAGGGTCCCCTGTTCGTTATCGAAAATCTGGACGACCTTAAAATAAGCTCTATGGTCGGCGAATACGACATTCCCTACGTCAGCGAGGGCATGACCGCAACGGTACGGTGCGACGCTCTCGACGGCGCGGAGTACGGAGGAAAGGTTATAACCGTTTCGCCTACGTCGGACGCTTCTGCCGCAAGCACAGGCGTAAACTACAAGATCGAGACCGATGTTGACGGCGAGGACGGCAAGCTCCGCGTTGGCATGAGCGCTAAGGTAAGCATTGTCAGCGACCGCAGAGAGAACGCTCTCACCGTTACATACGACGCTCTCACTGTCGACGGAGACGGAAATGACGCCGTCTACATAGCAGAAAAGGGCGAGGACGGCATTTACCGTGCAAAGCTTATTACCGTTGAAGTGGGTCTGGAGACAGACTATGAGATCGAGATAATTTCAAGCGAGCTTAAAGCGGGTATGCTTGTTCTTACCGATACGACCCTGCTTTCCGACGGAACTATCGTTATGATAAATGAAAACACCGATACAACAGCAGAGCAGGTGACGGAAGAATGAGTAAAACGATCATAGAAATGAAAGGCATAGTCAAGAGCTTCTATGTGGGCACTCCGAACGAACTGGAGATACTGCACGGGCTGGATATTTCCGTTCCCGAGGGACAGTTTGTTTCCATTGTTGGAGCGTCGGGTTCGGGCAAGTCTACCCTGATGAACATTGTTGGCGCTCTTGACAGGCAGACCGCGGGGTACTACAGTCTCGACGGGATAGATATTACAAGGATAAACGACAACGAGCTTTCAAGCATACGCAACAAAAAGATCGGGTTTGTTTTCCAGACCTTTAACCTTATCGCAAGAACTTCCGCGCTGAAAAATGTGGAGCTTCCCATGCTGTACGCGGGCATACCCTCCCGTGAGCGTACAAGGCGCGCAAAGGAGCTTCTTGAACTGGTGGAAATGACGGAAAGAGCGGGACATATGCCTAACGAGCTTTCGGGCGGTCAGAAGCAGAGAGTTGCTATTGCAAGAGCCATGGCAAACGATCCCGCCATAATCCTTGCCGACGAGCCTACGGGCGCGCTGGATTCCAAAACGGGACGGCTTGTTATGGACATCTTCCACAAGCTCCACAAGGAGCAGGGCAAGACTATTGTCCTTATCACCCACAACCCCGAGCTTGCCGAGGAGACCGACAGAGTTATCACCCTCTCGGACGGCTCGATAGTAAGCGACAGAATGCTGAAAGGGGGCGCGGCTGAATGAATCTGTTTGAAAATGTAAAGCTTGCGCTGGCTTCGCTGAAGTCCAACAAAATGCGCGCTGTGCTGACAATGCTGGGTATTATTATCGGTATCAGCTCAATTATAATGATAACCACCCTTGGCAACATCATGCAGAAGAGTATTACCGATACTATCAATTCACAGGGCGGTTCCAATCTTGTGGGATTTCAGGTATCATGGAAAAAGGATTATGTAAGAGATTACATAATGACCGAGGATTTTATCACGGAGGAAATGATAGAAAACGTTAAGCAGCGTTTTGCGGACGACATAAAGGCTGTTTCGATACTATCAGAATCAAACCGCGGAACAACTCGGTTCCGCCGTGAAGATCTGGAGCTTGTTATTTACGCCGTAAACCCCGGATATATTTACAACAACTCTTATGAAATGGTTGCGGGACGATACATTACGGATAAGGACGTTACAAGAAAGCTTAACGTCTGCGTAATAAGCGACAAGCAGGCGGAAAAGCTTTACGGCTCTGTCAAGAGCGCGATAGGTCAGACCCTCAATGTAAAAATGCTTGGCAGCAGCTATGATTTCACGGTAGTGGGCATTTACGAATACAAAATGACCGCTATGATGAGCGCTATGGTAAATATGGCGGGCGAGGACTGGAACAACGAGGTATACATACCTTATTCCACCATGTCCAAAATTTACAACAACAGCGAGACTAATTTTTATTACTACTATATACTTGTAAACGACAATGTTGACCCCACGTCATTCTGTGAAGAGGTCACGAACTACATGAACAACCGCTGGTACAGAGACAACGACAGCATTGAGATAATGTACGCTACGATGGAGTCTCAGATGGAAATGATAAACAGCGTGCTTGGCATAGTTTCCATGGTAATCGCCATAATCGCGGGAGTTTCCCTTGTGGTAGGCGGCATAGGCGTTATGAACATCATGCTTGTTTCCGTTACCGAGCGTACACGTGAAATAGGCGTCCGCAAGGCGTTGGGCGCACCCAATTCGGCGATACGCAGCCAGTTTATCATCGAGTCCATAATCATCTGTCTGATAGGCGGATTTATCGGCATTATCGGCGGTATTCTTCTGGGAAACGTTGCGGGAATTATCGTCGGCACGGTAGCTCCTCCCTCGGCGGGAGCAATGGTGCTTGCGGTATCGTTCTCTATGGCGATAGGTGTTTTCTTCGGATACTATCCCGCAAACCGTGCGGCAAAGCTTGATCCTATCGAGGCTTTGAGGTACGAGTAATACGTTTCTTATAATACGGCATTGCACGATTGTGTGGTGCCGTATTAATATATCTATACAAAAATGCTGTATTATTATTGACGTTTAAACGATTTAGGTGTATAATAAATTTGGTGAAAACCATAAATTTATATTTTGGAGGAAGATTTATGACTACAATTGAAAAAAACATTAACCCTGTATTGTTTAATACGCAGGAAAAAACAAATCAAGTTCAGCCTAACAATGAAAAGCAAGAGTTTGAGACCCCCACTGTAAAAGCAACCAATGAAGATAGTTTTAAAATATCTGAAAATTTAGGAGAATCCGGAGTATATTCTCCTGAAAGTGTTTCGTCTGCCAGAACCGGAATTATTCAGAATTCTCAAGTTGGTACTTACACAAACATATCTGATTTAGAAGAGAATAACGATACTTCAGCATATATATCAATTTCGCAGAATCGTATATATTTGTATAATGTATATGTGCAGGGACAAAAAATCAGAGCAACGATTGATAAAGACGGAACGGCAAATCAGTTCTCAATAGTTAATGGAAATGTAACTATTGATCTATCAAGTTATATGGTTTATAAAAACGGAACATGGACTACTGGGACAGAACATCTTAGCGATTATGGAACAGCTAAATCATATAATACTGGGAATCCGCTCAATCCGCAGTGGGAAATTACTATTGGGAATCAAACTTTTTTGGAGGATTAATATTTTGACAAAGGTGAAATTATCATACAAAAGGAAGATTGTGATTATTGCTTTTTTGATAATTCTACTTTTAGCAATAGCATATGCGATAATCGGTTTAATTGTATCGCGAATGAGCAGCCGCTCGTCAACAGTCTATGGCAGACCTGATCAAATCAGCTATGAAAACTTGCCTGAATCATTTGAGCCAATCGTACTTGTCGGAGAATTGCCGAATGGAAATTACTGTTTGAGCGGCGATGCTGAAAAATGTTATTTTGAAATAAAAAATAATAGGATACGGTTTGTTTCCGGTGAATATTCTATAGACGATTTGATTCATCTTGAATTTGGTGATGATTTTGTTGGTTTTTCCGAGTTTAACGAGCTGTGTGAATCAGAACATGAGATCAAGATCGTTCAATTTTATAAGAGTAATGACCATAATTACATAATGTGGGATTGGAATGAAGACAGCTTAGGTCACATAACATCTTGCAAAGGCTTCTTATTAAATGATGATGGTTCGATTAGTTTTATGGACAATAAATTTGTATTATCGTAATTGATCGAATAAGGACTTGGTGTCTTGTTCTCAAAACCCTTGACATTCCCCGACGGACGTGCTATAATTACTTTAAAATAAATTGTAATATCTGCCACCGGGCAGGAATGTGAAAAACATTCGCCGTGTATCGTTAGGTCTTTGAAGATACGCGGACGAATGTGTTTTTGTTTGGGGAGGTCAATCATGCTGAAAAAAATCCTTAACTACTTTACCAAATTCGAGATCGCGCTATGGCTCTCTTCGATAACAGCTATCACCGCGTCCTTTCTCATATTCGACAGGACGGGCTGGCTGAAGCTTGCCGCGTCCCTGATAGGCATTACAGCTCTCATCTTCAACGCCAAGGGCAACCCCGTCGGGCAGATACTGATAATCATTTTCAGCGTTCTGTACGGTATAATTTCCTACTCCTTTGCCTACTACGGCGAAATGATAACCTATATGGGAATGTCCGCGCCTATGGCTTTATTAGCGTTTATCTCGTGGATACGCAACCCTTACAACGGAAACCACTCCGAAGTAAAGGTCAACCGCATAAAGCGGGGCGAGGTCGTTTTTATGCTCCTGCTGACTGTCGCGGTAACGATTGCTTTCTATTTTATACTGGAAAAATTCGGCACGGCGAATATTGTCCCAAGTACGATATCGGTTACCACAAGCTTTATCGCGGTCTATCTGACCTTCCGCAGAAGCGAGTTCTACGCGCTGGCGTATTCGGCAAACGACCTGATACTCATTGTCCTGTGGGTAATGGCGGCTATGTCGGACATCTCCTATCTGTCGGTGATAATCTGCTTTGCAATGTTCCTGATAAATGACCTTTACGGCTTTATAAGCTGGCGGAAAATGAGAAAGCGTCAGACGGCTTCCGACAAGCAGGATACATAAAAAAGAGGGTATCTTTTCGGATACCCTCACAATTTTTATACAGACGCTATAGCCCTCACTCCGATAAGTTCGATATCCCTGCTCAGACTGTCCGGAGCGGGAGTGAACTCCTCGGAGTAATCGGTGGAAAGATACTTTTTGTTGTCGTCCGCAAAAACCGTAGCGACGGCGGAATCGTCCCCGAGACGGTTTCCCGCTATTACCGCACCCAGAAGATTTGCTCCCGAAGAAATTCCAACGCCTATGCCGAACTCGCGGGACAGCCTCTGCGCCATAATGATGGAGTCGATATCGTCCACGGACACAACCTCGTCGCACTCGTCCAGCTTCATTATCGGCGGGATAAACTCGTCCGAAATGCCTTGTATACGGTGGTTTCCAACCTTATAACCCGTAGACAGCGTAGGAGAATTAAGGGGTTCGAGGGGATAAATTTTGCAGTCGGGATTTTCCTGTCTGAGCCGTCTGCCCACACCCATGACCGTTCCGCCCGTGCCTACTCCCGCAACGAAAGCGTCGGCTTTGCGTCCTATGGAAGCAAGCTGACGGACTATCTCCTCTCCCGTGGAAAGGAAGTGCGCTTCGCAGTTGTCCTCGTTGGAAAACTGTCCCGGCAGGAAAACTCCGCCCTTTGCGGCAAGCTCCTCGGTCATTTTTATTGAGCCGAGAAAGCCGCCCTCCTCGCGGGAAACAAGCCGCACCTCCGCGCCGAAGCTTTTCATAAGATTGATACGCTCGCGGCTCATCCAGTCGGGCATGAATATCACAGCCTTGTGTCCCAGATAGCTGCTCATTGCGGAAAAGGCAATGCCCGTGTTTCCGCTTGTAGCCTCGGCGACAATGTCGCCCGGCTTCAGAGTTCCCGCGCTATACGCCTTTTTCATTATGTGGAAAGCCACTCTGTCCTTGATACTGCCCGTGAGATTCAGGTACTCCGCCTTGGCGTAGACTTTTCGCGGCTTGCCCTTATAGGTCATGGATATTTCCACCAAAGGGGTGCGTCCTATCATATTTTCAATGCAGTCGAATTTTTTCATTATTGCGTCGGTCATAAACAAATCTCCTTGAACTTTAGGGGGTGTCCCCGTAAAAATACAACTATAGTATTATACTATTCTTACGGAATAAAATCAACACATTTTTTCTGAAAATTATGTAACGTCCGTGACCAGACCGTTTATGGAAATACTTGGGTCGTCAAGGTCGATAACGAGACACCGCCTGCCGCCGATAACGCTTGTCCGCACCTTGTCTGTAGCGTCGCGGCTGATGTTTATGGTTATCTCCGCAGTCTCCAGTACGGTCTTGTTTTCGATAAGATTTTCCGCGGTAAGACCGTCCGCGTCGCCCACCTTTTCCTTGAAAACGGCAGGAAGCGCGTCCAGCTTTTCGCTGCTTACGCCCGCGTCGAAAAGTATGCCGTGAAGCTTGTTGTCGTCGATAAGGGGCATTTCCGTTTCGTTTTTGGAATTGTTCACAATGTCCCGCAAAGCCTCGTTGACCTGCGTGATGACCGTATAGCTCAGCTCGTCGCCCACCACGTCGGTAAGCACCTGCTGAAAGGTCTCCTTTTCGCTCTGGCAGGTCATGACGAAATTGCAGCCCAGAACGTCCTCAACCACGGAAATATTTGGCTTCTTGGGAGTTTTTGTATAGTACATTACCCTGTTTACGTCGGGACTTCTGTCGCTGAAAACGGGATAGAAAAAGCCGTCCGTGGGAGCGCGGCTCACTATCAAATCGGTGTTGGATTTTTTCACGATAGCGTTTTTCTCCCTGTCGAACATCAGACCGTCGTCCCCCGTGCTTACGGGACATATCGCCGCCGCGATAAAGTTGTATTCCTCCGCCGCGTCGTTGTAGCTTTCATCGTTCCTGTCCTTTGTCATAATACTGTAGGAGCAGTAGCCGACTATAATAGTGTACGCCATTTCGTACTCCATGTTGTTGATTATCCTTGTCAGCAGCTTGTCGCAGGATACCTCGTCCTCAAGCTTTCCCTTGACGGCGGCGTAAAGTTCGCTTTGTGCGCCGTCCTCGGCGTACTCCTCGTTAGGAAAGCCGTACTCGGTAAGGTTCTTGCCCAGACGTCCGCTGAGGACTTTTTTCAGGGACTCCATCATTACCGCGCCCTCGTCCTCTGGGATAAGGGAGTACAGCTTGTTCTCCTTGCAGAGGATATTTTTCTGCGGGTCAACGTAGGCGGTCAGAATGTGATTAAGGGTGAAAAATCCGCTGCTGTCGGTAAAATTCTTTTTTATTTCCGCTATCTCTTTTTTGTTCATAGCTTTCGGTCTCCTTTTAGTTTCCTCTCGGTTTCCTTTTGGTTTCCTTTCGGTAATTGGCTTGCTCCGTCACGCCTGAGTTACGGAAAACAAAAAACTGTACAAACTTCGCAAAATTCAAAAAAGCTCGCCGCCCTTTCGGCAGCAGAACAGCTCGGCTCGGAGGACTGATACCGTCCGAGCCTCACGTCCCCCGCTGCCGAAAGGCAGGCGCGCGAACCCTTTAAATATGAAATTACGCTCTGCTCCGCACTCAGCTCAAAGCCGCAATGGACTGCTCTATCTTCGCCATTTTCTCCTGAGCCTTTGCAAGCTTAGCCTTTTCAGCCTCCACCTGCTGTGCGGGAGCTTTCGCAACAAAGCCCTGATTGTTCAGCTTGTTTGAGGAGAAGTCAATGTCCTTTTGAACAGCCGCCTTTTCCTTGTTGAGACGCGCAAGCTCCTTTTCCTTGTCAACAAGCTCGTCCATGGGAATGAAAATTCTTGCGCTGTCGGTAACAACAGTTACAGCGTCGGGCATATCAATTTTCGCCGCAATTTCAACGGAAGAAGCCGAAGCAAGTCTCTCAAAGAACATCTTGCCCTGCTGGAAAATTTCCGCCTCTGCTGTTTCAATGTGGAGAGCCGCTTTCTTTGAGGGAGGAACGTTCATCTCTGCACGGCGGTTTCTTATGCCGCGGATTGCCGCAATAATTTTCTCGAACTGCTTTTCCTCGTCCGCAAAATTCAGCTTTTCGTCATACTGGGGGAACTCGGACAGAATACAAGGTACTTCGCTGTCCGAAACGGCAGACCATATCTCCTCCGTAACGAACGGCATAAAGGGGTGCAGAAGCTTCAGCATACCCTGCATTACCCAAACCAAAACAGCCTGCGCAGTCTCGGCAGTTTCGCCGCCTGCCGCAATTCTCGGCTTTGTCAATTCGATATACCAGTCGCAGTAAACGTCCCAGATAAAGTCGTAAAGCTTCGCAACAGCAACGCCAAGCTCAAATGCTTCAAGGTTTTCGTTGACCTCTTTCGCAAGGGTATTGAACTTGCTGATTACCCATTTGTCCTCAATGTTCAGGTTTGCGGGAAGACCGCTTAACTTGAAATCGTCGGGCAAATTCATCATTATAAATCGGGAAGCGTTCCAAAGCTTGTTTGCAAAATTACGTGAAGCCTTGACTTTTTCCTCCATATAACGCATATCGTTTCCGGGGGAGTTGCCCGTCGCAAGCATAAAGCGGAGAGCGTCCGCGCCGTATTTTTCAATTTCCTCCAGCGGGTCGATACCGTTGCCGAGGGATTTGGACATCTTCCGTCCCTGCGAGTCGCGAACCAGTCCGTGGATAAGAACTGTGTCAAAAGGAGGTTTGCCCGTGTTTTCAATGCCGCTGAACATCATTCTGATTACCCAGAAAAAGATGATGTCATATCCCGTAACGAGCGTGTTTGTGGGGTAGAAATATTTGAAGTCCTCGGTATCTTCGGGCCAGCCCAGTGTGGAGAAAGGCCACAAAGCGGAGCTGAACCATGTGTCTAGCGTGTCGGGGTCTTGACGCATTTCCTTTCCGCACTTGGGACACTTTGCTGTGTCTTCCTTTGTAACGACCATTTCGCCGCAGTCATCGCAGTAAAATGCGGGTATGCGGTGTCCCCACCAGATCTGGCGGGAAATACACCAGTCACGGATATTTTCAAGCCAGTTGAAATATATCTTATCAAATCTTTCGGGTACGAATTTCGTCTCGCCGTTTTTAACAGCGTCAATGGCAGGCTTTGCAAGCTCCTGCATTTTAACGAACCACTGTGT
>JAIEDQ010000019.1 GCA_029067895.1 Oscillospiraceae bacterium | reverse complement strand
CACCGGGTCGAGAAGCTCCTCGTAACCGAAAACGCTTCCGAAAAGCAGACCGAAGCTCGCTCCCGAAATTCCAACTCTTGAAATTATCGGACCCATCGCCCACTTTTTGAATTTGCCCATCAGCGCGCCGAATATTGCAAGTACGACGCCCTGTCCGAAATCGCCGAACATTATGCCGAACAGCAGCATATAGGTAATCGCTACAAAATTTGTCGGGTTTATGCCGTTATAGGACGGCAGACCGTACATTTCCACAAACAGAGAAAACGGCTTTGAAAAACTGTTGTCTTTCAGCTTTATTGGCGGCGGGAGCTTTCCGTTCACGTCCGCGTGCTGCATTGTGACCTCAACGCTTTCAATATCGCTCAGCATTTCGGCAAAATGCTCGGAATCCTTTCTCGGAACAAAACCAACAATACAGAACTTGTCGTTGACTATCACAGCCTTGTTTCTCAGATCGAAATTATCGTGCTGAGTTTTGAGACGGGAAAATATCTTGCAGAGCTTTTCCGTTTTCAGCAGCATAAATTCGTTCAGTTGCTTTACGCAGCTTTCAATTTCCTTTTTGTCATCCTCGACCATTTTGTGAAGCTCCGAGGACGCTGTTTCAGCGTCGCCGTGAACAAAATCGGGAATACGTGTTCTCTCAAAATAAAGTTCGTCGAATATTTCTTCAACCTCTTCAAGATAAGCGGCGGGAACGAGATACATTCCCCAGTAATACTCCTGCTCCTGACTGAAGTGAATGAAGAAAAACGGCTTGTCATCGTAAAACGGGAGCTTAGCAAAGCTGTCTGCGGGAAGCCGTCCCAGACGTATCTTGATATACTCGCAGTGGAATATCTGCTGAAAGTCAGCGGTAATTCCCTGTAAGTGATCCACCTGGTACATAGCCTGCTCATGGACAGAAAGCTGTTCCCTCGCCTGTCTTTCGGCAGCTTTGTACTCGTCCAGAGTATTGCTCACGTCCGAAAGATATTTTTCCAGCGAAGCGAGGCTCTCGTTTTCCACATCGGAAAAATCCATGCTTTTGAACGATATTCCCGACCGTGCGGATATCTCGTTCAGAGTCCTGAGAAGCGGAGTGTAGGGATTTTCCTCCTTGAGCGTGGTATACCCGCTTTTCTTTTTGGCGACCTTTGAAGCCGACTCGATGTGAAAACAGCCGCATTCGCTCAGCTTGACAAGCGCTGCGTTCAGGTCTTTCGTATGACCCGAAATGTTCACAAATTCCATTTTTTCAATAGACATCTGACTGTCACCTCTTTATATTAGGTAAGGGAAAGCTCCCTAAGTTATAACAAGCGACGCGATCTTATTGCTCTCAACGCCGTATCGTATGCCCTCGATAATACTTATAATGTTCTGAACCTCCGTCTCAAGCAGGAAGAAGAACGCGTACACGCTCAACGGAGCGGAGCCGGAACGTCTGAGAACGCTTCTTGCGTACTTGTGTCTCAGCCTGCGGACGCTGTGCTCGATATTGGATATATCGTATCCGTTTTGTATCATCTGCTTGCCGTAATAGGTCTTTGAAAAACGTCTGATAAATTCCTCCGCATTAGGAGCGCTGTATATTTCGCGGTGTCTTTCAGCGGTAATCCTGCCGTAAAAGGTAAGCATATCCTTTTCGATCTCCTCCTCGGACTCGCCGAAATAAGCGGTAAGGCGGTAAGAATTTATAACGTTGATAAGATCAATCTCCGCTTCAAGGAAACGGTTGAACTGTTCAGCGTCCCCGCCACCCGAATCCGCGGTTTCCTTCAGCATATTGATGTAGTAGTTCCTGAGAAGCGTCTCACACTTTGTAACGTCTACCTTTCCGTCCTCGTTAGGAGAAACATTTTTCAGAACCCCGTAATAAGGAGTTTTGCGTATAAACTCAAGCAGATCGGCAAAATTGTTTATCTTCGCAAGCTCCAGCAGATCAAAAGACGTTAGATGATTGATATAAACGGGAACGTCCTGTATCAGCTTGTCCGAGCCCGCGTTTATGCAGCGTATGCATCTTAAAATCTCGTCGATCTCCGTCTGTACTATTTTGTAATTGTAGAACTGCTGCTTTGAGATATGCTCAAAGCCCGTAATTCTCATATAGGTCTCAAAAACGCTTCTTCGCAGAAGATTTTCCAGCATTCCCCTGTGAATGGTGTTCGTATCTATCGAAGCCAGAAGCTTACTGTAGTAAGTGTTCTTCTTCAAATAGTCGGCAACGTCGGCAACGCTCTGCCTGTTCATCATTTCCGTGTAGTCCTGCTGCGTAAGGCGTTTTCCGTAGATAGCCATTATTTTTGCCACTGTAGCATTATATTTTTTCTGCACGGCAAAGGCTCTCCTTTCCCGAAAAATAAAAGTCGGTTACCCGCCTGTAACGGCGTTAAAAATATTATTTTCCCACTCTGTATGATTTTTTTCGTAAACCTTGTCAAGACGCTTTATTTCGTCTGCCTTTGCCGATTCTATCTCAGCCAGCTTTTCGTCGGTCTTTTTCTTTTCATCGAGACTGACCTGCGCAGCCTTTTCTTCCGCTTCGATTATTTTCTCGGCAACGATCCTGTCCTTTTCGGCTTCGGCGTCGGCAATGATCTTATCCCTCTGCCGAACAGCCTCCTCAAGACGTGTTTTGGCGTCCTGTTCAATTTCAAGAATGCTTGTGATAATATTTTCCATTCGATCACCCTTTCCGATTCCAAACGCGGACAATCCTGCCGAAGCAAAACGGCAGGACTCTTTCCGAAACTAATTTTTAAGGCTGTGAAGCGGCGCGGGGATCTGTCCGCCCCTGCTTATAAACTTAGCGGGAGAATAGGTATTCACTCTCATTACGGGACCCTTTCCGAAAAGTCCGCCCCAGTCGAGAACGTCTCCCTCTTTCATTCCAATAGCGGGAATGACCCTGACCGCAGTGGTCTTGCCGTTTACCATGCCGATAGCGGCTTCGTCGGCAATAATCGCGGAAATAACGTCGTCTGTAGTATCTCCCGGAATGCATATCATATCCAGACCAACGGAGCATACAGCCGTCATAGCTTCAAGCTTTTCAATGGACAGCGCGCCGCACTCGGCAGCTTCGATCATGCCTGCGTCCTCGGAAACGGGAATAAACGCTCCCGAAAGACCGCCTATTCTGGAACAAGCCATTACGCCGCCCTTTTTGACCGCGTCGTTAAGCAAAGCCAGAGCAGCGGTAGTTCCGCAGGCTCCGCAGCGCTCCAGACCGATTTCCTCAAGAATATGAGCAACGCTGTCGCCAACCGCGGGAGTCGGCGCAAGAGAAAGGTCAACGATACCGAACGGAACGCCCAGTCTCTCCGAAGCCGTAACACCCACAAGCTGTCCAACGCGGGTTATCTTATAGGACGTTTTCTTGATAACGTCGGAAATACCAGTAATGTCTGCGTCGGGATACTTTCTCAAAACGGAGCGTACAACGCCCGGTCCTGAAACTCCTACATTGATAATGCAGTCAGGCTCGCCAACGCCGTGGAAAGCTCCCGCCATAAAAGGATTATCCTCTACCGCGTTGCAGAACACAACAAGCTTAGCCGCGCCGAAGCATTGGTTGTCAACGGTAAGCTCCGCGCTTTTCTTTACTATCCTGCCCATAATTTTGCAGGCGTCAAGGTTTATACCCGTTTTGGTAGAACCCACGTTTACCGACGAGCATACGCAGGAAGTGGAAGCCAAAGCCTCGGGAATAGATTCAATAAGTCTTTCGTCTCCCGCCGAGAAGCCCTTCTGCACCAGTGCGGAATAACCGCCTATAAGGTTTACGCCGCAGGTTTTCGCAGCTTTCTCCATGGTGAGAGCAAATTTAACGGGACTTGCATTGCAGGCAGCAGAAACGATAGCTATAGGCGTAACCGAAAGACGCTTATTTATAATAGGTATACCGTATTCCTTTTCTATGTCCTCGCCTACTCTGACAAGGTTCTGAGCGCAGCGGGTTATCTTGTCGTAAACCTTATCGCACGCCTTGTCGATATCGCTGTCAATGCAGTCGAGAAGCGATATTCCCATTGTTATTGTACGTATGTCAAGACATTCGTCCTGTATCATACGGATAGTTTCAAGTATATCATGAACGTTAATCATAGACAGTCTCCTATCAAAGGTTAAATTCTGTGCATGGACTCGAATATTTCCTCATGCATGGTGTGGATCTGAAGCCCCAGCTCCTCGCCGAGACCGGTCATTCTGGTAACCAGTTCGGTAAAATCCTTATTCAGCTTGGAAATATCCACCAGCATTATCATAGCGAACATATCCTGAAGAACGCTTTGGGTAACTTCGATAACGTTGGCGTTATATTCGGTGCAAATACCGCTTACCTTTGTGAGGATCCCGACCGTATCCTTACCGATTACCGTAACAACTGCTCTCATCAATAAAACCTCCGATAAAATACAAATAAAAACAAAAGATATAATTATCATATCACATTTTCTGTAAAAATAAAAGGCAAAAATCAGACAAAAAAGCAGGTAATTTTTATGTGTTTTTTCACAAAATATACGGTATTTTTTAGGCAAATATGTTACAAATATGAACAAAACATATTTGCTCGGAATATGTTATCTGTTTCAGATCAGACGTTTACGCTTTCTCTCGCTTCGATATCCTTGCGGAAAATAAGCTTGAAAATGGTGCGGACAAGAGGCTGGATAAAGAAAAGCTGTGTAAAGAACGCAAACGGAAAATTAAAGCACACCAGCTTCAGCCAGTTAGCCAGCAATGTAATAAAGTTAAATCCCGCATAGTACGGATAATACAGAAAAGCGGCAATAAAGCTCATTGCGGGACACATAAGTCCTACGGTCGCACAGATTATCGCGGATTCAAAGAGTACGGGGTGAGTTTCCCGCGGGTTGAAAACCTTGCAGGCAAGTTTAAAAGAAAACGGACTTCCCATAATGTTTTCAAGCAGATAAGCTAAAATAAATTCCACTAATATCACTGCCCATATGGGAACGTTCGCTCCGCACATATAGACGCCGCCCATAGCGTTTATTGCAGCAATAACACCGCTCTCGCCGCTGACCTCCATAAGGGTGCTTCCGTTCACCACATACAGGCTGTAGAACACATAGGCGTGTACCGTTATCACTACGGTAATGAGAGCGAAGATCATTCGCTGAAACTTATTTCTCGGCATAATATCAACTATCCTTTCAAGCGCACAAAAAACACGCCGCAGCATTGTACGCAAATCTAATAACGGCTGTGTACCGTGATCAGATTTACGCGCCAAAGCGCAACGTGTGTCGTTCATGCAATATTAATTTTTAAGCCGGTCAAACAGACATTGTCAACTTGACCGCTTTAAATATTTTAGCATAAACCTGCCGCTTCTGTCAATGCGGATTTTCAACAATAATTCTGCCGCCGCCGAAAAAAATTTTTAGTAAAAATTATTATTCCTGCATTTTGAACGACCAGCGTTTTAGAGGTATTGCCGAATTTTCGGGATATTCAAAAAAATATATATTATCCGCAGGAATAATGTGGTATAATAAAGAAAACAAACCATACACACGAAAGGAATGTCAGCAAATGAATCTTATCGACTGTCACACACATTCAACAAACAGTCCCGACGGAAGCTCACCCGCCGAGGAAATGGTCAAAACTGCCTGTGAAAAGGATCTGACCGCATATGCCCTCACCGACCACTGCGAGATAAACAGATGGTTTTCGATAGAGCATTACGGCGTCGAACCCAACGAGTACGATACATACGATTTCGGACGGGATTTCGAGCGCTCCATGGCTGAAAACACTATGCTGAAAGAAAAATACGACGGAAAGATAAATCTTATCTGCGGCATAGAGCTGGGACAAGCTCCCTTTGATTTCGGACTTTCAGAAGCTGTGGTTTCCGACAAGCGTCTTGATTTTGTCATCGGTTCGATACACCAGATCCACGCCAAGGACGATTTCGCCTTTATCGACTATGACAAAGAGGATATCGTCAAGCTGCTTGCAAGCTACTACGAGGATATGTACAAGCTCTGCAAATGGGATAAATTCGACGTTCTCGCCCATATCACCTACCCGCTTCGCTACATTGAGGGCGACAAGGGCATTAAGGTCGATATGTCCCCCTATGAGGAGCTGATACGTGAGTGCTTTAAGCTTCTTGTCCGCAACGGCAAGGGCATCGAGATCAACACCAGCGGTCTCAGACAAAAATACGGTCAGACTTTTCCGAATCTTTACTGGGTAAAGCTGTTCAGAGAAATGGGCGGAGAGATACTTTCCATTGGCTCTGACGCTCACTGCACCGACGATCTTGGCAAGGGAATACGCGAGGGAACGGAGCTTGCTCTTGAAGCGGGCTTTGACAAACTGTGCTTTTTCAAAGAAAGAAAGCCTGTTTTCATAAAGATATAGACAAATGCCTAATTTTGTAGTATAATTACTATATTATTTTCCGAAGTACAAAAGTGCGCGGCATATATTCAATATATGCCGAACGCAGAACTGTGACATCGGAAAAAATCGGGAGGATCAATATGGATACACTTATAAAGCTTCTTAAACAGAACGCACGGCTTTCCTGCAAAGAGCTTGCCGCAATGACAGGTATGTCCGAAGCGGAGGTCGGGAAAAAAATCAAGGACTACGAACACAGCGGAGTTATCAAGGGCTACTCGGCGATAGTTGCCGACGATGCTGACGAGGACAACGTTACCGCGTTCATTGAAGTCAAGGTAACTCCGAAAGCGGACTGCGGCTTTGACGATATTGCCAAAACCATTATGATGTACGACGAGGTAGAAAGCCTTACCCTTATGTCCGGCTCTTTCGATCTTGCCATAACCATAAGCGGCACAAATTACAAGGAGATAGCTCTTTTCGTGGCGCAGAGGCTCTCCACCAT
>JAIEDQ010000189.1 GCA_029067895.1 Oscillospiraceae bacterium | reverse complement strand
GGTATAAATATGCAGTACAAAAACCCGATAGTAAAAGGCTTTTACCCCGACCCCAGCGTGTGCTTTGCAAACGGGAAATATTACATGGTGTGCAGCTCATTTCAGTACTTCCCCGGCGTGCCTCTTTTTGAGAGCAGTGACCTTGTGAACTGGAAGCAGATAGGTCACGTGCTGACGAGAAAATCCCAGGTTGCTCTTGAAAAAATAAACAGCTCGGGAGGAGTTTTCGCCCCTACGATTCGGTACAACAACGGCAGATTTTACATGGTGACAACAAACGACACCACCCACAAAAACTTTTACGTTTACACCGACGACATCTACGGCGAATGGTCGGAGCCTGTAGAGGTTGACCGCGACGGCATAGACCCCTCCCTGCTGTTCGACGGGGACAAGGTGTACTTCCTCAGCAACGGCACGGACGACTACGGCGAGGGCGGCGTTATCCAGTGCGAAATAAATATCGAAACAGGCGAAAAGCTGTCCCCCGCAAAATGCATCTGGAAAGGCAGCGGAGGACGTTTTCTGGAAAGCCCCCATATGTACAAGATCGGCAATTACTACTACCTTATGGCTGCCGAGGGCGGTACGGAATACGGACACATGATAACCTACGCACGCTCCGATTCGCCTTGGGGAAAGTTTGAGAATTACCCCGCAAATCCTGTGCTGACCAACAGAAACAAAGCTCCCTGCATAATTCAGGGAATAGGTCACGGAGACCTTGTGCAGGGCGCGGACGGCGAGTGGCATATTGTATCTCTCGGCTTCCGTCAGATGCATATGTGGATGGCGTATCACCATCTGGGCAGAGAGGTTTTCCTCACGCCCGTAAAGTTTGTCGAGGACGGCTGGTTCACCGCGGGAAACAACGGCACTACCGACGACACATACGAGATCGGGGGAGATTTTGTCCAAAACGAGAAAAAGCGTTACACCTTTGAAAATACCGACTGGATTTTGGACTGGTGCTTCCTGCGTCACCCTCACGAGGATAACTACACGCTGACCGAGGACAAGGCGGTTCTCCGCGGTACGGATATTACTCTGGACGACGTTGATTCTCCCACCTTTGTGGGTATCCGTCAGCGGGATTTCTGCTTTGAGCTTGCCGCGGACGTTTCGGTAAACGGCAATAACGGCGAAAGCGGCGTGACCGTCTATATGTGCGAAAGCGAGCATTACGATATTGCAGTCCGCAAAAAGGACGGGAAGTACGAAGCTGTCCTCAAGCTGAACATCGGCGGCATTAAGCACGAGCAGACCGTTATTCCGCTTACGTCGGGAAATGCAAAGCTGTTAGTCCGCGCGGACAATCTGTTCTACAATTTTTACGTTGTTGACGGCGGAAAGGAAATCCACCTCGGCAGCGGCAGCGCGAAATATCTGTCCAGCGAGGTAGCGGGAGGCTTCACGGGCGTTGTTATCGGACTTTACGCTGTAGGCGTCGTCGAAGCGGACTTCTCGGGATTTGAAATCAGCTACGCAGAGTAATAACTATAGTAAATTATACTGAAAGGAACGATATTATGAACTTATCAAAAGCCCCTATGGGCTGGAATAGCTGGGACTGCTACGGAGCGTCCGTGGACGAGGAGACCGTCAGAAAGAACGCTGATTTTATGGCTAAGCATCTGAAGCAGTACGGCTGGGAATATATCGTTGTGGACATTCAGTGGAGCGCGCCCAATGCGTCCAGCCATGAGTACGAGCCTTTTGCAGACCTTTGCATGGACGAGTTTTCCCGCCTTGTGCCTGCGGAAAAACGGTTTCCCTCGGCGGCAAACGGAAAGGGATTCGCGCCTCTTGCGGAGTATGTTCACTCTCTCGGACTTAAATTCGGCATACATATTATGCGGGGCATTCCCAGACAGGCGGTGCATAAAAACACTCCCATAAAGGGCACGGACAAGACCGCCCGTCAGATCGCAAAGACAAGCAGCATTTGTCAGTGGAACACGGATATGTACGGCGTCGATCCTGCAAAGGAGGGCGCAAAGGAGTACTATGACAGCATTTTTGAGCTTTACGCTTCATGGGGCGTGGACTTTATCAAGGTGGACGACATCTGCCGCGAAATGCCCCACGAGGAGACCGAGCTTGTTATGCTGAGCAATTCCCTGAAAGACTGCGGACGGGAAATGATACTCAGCCTTTCCCCCGGACCTGCACTTCTGGAAAAGGCGGAGCTTTACAAGCAGACCTCAAATATGTGGCGCATTACCGATGATTTCTGGGACAAGTGGGAGCTTCTCTACGCCATGTTTGAGCGTGCGGAAAAGTGGTGTACCCACACAGGCGCGGGACATTTTCCCGACGCGGATATGCTTCCTATAGGACCGATTTTGCAGGATTATGACAAGTCCAACCGCACAAAATTTACCGAAAACGAGCAGGTCACCATGATGACCCTGTGGAGCATTTTCCGTTCGCCCCTTATGATAGGCGGCGAGATGACGGGCTTTGACGATTTTACAATGGGACTTCTCACCAACGAAGCGATACTGAAAATGCACAGCAACGCGAGACATTCTCATCAGGTTTGGCGGAAAAATATCGGCGGTTCGGAGTATATCCTGTGGACTGCCGCCGACTGCAATGGCGGACAGTATGCCGCGATTTTCAACGCGGGTGATACCGAGGGTGAGATCGAAATACCTCTTGCCGATCTGGAGCTGTACGGCAGCGTTAATGTCTGCGAGTTGTGGAGCGGTGAAAGCTTTTCCGCGGACAGAACTATTTGTGTAAAGGTCGGAAGCCACGGAGCGAAAGCGTTTGGAATTACTCTGAAATAAAATTTTCTAAATAAAAAAGCGGAGACAAAAATACAGCCTGCCTAAAATGACAGCTGTATTTTATCTCCGCATTTTTTTGCGGTATTCCAATGTAAAAACGCGGGACGTGTCACTCAATATCGAACGCGTTGATCTCCGACCAAACGGGATAGTAGCCCGCTCTTCGGGCTGTGTTCTGGGACGCGATATTTCCGCTCCATGTGCTGTAGTAGGGTACAGCGCCGTGCATAAAGACCGCCTGTGTCAGCGCGGATACCAGCTCCGAGCCTATGCCCATGCCGCGGTATTCGGGGATAACGTCTATCCCTATTTGCCAGAACCGCGGGCTGTCGCTGCTTGCTCCCGCCATGCCGACTATCCGTCTGCCGTTAAAGGCGCAGACCGCAAGAACGTCCCGCCTTGCGCCTCCCGCGCGGTACATAAGAGCGTTGCTGAAGCCGCCTATTGGGTACAGCTCCGAGACTATCTCCGCTTCCTCGTAAAACTTGAATCTGAAGCCGTCCTTTGCGGCGTACTTATAGGGCGTTGCGGGGAGATAAAAAATGCTGTTAAAGGCTATGGCTTTGTTGTAGTCCGCAAGCTTGCGGTTTATGAGCCAGATACGCTTTTCATCAAAAATTTCCGCTCCCGAATATTTTGAAGCAAGCTCCGAGGAAAACTCCAGCATTTCGCTTGCCGAAGAGATAACGGCGCAGCGACCCATCGTTGCCGCCTTAAAGAAATCGGGCTGCTCGCGGAACACCCGTCTGCCCGTTTCGATACGCGCGAGAGTTACCTTGTTTTCCCGACCGAGAAAGTCCTCTGCGCCGCAGCAGTAGTCGCGGGAAAGCTGCTCCGCCGCGGAGGCGATAAGCTCGTTCCGAAACTGTGAGGACATCAGTCAGTCCCCCTTTCGGCGGACGCGCCGAGACATTTTTCCAGCAGGCTCATGCCAATGCTGTCGCGGCGGAGAAGCTTACGAGCATTTTCTGGCGTGAACCACCCCGCCTCGTTCACCTCTGAGGACAGTACCGGCTCGCTCTTTTTGACCCTGCACTCAAAGCCCAGCATAAGATTGTCGCTTTTGGCATGATACCAGCTTCCCGCATATCTGACGGAGACCGCGTCCAGACCGATCTCCTCCTTTACCTCGCGGACGGCTGTGCTTTCGGGAGTTTCCCCGCGCTTCACATATCCCGCCACATTGACGTAATTTTCCGAGACGTAGCCTTGCTTTATAAGAGCGATCTCCGAGCCGTCCTCGGCAATGCAGAGGCAGATAACGCACGGGTAGGAAAACGGAAAAAAGGGGCGCTTGCAGCTTTCGCAGTAAGGCACTTCCCCCTCGTCTCCGCATACCCTCGGACGGAGCTTTTCCCCGCATTGGGGACAGAAACTGAAATCCATAAAATATTCCTTTCATAAGCACCGGTACGGTCGCCTTGTCAATATCGTATACATAGCACAACTGAGGTATACCGCGTCCGCTGCTTAGGGTAATTTGCCTGCGGGGGCTCCCCGTCACATCAGCTTATAGGCAAGTGCGTTGAGGGCAAGCAGATAGCCGTCCGTGCCGAAGCCAAAAAGCGTTCCCGAACATACGGGAGCGATAACCGACGTATTGCGGAACTCCTCGCGTCCGTGAATGTTTGAAATATGCACCTCGATAACGGGTATCTTCACGGCGGAGATCGCGTCGCGTATAGCGTAGCTGTAGTGAGTATAAGCTCCCGCGTTGATGATGATTCCGCATTTGTCGCGGCGGGCGGCGTGGATACGGTCGATTATCTCGCCCTCGTGGTTGCTCTGGAAGATCTCGCAGCCGTCGAAGCCAAGCTCCTCCGCCTTTTCCGTTATTTCCTTGCATACGTCGGCGTAGCTGTCTGTGCCGTAGATACCGGGTTCTCTTTCACCGAGAAGATTAAGGTTTGGTCCGTTGATAACAAGTATGTTTTTCATAGCAGTATTCCTTTCTACATATATTTTATATTTTACACTTATTTCGGCAATTTTGCAATAGAAAAATCAAATAAATATTTTATCCCTGCAAGTTCTGCGCAGCCTCATTCTCCAATTCGTAAAGCAGCCTTGTTATCATGCCGTAGCCGAAAGGGTAGGCGTTGCTGCCGTAAACGCTTTTTTCACTGTCCCCGCGGTAAAAGTGAAATCCCCACATATCTCCGTCCATTATCATCGGATTGACATACTCGGAAGACCAGAACGGCACAAGTGCAAAAGCCATTTTTATTTTAAGTTCCCGCAGATCATTTTCGCTTACGGTTATGTCCGTTTCAAAATCGCGACCCTCTGATATATCGCTGTGATATGAAATATGTCCGCTGCCGTTTTTCAGGTCTATCGTTGTTATCTCTGTAACCATCCAACCGCCCGACCGATACTTGACAGAATCATAGCCGTTCACAATTATCAGTGAAAGCAGGAACAATACAACATAAAGCGACGCTGCCGAAACGAGGATATACGCAAATATACGGCGGCGTTTTTTTCTGCGTTCCTTGACTGCTGCATTAACGCTGTCTGTACGGATTTTCATGTTACTGCTTCCTTCCGATATATATTAATATTAACATCAAAGTACAAATTTGTCAAATACTGCTGAAAAATTTATCCGTTATTCCTCGTCGGACAGTTCGCTTTCCGACAATATCGAAACAGCGTCTATCCGAGGAGGGTCTCCGTAAATACCGCCGTTGCCGTATATCTTTACTCTTTCGCCGACTTCTTTCTGATCATTGGAAAATATGACCGCGTTATTGCACTTCACCGTTCCGAGAGCGCCGTCAAGCTCCACCATGTAGAACCGAATTTCGCCGTCCTCGTCCGTCAGTATCTCTTTGACCTCGCCGTAGTAATCCTGCGGGTCATATGCAAAAGTATCGACCACCTCAAAACCGTTTTCGCTGAGCTTTACAAGAAAATACTCGCTTTTCTCACCGCTTTCAAGCTCCGAATTTTCCGCATATTCAATATAATAATCAACCTTGACGGGAACCAACATCGTGTCCTCGCTGACGCCGAATTCCTCCGCAAGCGGGCTTTCGTAATATTTGTCCGCTACGGAATTTGTCTGACCTATGCTTGTTTCGCGAAGTTCAACAGACGTTACGTTTTCGTTTTCGGACATCTCCTGCAAGTACACCTTTACAGCCGACACGGGGTCTGCCGTAAGCGGGGAGGTCAGGTCGTCCTCTTCGCCGCCGTTATCGCCGGACGTTTCGCCCTCCTCGGTCGGAAAGCTTTCGGAAGCCGTGACAGAAGCGTTCTCCGCGGACGTTTCCGAATCTGCTTCCGTTACGTCCGCACCGCCGTTTGAACAGGCGGAAAGACACACCGCTATTGAAAGGATTGCTCCGAATAAAATTTTTTTCTTTAACATAACTATACCTCCGCAAGTTTAGTTCCAAAGGTCGAAGTGATCGACCCGCCAGCCGTTTTCGGTGTTGACCATATGGTAGTTTTTCTCATCAAACCCTACCGCGTAGGGATTATCGCTGTGGCAATATATAACGGTCGCCTTGAAAGTCACCTGCTCATCGTCCGAGGAAACGGGGAAAAAGCAATGTCCGCAATAGAAAATATTGCTGCCCCTGCCCCCTCCGCTGAATATACGGAGAGTTCCGTCATCATTAATGTACATTCCCTGTGAGAGCTGCCGCACATAATCCTCCGTAAAAACGTCCGTGAAACGCCCGATAAAATCATCGGCGGTATGGGTTTCAGCGTAATTCTCCGGAAGAAAGCTGTCCCACCAGAAAAATTCACTCATACGCGCGTGGGCTTCAGCGAAAATTTTCTGCTGTTCTTCCGTCAGAAACGTGGGCGCAGCACCGGTATACTCTCTGCCCCACCAATCATCGGAAGCTGCTTCGGAAACAAAAACTGACGGGAACGTTTCCTCATACAGCTCGCTGTTGTCGATAAAAAATTCTCTGCCATAACCCTCAAGACCAACGTTTACTACAGCATTGTAAATTCCCGATTCGCAGGCGGAATAGTCAAAGTCGCCCGCTTTCAGCAGGTAGTCCGTCTTATGCAGCGGCTGTACGGTAAAGTCAATATCAAGAGTATCTGAGCCGTCCGCAAAGCTTACAAGCGCGCCGTCCGATTCGCGGACTATTTGTATGCTGTCAATGGTGACGGGCTCGTCCGTGTAGTTTGAAAATACAAATATCAGTTCCTTGCGGTATTTCCACTCGCCGTCGTAGTGGTAGTCCCGCATTACGTCGGTATCGCGGCATTCCCAGTCGGCTAAGTTCCGGTCGTCATATTCGTCATACTGCTCTATGACCGGCTGGATAAAGTACACAAGTCCGGTTTCGGGATTTCCCGTATCGTATGCAGCTTCGGTCACGTCCTCCGCATCAACAGCGGGATGCTCCGGCTCGGATATGGGTTCGACTGCCGATTGGATTTCGCTTTCTGCGGACGTCGTTACCTCCGCCGCTGTAACGCTTTCCGCGCTTGTTTCTGTTACCTCGGCATTTCCGTTAGAACAGGCGGAAAAACATACCGCCATGGAAAGAATTATTCCGAGCAAAAATTTTTTATTTAACATTTTAATACCTCCGTTATTTATATTTTTTTCGTTTTAACGCCAAAACTGGAATTTATCGAACCGCCAGCCGCTGTCGGTTTTGACCATGCGGTAATTAAGCTCGTAAAACCATACAAAGTACGGATCGTCTCCGTGAAAGTTGACTACAGTTGCTTTAAAATCAACCTGTTCTTCGCTGACGGATATCGGTGAAAAGAATGTGACCTCATACACGGGTGAACCGCTTCTGCCGTCAGTTTCATAAAGGCCGCCTTCACTGTTAATGCAGAACCTGTCGCTGTGTTCGATAACGTAATCGTATGTATAACATTCGCAAAGCATTTCTAATGCTTCATCGGAAATATTTACAGGTTCTTTTTCATACGTCCAGCTGTCGCTGTATATCCACGCTTCAGACGTATGATCTACGGAAAGCTTCCATGTTTTATCAAATAGTTCCCGCTGTTCCTCCGTCAAAAATTCCAAACCGCTGGAATTTGCAATAACGAATTCCGCTTCCGCCGTATCATTTTCAAGGGTCAATCTGACCTTGTAGACCCCTGTTTCGGCATTTTTATAGTCAAACATATCATTGTCCACAGTAAGCAGCGCTTTGCCCTGCGGCTCTGCAATAATATCAAGCGGCAAAAAGTTTTCGCCGTTTTTGAATGTTACCGCCTCGTCACCGTTTTCACTTTCGTAAAGCAGTTCAAGTTTTTGTGCCGTCTGCGCCATATCCGTAAAGTTGTTAATTCCTATGATAAGTACGTCGCTCGGAGTGATCCATGTATCAAAATCATCTTTCCCATTGGGAAGAATGCTTACGGAAGTTGACAGAGCTATCCCGTCCGTGGGAAGATCAAAAAGCCTGTCGGAGTTTTTTTCGTATTTAACGGACGCTTCGGAAAGCTCCCTGTATATCAGCGCGGAATCCTTTCCGCTGTACCGAACCGCGTCTATGGAAACAATGTCAAAGCCTTTCAGCGCGTCCAGATACTCCGAAATATCACCGTTAAATTTCACCAGTTCTATTTTCGTAACGTTCGGCTCTTCCGCAAACATTTCCACAAGCGGAACGTTCGGATTTTCAATGCTCACCGCCGAAAGATTTTTAAGCCTGCGGATATTTTCCATGTCCGCTTCGGCAATGCTGTTTCCGTCTATTTCAATATAAATGTCGTTCGTGCTGTAGACGTTTCCGCAAATTGAAAAATTTTCGGGCTGATTTTCAGTAACTGCCGTTTCCGTTTCGCTTTCCGCAGAAGCTGTTTCAGCCGCTGTCAAAACGGTTTCCCCGCTTGTTTCCGTAACAGCGGTATCATTGTTTGAACAGGCGGAAAAACACATTGCCATTAAAAGAATAGTCCCCATAAAAATTTTCTTGATATTCATATCAATACCCCCAACAACTGTTTTGGATTAATACCACAAATCGAACTTGTCAAACCGCCAGCCGTTTTCGGTTTTTACCATATGGAAATTTTCCTCCTCGGGCCATACACGGAACGGATCGCTGTCATGAGCGTGTATCTCTATGACTTTGAAAATAAGCTCGTTTTCGTCCGAATAAACAGGGAAAAACAGTCCGTCCTGATATTCGGGGTTAGTGCCGCCGTCGCCCGACGCCGCCTGCAATTCTCCCGTTTCCTCGTTTATATAGAAGCCAAGAGTCTTCTGCATGGTGTAGTCCTCCGTGAACACCTCGCGTATTGGTGCGAGAAATTCGTCTGCGGTAAGCTTAGCCGCTTCTTCTTCGGACAAATACCGGCTGCACCAGAACCAGTCCCTTGTAACGCTGTAGGCTTTTGAAAATACCTCCCGCTGCTCCGCGTTCATAAAGGACGGCTTAAAATCGTAGGTATTGCTGCCCTCGGAGGTCTCCCAGAAATCCCAGTAGTCATCGCTTGCATAGTCGAGACTGATAAAGAATCTCTGTTCAATCGTCCTGTCCCCGAAATCGAAAAATATCTTATAGGTACCCTGTTCGCAGGAAGCAAAGTCAAACATTTCCCCGTTAATGTCAAGGTCGGCGTTTTCGCCTGCGTTTACGGTAAAGTCAAGCTCATGCGTCAGACTGCCGTCCTTGAAAGCAACAGGGGTATTTATATCGCGCACAAGACCGTCATCTCTCATAATAGTTACCGACCTTGCGGTTTTTGCCTCGTCCGTGTAATTGGAAAATCTGCACATAAGACTGCTGCGGTGCGTCCAGATGTCTGTTATATTTTCTTCGGGAAAATTCGGAATGACCTCAACGTTTGTGCAGACAGCAAGTCCACCGTCATGAAGCTTTTCCCTGTCGGTTGCTTCGGTATACATTCCGTAGCTTATTTTTTTGGTCGGAGCGGCTTTCATAAGCGTATCGCCGTCAGCTTCAGAATAGTTTGTCACTTCAGCGGTAAGCTGTTCGATACCCGAATTTTTCAGCACGTCCGCAAAGGCTTCAGCGTCAAGGATACCGCCTCTGAGCCAGACAACTTTTATGTTCGGACAGTCCTTAAGAGCACTGAAATCAACGTTTTTGCTGTAATCGTTAAAGTAAAAATTTTCAATTTCAGTTTCCGTCAGACTGTTCAGGGGATATTCGCCGCTGTAGTTGTCAAACCATATACTCTCGGTTTTTACCGTGTTCAGACTGCCGCCCATGTAGTTGTCAAAGCGGAGCATCCAATCGTCATCATAAACGGAAAAATCCGCGTTTCCGCTGTAATCCTCAATTATAACATTCGCATTGGTAAGTCTGTTGATAAAGCTTATATCCTCGTCTTGCAGACCGACTATCCGCAGATACCGTATATAGGTCAGATACTCGCTGTCCAGACCCGAAAAAACCTCGTCGGGATCGGAGCATTTGCCGATATCCACAGTCAGCTCATAGCCGTACTCATCTTCTATGTACCGTCCCGAAAAGCCGTTCCGATCCTTGAAATATTCCCGAAGCAGCTTAAGCACGTCCTCGTCGCTGTAATAATTGTCAGCCGTTTCAGCCGAATCCCCGTCAATTGCCGTAACAGCCGCAGATGTTATCCCTGTTGTTTCGGAGACGGTCTCGTCATTTTCAATTTCGTCGTGGGTGCAGGCTGAAAGGCAAACCATCGCCGCAAGAGCCGTACTCATAAAAATCTTTTTGTTCAACATAATAAAACCTCTTTTCGGATAATAAAACAAGTAAAATACCGGACATTTTAACTTGTCCCCTTGAGAGGGGCTGCAATAAATTAAATGTCTGCAATACTTTTACTTTGGGGGAGACTTTTCTGCACTGGGCTCTCCGCAAAAAAATCACCCCTGTGACTGGTTAAATTATACACCAACCACAGGGGAAATTCAATTACATTTCGGTTTCATTATGTTTCATATTGGAAACAAGTTATTTCAAATTTTCATAATAAAGCTTCATGGTTCGGGCGTCCTCGGTCTGAGTGCCCGCGCTTTCGCAGATGAACGTGGGGGAAAGTCCACGCTCGTAAACAAGCTCCATAAGCGGCTCAAAGTCGGGACCGTACCCGCCGTTATTCTCAAAGGTAAGGTGGCGCTTTTCGCCCCCCTTGTCCGTGTACTCTATTTTGGAAAAGTGGGAATGGAAAATTTCCGCACGCTCTCTTCCGAGTTTGTTTTCAATAGTATCGAGTATCTCCGCAAACTCGGCTTTGCCCTTTATCGCCCCGAAGGTGCGGGCGTTAAGGTGTCCGAAATCAATGCAGGGGATAAAGCTTTCGTCAACGCGGCATATCTCCATGACCTCGTTAAGGTCGCCAAGCTGATTGATCTTGCCCATTGTTTCGGGACAGCAGCGAATGTTCTCCAGACCGTTTGCGATAAGAGCCTCCCGCGCTTTTTTCATGGTAGCCTTTGCAAGCTCCAGAGCCTCCTCACGGGTCATTTTTGAGCAGGAGCCGCTGTGAATGACTATCCTGTCGCCGCCCATAGCCTTTACCGCCTGCGCGGACTGCAAAATATAATTTATGGAATTGTCCCGCTTTTCCTCTTCCACGCTTGACAGGGAAATGAAGTAAGGCGCGTGTATCGAAACGGTTATGTTCTTTTCCGCAAGAGCTTTTCCAATTTCCGCTGCCGAGGCTTCGCTTACGCGGACGCCCTGACCGCACTGGTACTCGAAGTGGTCAAGACCGAATTTTTCAAGATATTCTCCAAGCTGAACGGATTTTTTGTAACCCATAGTCTTAAAGCTTTCCGCAGTTCCCGCGGGACCGAATTTTGCACTCATTTTAAGTATCCTTTCCGTTTTTGGTTGTCGGGTTTGGAACAGCGTATTATCCGCAGTCCCAGTTGTATGCCACCTTTGAAAAATCAAGATTTTTCAGGTCACTTTCAGAAATGAAAAAGTTCGCAACGCCAACATCTCCCCACATTATCTCGTCGCCGGTGTCGCCCTCAAAAAAGCTTGCACATTGGAACAGCAGTATATCGTAATTGGCAATTTCCTCCTTGTATCCCCTCGGGTCGTCCTGCGTAAAGAACGGATAACCGCCGATACAGGTCTGCTCATATATTCTCGAATTGCAAAGCTTTTCCCAAAAATCATCACCGAAGCCCGCTTCTTCTGCTTCGGTCAATGTTTTTAATTCTTTACCTGCAATTTCTCCCAAATGCTTTAAAACTTTATCAAAAAATCTATAATCTTCATACGTGATAGGACACATTTCCATCATTCCCGCTTCAAGGAGAAACTCACCCTCAAAGGGGAAATTCCCCAAATTATTTTTAAACTTTGGCATACTTTCCTTTGACATAAGCATAGTTTCGTCCATAATTATATTTTCGTGATAAATTATGCGGAAACCGTTCTGTTCTATTGGACTGTCAAAATTAAGTCCGTACGCGCTGTCCTCCTCGTCGTCGGAGCAGAAAAACTGCAAAATTCCCTTTTGAGGAAAATTTTCAATATGGGGCAGCTTTTCAAAATTAAGCTGTGCAAGAAGTCTCAGGGGACGTCCCTCAAAAATGCCGCCCTTGCCCTTTGGGTACTCGAAACCCAACGGCATATAGGGGACTCCGCCCAGCTTGCTTTCAAAAACGCCGAGGTTTTCCGCACGCTTCGGTTCAAGCTTTACCACAGGCTTGGGAGGAAATTTTTCATCAATTTTTTTGAGAATGTTTTCAATATTATAATTATTTTCAGGCTTCTGCACAGCTTCAACGACCTCCGTTTTCCGTTCAGCAGTTTCGGGTTGTGTTTCCTTTTCGGAGTTTGCGTGCAGCATAAGTAAAAATATCCCGACTGCTGCCATAATTGTTCCGACGACTATTTCAACCGCAGAATAACGCTTGTTTTTGGTAATTTCCGACCTCTGCCTTTGTTCGGTTTCCGCATTGGCAAATCCGATGACAGCCGGATTGTGGGTACTCATATCTATTTCAATGGTGTCACCCACATCTGCCGGACCGTTATAAGCTATCCTGCCGCGGCGTTCAACACCCGATAAATCAGTGTATGCAACGTCTGCAAAGGAATCAGGTTCTTCCGCGGGAGACACGTGTTTTTCGGTTATCACAGCGTTTACGGTTGTGTAATACGGTTTGCTTTCATTGTTTTTGTCTGTATTTTTTATTCCGAAAACAATAAATACAATGGCAAAAGCCAAAAAGACCACACCGATACCGTAACGTTTATACAATGCCTTTAACATTATTTGCAATCTCCTTTGGCACTTTAGTTTTTCTCTTTTGACTGTGATGTTTCAATAAATTTTCCGCTTTCCCTGTCAAAAGCCCAGTGCTCATCGTCAAACCAGCGGTTCATAAATTTGGTGTATTCTTCAATTACCTGCGACGAATATTCCGTGCCGAGTATTTTGTCAATTGAATTTATCGTGTACTCAAACCAGAATTTGCGGGAATCGTACTTTACTCCGTAAATGTAATTTTTATTCTTAACAGTTTTTGAAACTGCTCTTGTGCATTTTACAAGCGGCGGTTTAAGTGTAAACATATCTTTTTGATAGGACTCCCATTCCCCCGAAAGCTTTTTCCTGTTTTCACACTCGCACTTCATACCGAAGCTTCTGAAAATATCTTTCAGCAGAAAAAAACGCATACCCGCCTCGTCACCCGAGTACAGCTTTTCGGCATTGCCTCTTTCCGAATAAACGTAATAAAACCCAACATAACGGCAGTATCCTGCACTATGTTCAAATGATTTTTCCGAAACCGTCGTATCAACGTGCGAGCGCATAAAGCTTTCGGGAATGTCAGCTTTTTCGCAGTCTTCGTAAATCTGTTTTTTCAGCGAAGTCCACTCCGCAAGCTCCTCGTCGTCCATTTTATAGCCGAATAATTGTTTTGCGTCCATTTGCTCTCCTCAGTCAAACCTATTGAACCGCTTAGGCAAAAGCGGCTTTTCCACAGCGCGCTTGAACCTGAACGGCAGACTTGTTTCAAACTCAATTGGGTACACAAAAACAGAACGTATCCCCGCAAGATTTGCGCCTAAAATGTCCGTGAATATCTGGTCGCCCACAGCGGCAATGCGGTTTTTGGGTATGCCCTCGGCACGAAGCTCTGCTATCGCCTGTTTAAAACCTTTCGGAAGCGGCTTTGCTCCATTGGGGACAAAATGCAGTCCCAGAATTTCCGCAAAGGGCGTTACGCGCTCGGCTTTGTTGTTGCTGACTATAAGAAGCTTTATCCCCACGGACTTCATGCCCTCCACCCACTCGGAGATACCCTCCGCGGGGGTGGGATTGTTGTGGGTGGTGAGGGTGTTGTCCACGTCAAGGATAAGAGCCTTTATCCCGCGTTTTTTCAGCGCGGCGGGGGTTATCTCGGTTATGGAGCGCAACGCATAGGTCGGTCTGAAAATTGCCATAAAAATTTCCTTTCGGATAAATTCAATAAGATACAATGCCGCGTCTCACGGCTTCCTCAATAAGCTTTGGCTGTATCAAAGGATACGTCCATTTTTCGGGCAGACCGTCAAGCAGGCATATGCTCTCTATTTCACTGTGCAGTTCGTTTTCAAAGAAAAAAATATCCGCAGAAAACAGCATACCAAAGGTTTCATGTCCGTCAAAATTATCCTCGGCAGTTACGGAATATACGCATATCGGTTCTAGCTTAAAATCCACCGCGCCTGTTTCTTCATAAAGCTCACGCCTTGCGGTTTCGTCTATCGCTTCGCCGACCTCTCTGTGACCGCCCGGTATTTCAAGCGTCTCGCGCTGTCTGTGCTTGCAGAACACCAGCTTGCCGTTATGGCTTGAAATTATTACCGCAAATTTTAACAGATCGTCATTTACCTTGTCGTAAAATTTTACTTCCATAAATACCTCCGGAACTGTCAGCTGTACACTTTCAGCTTTTGTAACGGTATCATGTTTCCTGCCTGCCCCCTTGAGGGGGCAGTGCAAAGCATAAAATCACCGCAAATCATATCGGGGGTGACACAGCCCGCGGGGGCTCCCCGCTTATGCTTTATCCTTTGCCCTCTGCTTAGCGCGGAGAGTGTTGTCCAGAATTCTTTTTCTGATACGGATACTCTGGGGAGTAACTTCAAGAAGCTCGTCGTCCGCAATAAATTCAAGGCTGTCCTCCAGTGAGAGACGTCTGGGGGGAACAAGTCTCAGAGCGTCGTCCGAGCCGCTTGCACGGGTGTTGGTAAGATGCTTTTTCTTGCAGACGTTTACCACAAGATCCTCGGTCTTGGGGGACGCGCCCACGATCATTCCCTCGTAAACGGGAGTACCCGCGCCGATGAAAAGCGAGCCGCGCTCCTGAGCGTTGAAAAGTCCGTATGTGACCGCCTCGCCCGTCTCAAAGGAAACAAGAGAGCCTGTGTTTCGTCTGGGGATATCTCCCTTAAATGGCTGATAGCTGTCGAAAACGGAGCTTATAACTCCCTCGCCCTTTGTGTCGGTGAGGAACTCGGACTTGTAGCCGAAAAGTCCGCGGGAGGGAATGAGAAATTCAAGTCTCATGCGGCTTCCCGACGGGTGCATGGACTGCAATTCCGCCTTTCGTGTGCCAAGCTTTTCCATTACCGCGCCAACGAAATCCTCGGGAACGTCTATCACAAGCCGCTCTATAGGCTCGCAGCGCGTTCCGTCAATGTCCTTATAGAGCACTCTCGGAGTAGACACGGACAGTTCGTAGCCCTCGCGGCGCATATTCTCGATAAGTATGGAAAGGTGCATTTCGCCGCGTCCCGCAACGCGGAAACTGTCGGTATTTTCGGTCTCGTTCACGCGGAGGGAAACGTCCCTCAGTATCTCCTTGAAAAGTCTTTCGCGGAGCTGACGTGAGGTCACGAATTTGCCCTCTCTGCCCGCAAAGGGACTGTCGTTTACCGAGAAAGTCATCTCCACCGTAGGCTCGGAAATTTTTACGAAAGGTATAGGCTCGTAGCTTGACTGGTCGCAAAGGGTGTCGCCGATAGTGATATTTTCAATGCCCGATATCCACACGATATCGCCGACTTTAGCTTCCTCTGCGGGAACTCTGTTAAGTCCCTCGATCTGGTAAAGGGTAACCACCTTGCTGTTGAACGGCTTGCGGTTTTCGTGGAAATCTCCCACCGTAACAGGCTGATTTACCTTGATAGTGCCGCGCTCCACTCTGCCTATGCCTATGCGTCCAACGTAGTCGTTGTAGTCAATGCAGGAAACAAGCATCTGCATGGGAGAATCCTCGTCTCCCTCAGGTGCGGGAATGTGATTGAGGATAGTCTCGAACAACGGAACAAGGTCTACCCCCTCTTCATACTGGCTGAGAGAAGCCGTTCCCGCACGTCCCGAACAGAACAGAACGGGACTTTCAAGCTGGTCGTCGCTTGCGTCAAGGTCGAGAAGAAGCTCCAGAACCTCGTCGCCTATCTCGTCAAGACGGGCGTCGGGACGGTCTATCTTGTTTACCACAACGATTATTTTCAGACCCATTTCCAGCGCTTTCTGCAAAACAAAGCGGGTCTGGGGCATACAGCCCTCGGCGGCGTCAACAAGCAGGACAACGCCGTCCACCATTTTAAGCACGCGCTCAACCTCGCCGCCGAAATCCGCGTGACCCGGTGTGTCGATAATATTGATCTTAACGCCGTTATACATTACGGACGTGTTTTTCGCAAGGATAGTAATACCTCTTTCACGCTCCAGATCGTTGGAGTCCATAACTCTCTCGGCGACGGTCTGGTTCTCCCTGAACGCGCCTCCCTGCTTCAGCATTTCGTCTACAAGCGTAGTCTTGCCGTGGTCAACGTGAGCGATGATTGCGATGTTTCTCAAATCTTCTCTTACCATAAAAATTTCCTTTCCAAATCCTGTTTATTTATATATTTTTTTAAAATTTTTGCTGTAGAAAATCCACAAAAATTGTATACCTATACTATATATTTTAACATTGCCGTGAAAAAATATTAATTGCGACAAATCGCCCCTAACTTAAAAAAGCCCCGCGGCAGACCGTTGTTAACAGCTTGCAGCAAGGTTTTTCAAAAAATTACGTCCTGCAAAAACAGGACGTGGTTTTGGTGGAAGAGGGTGGATTCGAACCACCGAAGCCGAAGCAACAGATTTACAGTCTGCCCCCTTTGGCCACTCGGGAA
>JAIEDQ010000188.1:2405-3113 GCA_029067895.1 Oscillospiraceae bacterium | reverse complement strand
TGCAAGCATTATCGGGGCGCTTAAAGATAAGGTTGACACGAACGCCGAAAATGCCGAAGAAGCGAACAAAAAGGCAAATCAAGCGGGCGAAAAGATGTCGCTTTCCAACAAGCATATGAAGGAAATGGTTGTCGCGATGAACAACATTTCCGATAAATCGAACAAAATCTCGAACATTATCAAGACGATCGAGGATATTGCGTTCCAGACCAACATTCTCGCGCTTAACGCCGCCGTTGAGGCTGCGAGAGCGGGTACTGCGGGTAAGGGATTTGCTGTTGTTGCGGATGAGGTCAGAAACCTTGCGTCCAAGTCGGCAGAGGCCGCTACCGATACGACCGAACTCGTTCAGCAAACCATTCAAGCGGTTGAAAGCGGTTCGCATATTGTTGAAGAAACCGCGGAGGCGCTTAACTCGTCCGTTGACGTTACAAATCAGACAATCAAACTGATTAACGACATTTGGTCAGCTTCCACCGAGCAGGCAGCGATGATTGAACAGGTGAACACGGGCGTAGACCAAATTTCGTCTGTTGTTCAGACTAACTCAGCTACCGCCGAGCAGTCCGCGGCTTCCTCCGAGGAACTCAACGGTCAGGCAATTGTGCTGCAGAGCCTCACAAGCAAATTTGTTCTTAAGAAAAGATAAAAGCTTGTTTGCGGGTGCCTGAGGACATCTTTAATTCAAACAAGGATTGATTTACCTAA
>JAIEDQ010000188.1:0-2395 GCA_029067895.1 Oscillospiraceae bacterium | reverse complement strand
AAATCCCGGCGGCAAACCCTTTTCAGCGGCTTGTTGATTTTAGCGGAAATAACATAACGGACAAGTCCCGTCATTCAGGCCAAATGGAAAGCCACATTTTTAGTGAAAACGCACAAGAAATGCAGCTTTTTCTTTACCATAATAACTAACCGCAGGCTTGAACAGCCTGCAGTCTTTTGTTTGGAAGAAATGGTATGAACCGACTGCGAAAGTCAATTGCTCTTTTAACCGAATTTTTTAAACACGTTTTGTGTGTTGTGCACAATTATTTCATAACATATTGCAAAAATCCTTGCCATATGTTATACTATGTTAGGAAATATTAAGCGAACTTACCTAAAATAATCCAAAAGTCGGCTTTTTTCCTCTTCCGACAGGGTGCTGCTCCAAGGGACTCTTCCTTCTCGGTCTGCCCCCCATTCGGAAAAGCGTGCGGTTTTGTCTCTTTCGGTGTCGTTCCATTTGTCAAAGCCTTCCTTTGAGATGTGCTTTCCATACCGACAGTCGATAAAGGACGCTTTCCCGTAATCTCTCCAGGGGCGTGCCAAAAAGATAGAGCCTTCGGTCATGTTTTCTTCACAAGTGAAGTTACAGTTGCTGAACACAAAGCCGATCTCCTGCGAAGGCGCATGAGCGGGTGCCGCAACATAGCCGTGACCCCGCACATCAAAGACCGAACATATTTCACAGTCTTCAAACAGAGCGTCGGCACAGCCGAAGATGAAATCCACACTTCCCGCTATGAAGCAATTTTTGAAAATATGCCGCTGATAATTTCCGCCCCGAAGCTCGTCCTTTAAAAAACCCTCGTACCGTTCTATCAGGTCGGGAGGCAGAGGGCCGCAGAAAATCGTATCCTGCGTGGAGGTAAAGCGGCAGTCCTCGGCATAAAAGCCGTCGCCGTATACGGTCAGCGCAACCTCCTGTCCCTTTCTTTCCGGTGCAAACGAATCGTTCGCCACGGTGAGGTTTTTGAAGGTAACGTTATCGGCGGTTACTGCTGCGGTGTACGTGCGGAAAGTAATCAGTTCTATCCCGGACGGGTCAAGCTTTTTGGCGTAATCGTCCCAAACAATAACGGTTTTCTCGGCTCCCGCTCCCACAAGCTCAAGATCGGGAACGTTTATCTCGATTTTTTCTCGGTATATGCCTTCGGAAAGCAGAATGCGGGTGTGCGGTTCCGCGCTGAGCAATATTTCGGACAGCTTGTCCTGCGGCGTGGCTTTGACAGTGGTCATTTGAACTCTCCTTTACTTTAAAAATAATGCGCTATATTGATTATATCTGTTCTTCGGCAAAATTTCAAGACAGCAGAAAAATTTTTATGGGTTTTATTACATGAATCTTACTTTTAAGCAATACAGAGCCATTGATCTGACGATCATGGGAATTATCCTTGTGATATGCGAATTCTTGACGGCAACCGCGGCGGCAAAGTGGTTTCCCAATGAGCTTTACACGCTTTCGCCCACCATTACCGTTGTTTGTATCGTTATGATGCGTTGGAACGGCTATGCCGCTATTCATGCGCTGCTCGGCGGCCTTGCTTACTGCCTTGCCTTAGGTGCGCAGGAAAAACAAATCATTATTTACTGTATAGGGAACTGCTTCGCCCTTGCAGCGCTTGCGCTTTTCAGGATCCTCGGCAAGGAGAAAATAAGAAGCCGGTCTTATTTTACGCTGTTGTTTACCTTTACGGCATTTTTGGGCGCACAAGTCGGACGCTGGGCAGTAAACGTTGCTTTGGGCGGCTCCGTCGATTCCTTCGCCGCATTTTTCATCAACGACATTATAACGCTGTTGTTTTCCGCGGTTGTGGTGCTGATCTCCCGAAAGTCGGACGGCTTGTTTGAGGATCAGAAAAGCTACCTGATCCGCACCGAAGAGGAAAGACGAAAGACAGAAGCGGAAAAATACTACGAATAATCCCGTAAATCCTATTTTAATATCAATATCAAATTCAGGAGGTTATCTGCGATGCAACTGAATGCTACCGACTATCTGATTTTTGATGAAGAAAGCGGAGTCTACATCGAAAATCCCGAACAGGTTGTGCGCGATGATGTTGAAAAGCATTATTGGCTCAACGTTCTGAGAACCGTGCTGAAGGACTGGCGGCTCTACCTTATGCTTGTTCCCATGATCTTGGTTTTCCTGTTCTGGCGTTACCTGCCCATGTATGAGCTGTTGGGCTGCTTCAAGCTGGACAGCGAATCCAAAACCGTGGCGGAGCAATTTTTTGTTGGATTTTCCAACTTTAAGTCGCTGATTACGGGCAATATAGAATTCTGGCGGGCATTCCGCAACACCTTCCTGCTGAGCTTCTACGGATTGTGCTTCGGCTTCCCGATGCCGATTATCATTGCGCTGTTCTTCAATGAGATCCGCTCGAACA
>JAIEDQ010000187.1 GCA_029067895.1 Oscillospiraceae bacterium | reverse complement strand
TATCCGCAAGTTGAAGTTGGCCAGATACATCTCAATAATGTTGAGTATGAAGACGCTCCTGTGGAACGCCGCAAGTGTTATGAGGTGTGCGAAAAGCACGGCAAGCCCGTTATCGTTATGGAGCCTGTCAAGGGCGGAAGCCTTGTAAATCTCCCCGACACTGCAAAAGAAATACTTGACGGTCTGCACGGGGGCAGTCCCGCAAGCTATGCGATACGCTTTGCGGCAAGCTTTCCAAATGTTATGACGGTGCTTTCTGGCATGGGCGATATGGATATGATGACCGAAAATATCGGTTTTATGAAAGATTTTGTTCCTCTGAACGATACCGAGAAAAAGGCTATTGAACAGGTTTGCGAAATTTTTCGCTCACAAAATCTTATCCCGTGTACTGCCTGTCGGTACTGCACGGAGAGGTGTCCGCAGAATATTTCTATCCCCGACCTATTTGCCTGTCTGAATGCAAAAAAGCAGTTCAACAACTGGAACACCGATTACTACTATGAAAATATCCACACCAAAAACGGCGGAAAGGCTTCCGACTGCATAAAATGCGGAAAATGTGAGCAGATATGTCCGCAGCATTTGGAAATACGTAGGCTGCTGACCGATGTGGCAAAAGAATTTGATAAATAAGGAGAAATTCAAATGAAACGAATTATAATGCTGTTTATTTCGCTGTCGATGATGTTATGCCTTTCGGCGTGTTCGGACGATACAGCGCCTGCTGAAACATCTTCGGTACAGACCGGAAGTATTGATTTGCAGACAACTTCCGAGGATAAAATTTTATCGGAAAATGAAGCCGATATAAGCATTCCCGATAATGAAAATATTGAAAATCCCGACGAAGCAAATTCGGAAAACGGCAGTAAGATACTTGTTGCTTTTTTCTCACGCGCAGATGAAAATTACGGTGTGGGCTTTATTGAAAAAGGCAACACGCACATCATTGCGGATATGCTAGCGGAGGAAATGAACCCCGATACTTTCGAGATCGTTCGTGTAACGCCTTACCCCGAAGCTTACCGTGACTGCACCGATGAAGCACAGGAGGAAAAAACGGCAAACGCCCGCCCCGAGCTGACTGCCGCTGTAGAAAATTTTGACTATTACGACACAATTTTCCTCGGCTATCCGAACTGGTGGGGAGATATGCCGATGCCTGTCTACACGTTTATCGAGAGTTACGATTTTTCGGGCAAGACCGTGATACCGTTCTGCACTCATGCAGGAAGCGGGCTTTCGGGAACGGTACAAACGCTGCGTGACAAGCTTGAAAATGCAGAGGTACTTAACGGCTTTGAAATAGCGGGAACTACTGCGCAGAATAATCAAGATGAGGCAAAAGAAGCGGTTTTGTCATGGATTGACGAGCTGGATATAGTCAAGTAAGCGAGATATAAAAGACAGTGTTGTTAAACGATGTATAGGAGAAACTATGAAAATCAAACGGAAAATCCAGATATTCGCAGATTTTGCTATGACGGTCATGCTTCCTCTGCTTATGGCGTACAACATGATAGGCGATACGCTTCATGAATGGATAGGAGCGGCAATGTTTGTAATGTTCATTATCCACCATGTGATAAATTTCCGCTTTGCTGCCTCTATTGCAAAGGGGAAATACACAGCAAACCGCATTTTTATTACGGCGGTGGATTTTCTGCTGCTGGCGGATATGCTTGCTTTGATGCTAAGCGCTGTAATTCTTTCCCGTCATGTGTTTGCTTTTCTTCATTTAAACGTCAGCTTCTCTTTTGCAAGGACGGCACATCTCCTCGGGTCATATTTGGGTTTTATACTGATGTCTGTTCATATCGGTATTCACTTCCATACCGTGATCAGTACAGTACAAAAAAAGATTTCAAACCATAACAGGATATTAAATATCATATCAAAAGTCCTTTGTGCCGCAATATCCTCTTACGGTCTATACGTTTTCCTATCACGGAAAATATCGGCTTATCTGTTTCTCAAAACGCAGTTTGTGTTCCTTGATTTTTCCGAGCCGCTCATACTATTTTTATTTGATTATATATCTATGATGATACTGTTTGGAGCGGTCGGATACTATATTTCAAAGCTGCTTAGGCTGACTGATAAAATTCGCAGAAAGAATGGAGGAAATGTATGAAAATAAAGTCATATGCAAAGAATTTAAGCATTTTACTGCTGACAACGCTGTTGACAGGCTGTTCTTTACAAAATGATACAACAGTACTATCGAACACTTCATATTCAAATGATGTGACTTCCCCAATTACCGAACAAAATCAAATTATTGAAAGTGAGGAAAGCAGTATGAATTTATCAAATCAAACTCAATCGACAGAGGGCTCTCCCGTTGTGTATTTCACATCTGACATAACCCCCGAGGGACTTGTTGCCGTATATGAAAAACTGGGCTGGAATCCCGAGGGAAAGGTTGCAGTTAAGCTCAGCACAGGCGAGCCGCCTGCCAGTAATTACCTGCGTCCCGAGCTTATCAAGGAGTTGGTGCAGTCGGTAAACGGCACTATCGTTGAGTGCAATACAGCCTACGGCGGTTCGCGCGCGCAGACGGAAATGCACTATCAGGTCGCAAAGGATCACGGCTTTACCGACATTGCCGATTTTCAGATACAGGACGAAAACGGCTCTATGACGCTTACCGTGGAGGGTGGCTCTGTGCTGACGGAAAACTATGTTGGCGCAGCCTTTGACGACTATGACTGTTATCTTATTCTTTCCCATTTCAAAGGTCATGCAATGGCAGGCTACGGCGGCGCGATAAAGAATATTTCTATCGGTCTCGGTTCTGCCGAGGGCAAAAGCTGGATACACAGCGGCGGAACAAGCAAAACAAATCCTTGGGGCGGCAAGCAGGACAGATTTCTGGAGGCCATGGCGGAAGCGGGAAAATCGGTTTCCGATCATCTCGGAAACGGTGAACGCATTGTCTATGTCAACGTTATGAACCGTCTGTCCATAGACTGCGACTGTGACGGCAACCCTGCCGAACCCGATATGCACGACATAGGTGTTCTCGCTTCAACCGACCCTGTTGCATTGGATCAGGCGTGTTTAGATTTAATATATGAACAAAAGGACGGCGACGGAGCTTCTCTTGTAAAACGTATCGAGTCCAAAAACGGTCTGCATACATTGGAACACGCAGAGGAGATCGGTCTTGGAAGCCGTACCTATCAGCTGGTAAATATCAATGATTGATATAATTCACAGGGAAGCCGTTTATCTGTGGTATTATTTTGATTTGCAGCTCCGTCAGATACTGCCGTACTTTCTGTTAGGTATCGTTCTCGGCTCTGTAATATCGGTGTTTGTCAAAGACCGTATCCACGATTTATTTCGCTCCTTGGGAAATAAAAAGCTGGGCGTTCTGGGCGTTATCCCAGCAAGCATACTGGGAATTGCCTCTCCCCTTTGTATGTACGGCACAATACCGATAGCGGCTTCCTTTTCCAAAAGCGGGATAAAGGACGATTGGCTGGCGGCGTTTATGATGAGTTCCATTCTTTTAAATCCGCAGCTGATTATTTACAGCACGGCTCTTGGTGGAACTGCGCTGGCTATTCGCGTTGTTTCATGCTTTATTTGCGGAATTGCGGCGGGAATTCTGGTGCGTATTTTTTATAAGGACAAGCCGTTTTTCAATTTTTCGGGATTTGACGAACCGAAAAGCCGTGACACAGACCCGAATTTATTTATCCGCCTGCTGAAAAATATATGGCGTAATATTAAGGCAACGGGACTTTGGTTTCTTGCGGGCGTAATTCTTTCCGCCTTATTTCAGCGGTATGTGCCGTCTGAATTTATCGGAAAATTGTTCGGTGAAAACGAGGGCTTCGGAGTATTAATGGCGGCAACCATAGGAGTTCCGCTGTATGCCTGCGGCGGAGGAACAATACCTTTGCTTATTCAGTGGCTTGCGGACGGTATGTCAATGGGCAGCGCTGCCGCCTTTATGATAACAGGTCCTGCCACAAAAATTACCAATCTCGGCGCAGTGAAAATCGTGCTTGGTATCAAGTGGTTTATTTTATATATCGCTTTTGTGATGATTTTTTCACTTGCCACAGGTGTGTTAATAAACCTTATGGTTTAAATAATTTTAAAGGAGAAATCTATTATGTCAACAGCAATTTTAAGAACATCGGCAAAACCTAAACTGTCTGTCAAGGTACAGACCCTTGCAGCTATAGCCGCTATTGTTGGGGCTGTAGCAGTTCCGCAGATATTTCACGCTTTAGGAGCAGTCAGCGGACTTGGCACATCACTCGGTGAAACATTCCTGCCAATGCACCTGCCTATAATTCTTGTGGGACTTTTAGCAGGTCCGTATGCGGGAGCGATCGCGGGACTTTTAGGTCCTCTTGCAAGCTTCGCAATATCGGGTATGCCCGGAATTGCAATGCTGCCCTTTATGATGATCGAGCTTTGTGCTTACGGTCTGTTTGCGGGACTTCTTCGCAATGTTAAACTGCCAACTATCGCCAAAGTCATAACAGTACAGATAGCAGGTCGGGCAGTACGTGCCGCAGCTATTTTGCTTGCAGTTTATGCTTTGGGTAACGAAAGTATTCGTGTTGCTTCTATATGGACGAGTATCAGCACAGGAATTTTCGGACTTGTACTCCAGTGGTCGTTGCTCCCGCTTATCGTTTACCGTGTGGAGAATTTAAAGAAATATGAATAATGATATTACAGAAGCAATAAATATTTTTAACGGCGATAAATATACCTGTGTTCTGTGCAAAGAAAGTGCGGTTTATGTAAGTACCGAAAGAGGTGTAAAGCCGCTGCTTGACTGGCTGGATAACGGTATAGACTTACAAGGTTTTTCGGCTGCTGATAAAGTAGTCGGAAAGGCTGCGGCATTTTTGTATGTTTTGCACGGCGTTAAAGAGGTATACGCAAAGGTCATGAGCGAAGGGGCAATTTGTGTACTGAACGATAACGGCATTTCCACAAAATATGATATAGCCGTTAAGAATATCATAAATCGTGCAGGCACGGGGGATTGCCCTATGGAAGAGGCTGTCGGTGAATTATCGTCGCCGTTAGAGGCGTTGAAAGCTATCAAACTGAAGCTTACACAGCTTAATTC
>JAIEDQ010000186.1 GCA_029067895.1 Oscillospiraceae bacterium | reverse complement strand
GCTTATTTTCAGATTTTTTATTTCCGTGCGGTCTCTTTCCCGCTGTTCTATCTCCCTGATTATCCCCTCGCCGTTTTTTATGATATTTCTCAGACGGTCAAGCTCCTCGTTGAAACCATTCTTGATGACCCCGCCCTCCTTTGCGGAAACTGGAGCGTCATCGTCAATGGCATTCTCTATAAGTCCCGAAATTTCATTGAGGGTATGGATATTCCGGTTAAGCTCCCGCAAAAGACGGCAGTTAAAATTCTCCAAGAGCATTTTTATGTTAGGCATTTTCAGCGCGGTAAGTGACAGGGACTTCAAGTCCCGCGGAGTAGCAGTTTTGTACATCACCCTCGTCATAAGCCGCTCGATATCGTACACACCCGAAAGCTGGTCGGAAAGCTCTTCTCTGATTACCGACTGCTTACAGAGCTGCTCCACAGCGTCAAGACGGTTTATGATGATCGCAGGCTTGATAAGCGGCTGTTCAATATAGGCTTTCAGCAGACGCTTTCCCATAGAAGTCTGGGTATGATCCAGAACCCACAGAAGACTTCCCTTTTTCTCCTTGTTCCGCATGGTCTCGGTAAGCTCCAGATTGCGCCGCGCCGTCAGGTCAAGCTCCATAAAGTAGCTGTCATTATAGCGTTTTATCTCGGTAAATCTTCCAACCAATGCTTTCTGAGTATCGCTTATGTAATCGAAAAGTCCGCAAACGCACTGTGCCTCGGAGCTGTCCTCGTTAAGACCTATCTCGCAAAGCTCAGGAACGTTGAACTGCTTTAAGATAACGTCCTTTCTGACGCTTACGTCAAAGCGTTCGCTGTCAAGCATCTGGACTGAACAGTTCAGCTTGCTCTTGATAAAATCCGTCACCTGTCTGAAATCGAGGAAGCTGTCGTTGAACAGCACCTCCGCAGGCTCAAACCGCGAAAGCTCATTGATTATCTCGTTCTGCACGTCCTTGCCCGTCTTTTTGAACAGATGTACCTCGCCTGTGGAAATGTCCGCAAAGCATATCGCGCACTCGTCCTCAGCCACAAAAGCCGCGCATATGTAGTTGTTTTTGGACTCGTCAAGAAGCGCGCTTTCTGTGAGAGTTCCCGGTGTGACTATCCTGATAACGTCCCTTTCGACGATACCGTTTTTCACGTCCTTGGGATCGGTAAGCTGTTCGCAGATCGCGACCCTGTGTCCGCCCTCGATAAGACGCTTTATGTACATCTCGCTGGCGTGATAAGGTATTCCGCACATGGGCGCACGCTCGTCCAGACCGCAGTCGCGTCCCGTAAGCGTAAGCTCCAGCTCCCTTGAAACCATTATTGCATCGTCGAAAAACATCTCGTAAAAATCGCCCAGTCTGAAAAACAAAATATGATCCCTGTACCTGTTCTTCACGGAAAAGTACTGCTTCATCATGGGTGAAAGACGGTTCATATCAATCTGCATAGCCATAATTACCGCGATTGACCCGCCGTGCTGAACGGCAGGTCAACGTCTCCTCTCAATAAATTTTTTACTCAGCGATCAGTGGCAGCCGCCGCAGGTCGAACAGCTTCCGCCGCAGCCTCCGGGTTCTTCGGTGGGACAGGTTTCAGGATCCTCGCCGTTAGCCGAATAGGTGATGATAACGTTTATCTGAGTGAGCAGATCGTCCATAGCGTTTTTCGCTTCGTTATAGTCAGCCATATTCTTGTTGCCCATGATAGTTCCGTAAAGGGACTTGATCTCATTGTCCAGAGCGGTAAGTCTTTCCGCGCTGCGGTCGTCCTTAGCCATTTCGGCGTTAAGCTCAACACGCTTCATCTGAAACTCGTTTATCATCTGCTGAAGCTCGGAGTCGTTGTCGTTAGCCTCCTTAGCTTTTATATAGGTAGCGTATCTTTCGTCCGCCTGTATCATCTTTCCCAGTTCTCTTGCCTTGTCAATAACGTTCATCTGTAAAACTCCTTTATATTTTTATAATTTTCCGTCTTAAGCAATTTATGCCAAACCACCGAAAATTTCCTCAGCAGCCGAATGAAGGAACAGCATTCCCTCTCCGCTGAAAAAGTACTTATTTGCCGCTTTCCTTTTCAGAGCCATCTCTTCAAACGCCTTGCGCTGAAGCTCTTTTCTTTCAAAGTACTCGTCAAGAAGCTTCTGCCGCTCGGTCCTCAATTCCCAGAAATCCTTCTTTTCCTCCTGTTTCTCCTCGGAGTCCTTGCTGCGGTTTCTGAGGTATATTTCTTCAAGAGTCTCGGCAAGAATTTGCTCGTCCGATTTGGCAGAATCCTCCGCCATTTTCAGTGCGTCCGCAAAAGAGCTGCCTGCACTTCCGCCATTGGAAACGTACCTGTATAGTGCAGCCGCATCTTTAATTCCGTTTGTACCAGAAATTGTCATAATATCATCCCTTTCACATCAGTCAATAATTTCGCCCTGCAAAGCCCAGTTAAAGGCTTTTGTAATTCTTACCTTTTTCATCTGTCCGATAACCGAACTGTCCGCTTTTGCCTCGACAATGATAAACTCGTCGCTTTTGCCTGTGTACCAGCCCTCATTTTTAGTCCCCGACTCAAAAAGGACGTCCAGCGTTCTGCCCTCAAATCTTTTGAAATGCTCCGAGGATATCTCCCTCTGGAGCTCCAGCAGCTCCCTCATGCGCTCGCTTTTTTCCTTATCGGAAATTTTATCCTCAATAAGAGCGGCTTTAGTACCCGTCCGCTTTGAATAAATGAACGAGAAAATATTGTCATACTTTACCTCGCGGAGAATTTTCAGCGTGTCCTCAAAATCCTCGCGTGTCTCGTTGGGAAAACCCACGATTATATCGGTGCTGAACGAAAAATCGGGCATCCTGCTTCTTGCGTAGTTTACCGTCTCCATGTATTTTTCGGCGGTATAGCGCCTGTTCATTTCCTTTAAAATGCGGTCGCTTCCAGACTGGAGCGGCAGGTGCATATGCTTGCAAATCTTATCACATTCTATAATAGTATCAATAAGCTCCCTGTCCGCGTCCTTGGGGTGCGGGGACATGAACCTTACCCTGAAATCTCCGTCCAGAGCGTTTATCCTGCGGAGCAGCTCAGAAAAACCGATCGGCGGGTCAAAGCTTTTGCCGTAGGAATTAACATTCTGCCCAAGAAGCATGATCTCCTTGCAGCCGTTTCCGACCAGCGTCTTTATCTCGTCAAGCACAGCTTCGGGACTCCTGCTGCGCTCCCGCCCGCGGACATATGGCACTATACAGTATGAGCAGAAATTGTTGCAGCCATACATTATCGGCACGCCCGCCTTAAAGCCGCAGCTTCTCACGGGACGGATATCCTCCGCAATGCCTCCGCCATACTCTGTGATATCCACCTTTAGCCCGCGCTCGGTAAGAGCCTCGTACAGCAGTCTCGGAAGCTCGTTTACCGCAAACGTACCGAATATCAGATCGACCTGCTTATAGGTCTTGCGTATCTTCTCAATGACCTGTTCCTGCTGAGCCATACAGCCGCACACTCCGATGATAAGGTCGGGACGGCTTTCCTTGAGATGCTTTAAGTCCCCCAGCAGTCCGTAAATTTTCAGCTCGGCGTTTTCCCTTACCGCACAGGTGTTGTACAGGATAAGGTCTGCGGAGGAAACGTCCTCAGTTATGCCGTAGCCCATCTCGCACAGCAGACCCAATATTTTCTCCCCGTCGCTCACATTCTGCTGACAGCCAAAGCTCCGCAGACAGCACAGATAGGTTGAATCCCTTTGGGTCAGTATTTCTCTGACCTTAGCCTTATAGTCCGTCAGCAATTCGGTCTTCCTTTCCGTTAAAAGCTATATACAATTATTATACCACTTTCTGTATCAAATTGCAACATTTTCAGTACACTTTTTCTCCATCTGCAAAAAACGTTCTCACTTCGGGCGGCAGACTTTTTCCGATATAGGTATACTCGGCGCAGACCTCCCCGCTGTACACAAAAACCGAAATATATCTGTTCGGATCGTCGATATCCACATATCTGTCGGCATATGCGTATTCGGCAAGAGATGGGTTTTCCCGATAGGGATAAAATTCGGTGCGGATATCCTCGGCAACGTCGCCGTATTCAAAATTTATACAATTTTCGGCAAAGTAATCTTCATCTTCAATATCAGAAAACAGTACCAGCACTTCAAAGCCGCCCTCTTTTCTGAGACGCGCTCCCTCAAACTCAATGCCGCTGTCGGAAGATATCCCGCAGATATCATATAGGTTAGTAAGGCGTTCCTCCGAAACTGTTTCGGGATAACAGTATATCCTGTAGGGACGGTTCACAAGCTCCAGCAGCTTCCCTCCTCCAAAGTATAATATCAGAAACAACCCCACGGAAAGCACCGTGTACAGCGCATTCTGCTGCTTGGTGTAATGCTTTACCGTCATTTTTTCGGTATCCTGCTCCTGTTCCTCAGGTTTATTGGTATTTTCCTCCATTTGTAAAAAATGCTCCTTTCTGCCCTGTATATTTATAGAATATCACGAAAAAAATTTTTGGTCAAGTTTATAGTGATTTTTTTTTCAAAATATGTTATAATGTTTTTCAGATGTAAAACAACCTTGAAAGGAAGCAATGTCGTACATATGAACTATAAGATAAACTGGAACGGCTCGGACGGAGTATTTGCGGTACCCGACCTTGCGGCGGACTGTCTGAAGCTTGCAAGCGGAAAAGCCGTGAAGCTGCTTCTTTACATATTGAAAAACAAGACCTCGGACGAAACGCTTGCCGAAATGGGAAAAGCTGTAGGCATTACCGAGGAGGACGCCGAGGACGCTATCTCATACTGGCAGCAAGTAGGAGTTATTCTTTCCGACGGAGGTTTATCTCCTGTCAGTCAGGTCATGACTGCGGACACGTCCCACGCTGCGGTAAAAGCCGTCCCCGAAGTCTCCGCTCCGAGGGCAAGAGAAAAAGCTGCAAAAATGATCTCCCCGTCGGAAATTTCCGAACGCGTTGAAAGCTCGGAGGAGATAAAGTTCCTTTTCAGCGCGGCGGAAGCCACCCTTGGAAAGGTTCTCACCTATACAGAGCAGCGTACGCTCATCTGGCTTCATGATTACTACGGAACAGCCTCCGACCTGCTTCTGATGATAATGGATTTTGCGGTATCCCAAAACAAGGCAAATATCGGCTTTATTGAGAAAGTCGCTTCCGGATGGCATGAAAGCGGAATTATCACCCATGAACAGGCGGAACGTGAGATACTTCGTATGCAGAATTACTACTCACTTTCGGGACAGGTCTGCGCCCGTCTGGGACTGGAGCGGACTCTTACCCCGACGGAACGGAAGTTCGTTTCCGACTGGGCTGCTAAAAATATTGATATTGACCTGATAGCCTACGCATACGAAAAAACCGTTGACGCTATAGGCAAGGTCAAGTTTAGCTATATGAACAAAATTCTGCTGGACTGGTACGGCAAGGGCTTTTTCACCCCCGCAGACGTGAAGAAATCGGAAAAGAAGCCTGCTGCGGCTGACAAGGTGCAAAAGAGCGGCGGCGAGCATTCCTATAATCTCGACCTGCTGGTGGAGCACGCTATGAATACTGTACCCGAATTCAAATAAACCGAAAGGAAGCATAACATGGCTTTTGACAAAAGTATATACGAAAAAGCGGAAAACGAAATAAAGAACAGACGTATGCGTGCTGAAAGCGACGCGGAAGCAAGGGCTTCGGAAGTATATCAACGGATACCCGAAATAAAGGAAATAAATGTAAGGCTTTCCCAGACAAGCGTGGAGCTTTCAAAGCTTATTCTGAGAAACAAGGGCGATTTTAAGGAAAATTTTGAGAAACTGAAATCACAAAATCTTCAGGGGCAGGAAATGGTGCGCACCCTGCTTAAAAACGGCGGATATCCCGCTGACTTTCTTGAACCGAAGTACATATGCGAAAAATGCCGTGACAAGGGCTTTTACGACGGTCAGCGCTGCTCCTGCTTTGAAAAGCTGCTTACCCGCTTTGCCGTAGAAAAGCTTAACTCCGAGGCAAATATGCCCGACTGCGATTTCGAGCATTTTTCCCTGTCCTACTACAAAGGCATTACAACGGAAGCAGGTGTAGACTGCTACAAAAAAATGTCGGATAATCTGAATTTCTGCCGTCAGTACGCCGAACGCTTTTCGACCGATTCACAGAGCCTGTTCCTGCTGGGAAAAACAGGAGTCGGAAAGACCCACATTTCCCTGTCCATAGCCAGAGAGGTCGTAAAAAAAGGGTACACGGCGGCTTACGGCTCGCTGCTGAACTACCTGAGAATAATCGAAAAGGAGCATTTTGGCAGAAGCGAAAATCCCGAAACGGACACGTTACAGATACTTATCAACGCCGATCTGCTCATTCTGGACGACTTAGGCTCCGAGTTCCGCACAAGCTTCTACGAGTCGGTGATGTACAATATCATCAATTCCCGCATCAATCTGGGACTTCCTACTATTATAAACAGCAACCTTTCCGCCGCCGAGCTTCAGAACAATTACAACGACAGGATAATATCCCGTCTTTTCAGCGTGTACTGCACGCTTATGTTCGTCGGGGACGATATACGTCAGATAAAAAGGCTTAAAGGAGAATTTTAAAGATTTTGTATTTTTTTTCAGATATCGGTTGATTTTTTTTAAATAATGTTGTATAATTATACTTAGGCATAGCTTTTGCAAGCTGTAATATCGCTCAATACTTCTGCGGTTAGGCGGAAACCTGTATATCTACATTGTCGCAGAAACGTTTTACAATCGTAAGACATTCGGCAGCGGTTACAATTTATGGAGGGATTTTTCTATGAATACTAATATTTTGCTTGAAAGCGGTACAAATGAGCTTGAACTTCTTGAATTTCAGGTGGGCAACAACAACTTTGGAATCAATATCTCCAAGGTCGTTGAAATAATGATAAACGAGGACGTTACCCCTGTACCTAACGCTCCCGAGGAGATCGAAGGCGTTTTCATTCCCCGTGACAAGCTTATCTCGGTAATTGACTTACATAAGGTAGTTCATGTTCCGCACACTACTTCGGGTAAGGAAATTTTTATCATCTGTGAATTCAACCGTATGCACGTTGCTTTCCACGTTACAAGCGTGAAAGGCATACAGCGTATATCATGGGCTGATATTTCCGATCCTCCCGCAGTTACCAGCGGAAGCAGCGACGAAGCTATCGGTCTTGCTACAGGCGTTGCCAAGATCAACGACAGGATCATCATTATCATGGACTTCGAGAAGATCGTTTCCACCCTTAACCGCGACGCGGGTCTTGACCTGAACGGTCTCGATAAGATCAGCGGTCCCGACGCTATGGCGGGCAATAAGCATATTGTTGTTGCCGACGACTCCAAGTTCCTAAACAAGATGATCACAGATTCGCTTGCAAGAGTCGGATTCCATAATATCATGTCCTTCAGCAACGGTCAGGACGCGTGGGAATACGTTCAGAGCTTCAAGGACAAGGGCGACGATATCACGTCCCATATCGCCTGCGTAATAAGCGATATCGAAATGCCCAAAATGGACGGTCACAGACTTACCAAGCTTATCAAGGACGACAAGATTCTTTCTCAGATACCCGTGCTGCTGTTCTCGTCCCTTATCAACGAGCAGATGATCGCAAAGGGAAAATCTGTCGGCGCGGACGGTCAGTTCTCAAAGCCTCAGATAAAAGAGCTTATCAGCTATCTGATCACGGTTCTTTCATAAAAATCACATAAAAGCTTAAAGCGGTTTGTTAAAAATAACAGACCGCTTTTTTTATTTTATTGTTGTCCTATAATCGACAGTTTTTTAAACCGCCGCGCTGTATAATTAAGCTGTCAAAAACAAACGTAAAGCTGCGGGTGGTTTTATGTACATATACGTTGATATTCTTATTATTACAAACATTTACGCGAATTTTTTTCTGCTGAAAACCACGGCGCGGCTCACGCATACTCCGCTGAGGAACGGCAAATGCATTATAGGAGCGTTGGTCGGAAGCCTGTTTTCGCTGATAATACTGCTGCCCCCCATGAATTCTCTCCTGCTTTTGGCGGTACGGATACTGTCGGCGGCGATGATGATAACGGTTACTTTCGGAGGTGGGAACTCTCCGCGTGAGCTTTGCAGGACAGGAATGATCTTCTTTCTGGTATGCTTTGTTTTCGCAGGAATAGAGTACGGTCTGGCAGTTCTGTCGGGAGGCAGGAATATGCTCTGGCACAACTCCACGCTGTATGTGAACATTTCGCTGCTGACACTGGTAGTATCCACTATCGTTTCCTATGTAGCGATATGCCTGTTCCGATACTACATGGACGGAAAAAATTCCTCGGACGTGGTCTATGACCTGATAATCACAAAAGACAACAAAACCGTATCCGTCAAAGCTGTCGGAGACACCTGCAATAATCTTACCGACGTATTTACGGGAAAGCCCGTTATTGTATGCGGAATGGAAAGCCTGTCCCCGCTTCTGGGTGAAAATGTACCCACGAAGAACATTTTAGACGGAAAGGGCTGGCGTCTTATTCCGTTTTCCACAATACATTCGGACGGTATGCTCCCTATATTCAAACCCTCGGAGGTCATTGTCAAAAACTCCGAAAACGGCTCTGCAAGGTCTGCGGACGTATATGTTGGCGTGGTGGACAAGGAAATGGAACACGCTGTTTTCAATCCCAAAATACTGAAATAACGATCTGAAAGGAATGGCTTACAATGAATGTCCGGAAAAAAATTATCAATATGATCAAAAATATTATTTTCGGCAAAAGATACGGGAAAATTTTTTACATAAACGGTCCCGAAACTCTCCCCGCTCCCCTTTCAAGGACGCAGGAAGAGGAAGTGTTCCTCATGCTGGAGACCGACGAGGAGAATGCGCGGCGTATTCTGATCACCCACAATCTTCGTCTTGTGGTATATATTGCCAAAAAGTTTGAGTCCACGGGTATCGGTATCGAGGATCTTGTCTCGATAGGAACGATCGGTCTTATCAAGGCGGTAAAGACCTTCTGTCCCAGCAAAAACATCAAGCTTGCCACATATGCCTCGCGGTGCATAGAAAACGAGATACTGATGTTCCTGCGCAAGTCCAGCCAGTACAAAAACGAAATTTCTATTGACGAGCCGCTGAATATCGACTGGGACGGCAACGAGCTTCTGCTGTCCGATATCCTCGGTACGGACGAGGATACCGTCAACGGAAATATCGAAAACGAGGCGGAAAAAAGCATACTCCTCGAAGCTGTAGAACGGCTTCCCGAACGGGAAAAATGCATTATGAAAATGCGCTTCGGACTTGTGGACGGCAAGGAAAAAACCCAGAAAGAGGTCGCAGACATCATAGGCATTTCGCAGTCCTACATATCGAGACTGGAAAAACGCATTATCAAAAAGCTTCGGAGGGAGCTTGAAAAGGTAATAACATAATTTCCAGTTTTTGTATCGTGCAAAAATGAATATTAAAAACGGCTCCTGACAATAATTTTAGTAATATTATCGTCGGGAGCTAAAACTATGTACTACAATAAGGTTGATATAAGCGGCGTGGACACGTCCAAGCTTACGGTTTTAAAGGAGTCGGAAAAGCTGGAGCTTCTGAAGCTGTGCAAAAAAGGCGGAGCCGAGGGCAAGGAAGCCCGCAAAAAGCTTATTAACGGCAATCTTCGGCTTGTACTGAGCGTTATCCAGAAGTTCATCGGACGGGGCGAAAACGCCGACGATCTGTTTCAGGTGGGCTGTATAGGACTTATGAAAGCCATCGACAACTTCAACACCGAACTGGATGTTAGGTTCTCCACATACGCCGTACCAATGATATGCGGAGAGGTCAGACGCTATATGCGCGACAACAATCCAATACGGGTAAGCCGTTCCCTGCGCGATCTGGCGTACAAGGCAATGCAGGCAAAAGAACAGCTTATCAACAAAAACCAAAAGGAGCCCACCATCAAGGAGATTTCGGAGCTTATCGGCGTAAAGCAGTCCGACGTGGTTCTCGCTCTGGAAAGCATTACCGACCCCATTTCTCTGTACGAGCCTGTGTACTCTGACGCGGGAGACACGCTTTACGTTCTGGATCAGGTGGGAGACAAAAACGACGACTCCAACTGGCTGGACGAGATATCCCTGAAAGAAGCGATAAACCTGCTTCAGCCGCGTGAAAAAAACATTCTGTACCTGCGCTTCTTTCTTGGAAAAACACAGGTGGAGGTTGCAAACGAGATCGGCATATCGCAGGCGCAGGTGTCCCGTCTGGAAAAAAATACTCTCGGAAAAATCAAGGGGCAGATATAACACATACGAACAAAACGTACCGAAAATTTTCTCGGTACGTTTTTATTTTGGACTCTCCCCTGTTGGCAACAATTCAGATTACAGTTTGGATATTAGTATTACAAATTGGTAAATTCTATTGAAATAATTTGTTAAAGCCGATATACTTTTATTAACATAATAAAAAAGGAGAATTTTCATGAAGAAGATTTTTGCATTCACGGCGGCGTTGACAGTATGCCTTACGATCACATCATGCGACGGAAACAATTCCCTGCTTGAGGATACCTCTGCGATAGAGCAGTACATAGAACAGGCTTCGGAGACTGCGCGTACGGAGGAGACCACGGCGGAAACAACAGAGGTCACGTCCGCGGAAACAACACCCTTTGAGGACTTATCCGACTATGACAAGGCTATAAGGCTTGCGGCGGAATATATTGAACATCGTCATAAGGACAACGAATATTTTCTGTATGACTTTGATTTTGACGGTATTCCCGAACTTATTGAAAATATGAAGCTTATGGATACTCGCGGCTGGGATATATATAAGCTTACAGGCAGCGAGGTGACTAATATTGGGCGTATTGAATTTGCGGAAACACTTGAAAGATTTAGTGACATTAAATATTATCACGGTGACGAACTGACCCTTGAAAGCGGTGTACACGTCTACCGAGATACTGAAAAGGACGAGATTTTTTATGTTACCGAGTACATCACAGAGCTTCACACCAAAGGTCATGCGGCAGGAATAAGATATGACGTTTACGCCGACAAGCTTGCTGAAAGAGAGCTTTATCATTGTGATTTTCTCACTTGGGACGACTGCGGCGAAAGCGGAAATCGTTACATTACCCACAATATCCTTGACGGAAAAAAGGCTACGCCAATGTATCGGTGCGACTGTAATTCCGATGGATTTTTGTACTGCAACGAATTCGGGGATTATCTAAGCAATTTTGAATATCTCGGCATGATAGACGTTACAAATTACTACAAAAAGGAAAAGGACAGCAGCTTTTACGATTACGCCGAGACGGTGAAAATTCCCGAAAAGACAAAAGAAGAGCGGGTCTATTCCGACAACAGGGAGAAAGTCACGGTCTGCGGAAATGAATATTATGCCGATACATACGAAGCAAATGTCGTTATTAACAATGATAATTTTGACAGCATTGACCTGTCCGAATTAAAGCTTCTGCCCTGCCTTGAAAAGCTTACGCTGCGGAACAACTCCGACAGGACGGCTGATATTTCCAAGCTTGCGGAGCTTGAAAATCTTTCGGAAATTTATTTTAGCGACGGTGAATTTGATTACTCACAGCTTTTGGATATGGGCAATATCATTTGGGCAGAAAACGCGCCTATAGAATATATTTTACAAATGAAGTCAATAAAAGTTATGTGGGCAATGCCATTCACGGAGGATATTGACGGCTTTGCTCCGCTTTATGACATGGAGGGGCTTGAAGTTGTCATGCACCATGTACCAAATGCAGACGAAAGCAAAAAAATGCAGCTTGACAGGCTGGAGGAACAGCGTCCCGACCTGCTGCTGATATATGTACCTTAACCGTCTGTTCCTATAGTACACCGCTTCCATGTCATAAATATTATTCGGATATTGAAAAAGCGTCCAAAATATGTTATAATATTTTTGTATTTAATCTCAATACCGGAAAGGACGTTTTTTATGATAAAAGATATTCAGCAGGAAATTCTTCGTATAAAAAAGGAAAAGTCGATCACAATTCTCGCCCACAGCTATCAGGCGGAGGAAATTCAGGAGATCGCCGACTATACGGGAGACAGCTTTCGTCTGTCCGAGCTTGCGGCGGACGACCCCAACAACACGCTCATAATGTGCGGAGTGCATTTTATGGCTGAGACCTGCAAGCTGCTCTCTCCCAACAAAAAGGTGATACTTGCCAAGGAGGGCTGCGGCTGTCCCATGGCGGAGCAGCTTTCGGTTGAAGAACTTAGGCTGCTTAAACAAACGTACCCCGATCATACTGTGGTAGCATACATAAACACCACTGCAGCTCTGAAAACCGAATGCGACGTTTGCGTGACCTCCTCGTCAGCGGTTGAGATATGCAAAAAAATCGAAAACGACAAGATTCTTTTTATTCCCGACTGCAACCTCGGAGCATTTGTAGCTGAACAGCTTCCCGAAAAGCAGATCAAGCTGATAAAGGGCGGCTGTCCTATACACGCGGCGGTTACCGAAAAGGAGGCTCTCGCCGCAAAGGAGCAGCACCCCAACGCGCTTATGCTTGTTCACCCCGAATGTATCCCTGCGGTAACAAAATATGCGGACTATATAGGTTCAACAAGCGGTATCGTGGCATTTGCGAAAAAGTCCGAAGCAAAGGAATTTATTATCGGCACGGAAATTTCCATTGCGGAGCATTTGCAGCTTGAATGTCCCGACAAGGAATTCTACACACTGTCCAAGCATCTTATATGTCCCGACATGAAACGAACCACTCTTATGGACGTACTGAAAGCTTTGCAGGGCGGCGGGCTGGAGATCGAGATGTCCGACGAGGTTATGAAGAAAGCGTCCGTCTGCATAAACCGTATGCTTGAATTAGGATAAAACGTCACTGCACTATAAGGGGGAATTGTTAATGAACAAAAAAATGAAGATATTGTTATTGTGAAATGGTGAAAAAATGGAACTTAGTTATGAAGAAACTATGCAGAGAATTGCCGAGTATGAAAAAAATGATTTGACAGGATATATATATTGCAAGGAAAAAACTTTTCCGTGGTTTATTGATGTATTCAAGGGTGAACATCAACTGCTTGTTGTGCCTTATATAACCACAATAGGTTATTATTCAACTTCTATGGCGTGGTATCGTAAACTTAACGATACCGAATCACCCGAGGTTATCGGCGAAGCAATTCTGGACGCCTTTGAGCATATACGCATCAGTCCTGTTGACGCAAGAACTCGTGCTGAACGCAATGAAGATTCCTTTTATCTGAAAGAAACAAAATGTAAATCATATAGAACTTTTAACAAAAAATATATATGTTGCGGTATTACTATGAATGAACAGGGAATATACTCTGTATCAACTTCAATCGCTTCAAATGACAATCAAGGATACAGAGATATTGATGGAGTCAAATCAGTGAAGCTTCCAAACAATGCCTCATCAACAGATTTAGGCAATGCTGTCATAAACGCACTTAGAATATCGGAGGAATATGCAAAATCTCAAAAACCCGACCCATATCCTCATATTGAAGTTGAACTGCTATCAGACCAAAAGATTGAAATTTCCCCACCCCGTGACAGACATTTTACTGATATGGAGGACGGTGGTACAGCGGAAATATATCGTCTTTACGAATATTATCCCAAAGAGGGCGCAGAGTCATCTGCGGAATTTTACCTCGGAATAGCCTCCGAGCTTGACTGCGATATGAGCGATGATAATATTTGCAGGGCTTGGGAGAAACAGAACGGCAATGCAGAATTATTAGAGGTAAAATCAGTGGAGTACGGCATTTTCAAACTTCGTGCCGAAATGAGAAACAAAAACATTCACCGAATTTCGTATCTGTTACAGATCGATGAAAGTGAGCTGCTTGACTGCACGATGAAACTTCACAAGCCGAACAGCCGCAAAAAACTTGATGAAAAGCTTTCGGGCTTGTTTGAGGAATTTGCACGTCAGTGCAAATTTAAAGCTTAATTGTTTATTTTAAAAGATTATATTTTTACGCAGCTTGCAATGATAGCAGGCTGCTTTTTTAATTAATGGGTACCCAACATACAATAACGGCGGCAAACCAAATTTACCGCCGCATTTTTTATTCTATAGCTTTAAGTGACGTCGCCATGTCGATCTTTTTCAGTCTGAAATAAAGCGTGATATTTACCGCAAGTGCAAAGATACACGTAAGCAAAGCCGCTTCAAGGAAGCAGTACAGCGGTATCTCAGCAGAAAACATTACCGAATCAACCTCGGCGGTTTTGATAACAAACTTTTCCAGAGCAATTCCAAGACACAGCCCCGCAGCTGTTCCCATAAGCGTCAGAAGAATGTTCTCGCGGTACACATACGCCGCAACCTCACCGTCGTAAAAGCCGAGAACCTTTATCGTTGCAAGCTCGTGAACACGCTCGTTTATGTTTATGTTCGACAGATTGAACAGCACCACAAATGCCAGCGCTCCCGCCGACACGATTATTGCCACAATTATAAGCGAAAGACTTGAAACAAGGTCGCGGAACTTGTCCCCTCCCCCTGACGAGAACGATACAGCCAGAACAGAATCCATTTTAACAAGCTCCGACGAAAGAGCGTCCTCCGCTTCGCTTGTGACCTCCTCCATGTTCAGCAATATAACGTTGCCTTTGAAAGCTTCGTCAAATCCCGATTTTTCGTATGTATCCTCAGTCATGTAGGCGTAATTGAAGGTATAGTTTTCGCATACCGCGTCCACCGTTACGGGAACGTCCCCGTTGAAATAAACCACGTCCCCTGCGGAAACTCCGAGCATTCTTGCAAGCTTTTCGCCAAGCACAACACCGTCTCCGAGCGCTATCTTATTCCTGCTTTTGCGTTCGTGCAAATCAATAAAATTAGCCGTCTCCGCGGAGCCTTCGGGTACGAACAGGTATGTCTCCAGATCGTTCTTTTCACTTCTTATATCCACGTTTTCCTGAAGCGCAAGCATTTTATCCGAAACGTTGGAGTTCTCCGAGCATTTCTCCCATACGTCTGAATAGTCATCATCAACGGCAATAAGCGCATCGTACTTGAAAATATCGCCGTACTGCTTATCAACAATAGACGTTATAGAGTACTGCAAGCCGTATCCCGTCAGCAGCAGAGCCGTGCAACCCGCTATGCCGACAACTGTCATAAGAAGTCTCGCCTTATAACGGAACAGATTGCGGAACGTTACCTTTGTGGTGAATTTCAGCCTTTTCCAGATAAAGCCCACGCGTTCAAGAAGTATCCTCTTGCCGTCCTTAGGCGGTTTTGGACGCATTAACTGAGCGGGACAGGAAACAAGCTCCAGTCTGCTTGCATAAAGCGCAGACAGACCCGTACATAGACAAGCAACAATCGTGCAGCCTACAGCATAGTCCCACCTGAACGGACTGATAAGGTAAGGCTGGTTGTACATGGTTTTATAGCACTGATAAATTACGGACGGAAGCGTGTTGAATCCGATCACCAAGCCTATCAGCGCTCCCGGGATACTTGCCGCAAGGGCGTACAGAATGTACTGAGAAATAATGGAATATCTGCTGTAACCAAGTGCTTTGAGCGTACCGGTCTGGGTACGCTGCTCCTCTACCATTCGGGTCATGGTGGTGCAGCACACAAGAGCCGCCACGAGGATAAAGAATATAGGAAAAACGTCCGCAATAGCGTCCACCCTGTCGCAGTCCTCGGCATAGCTTGAATAGGACGGGTTGAAATCACGGTCGAAAACGTACCACTTTGCGTCGTCTATCTCGTCGTGAAGCTCCTGCTCCGCGTCTGCGATCTCCTGCCGTGCTTCCTCAATATCCTTTTTGTGGTCGGCGATCTCCTGTCTGCCGTCCTCTATCTCTTTTTTGCCGTCCTCAATGTCAGCCTTTGCCTTTGCAATTTCCTCACGACCATCTGCAACCTCGGCTCTTGCATTTTCAAGCTCTGCCGCCGCGTTGTCAAGCCGTATCCTTGATTCCGCAAGGGTCGCTTCAAGACCCTGCATCTGTGCGGAAAGCTCTGCTGAATACTGCCGCAGACCCTGTCCCGCCATAGTTTTTGTTCCGTCATCGTAAGCCGCGGGTATGGACATATACGCTGTCAGAAGCTGCTCCAAAGTCTCATCAACAGCAAATATATCATTTGAAGTATAGGCTTCGATCCTGCCGCGTATCTCAGCTTCGCCCGCCGCGGAATTTGTCCCGTAATCGGCGATTATCCCGTCAAGCCACTGAACCGCAGCCGACAGAGTATCAACTGCCGCTTCGCCGTCGCGGTATTCGTTTTCACCGTTCGCAAGCTCCTCCTCACCGTCGGCAATTTCTTTTTCAGCGTCGGCAAGCTTCTGTTCATTTTCCGCAATTTCCGCTTCGCCGTCCGCGATCTCCTGTTCCGCATCGGCAATATTCTTTTCAGCGTCTGCAAGCTCCTTTTCACCGTCCGCAAGCTCGGATTTCGCATCATTGATCTCCTCGTAAGCTTCGTCCGTTATCACGCTTTTACGGTGTTCGATCTGCACCTCGGCAAAGTCCTCAAGCATATCGACGTTACGCGAAACGATCTCCTCATACCCGTCGCTGTAAGAATCCAAAGCTTCAGTCTCGGCAAGGCTTATGTACAAGTCGGTATAGATATCATAAGTAAAATTTTCTTCGGGAACAAGCAGCCAGCCGTTCACCGTGCCGTTTCCGATAGTGGTGCTGCCACGCTCAAAGGAAACGTAGTTCGGATTGATACCCTTTCCCACCACGGTGTACTCTGTTCTGCCCAGAATATCACTCATCTCGCGGTCATCACCTGTCCTGAGGGAAATAACGTCTCCTATTTCGGGAGCTTGGGCGGAGAAAAATCTATCGTCCGCAAAAATCTCTCCCGCATTTTCGGGAAGCCGTCCCTCTTTGACATAGGGAAGATTTATTCCGCTTTCGGAGTCGTAAGAATATACCTTGACGACACAGTCGCCCTCTCCTGCGCCGGACATCATCAGATCAGCAGAATAGCCCGCGTACAACTCGTCCGCGTCGACCGCACCTGATACCGCAGAAACGTCCTCATCGTCAAAGCCAAGCTCAGACATAAGGTGAAGATCGGCAAGACCCTGTTCCCGCAAATATGCATCTGCGCTCATTTTCATTGAGGGACTTGCGGACTTTACACCCGCAAAAAAACCGCTTCCTATGGCAATTATCGCCATGATAGCTACAAAGCGGCTTTTGGTATTTTTAACGCTTCTGAACGTGTTCAGAATAAGCTTTTTCTTCATAGGCACCTCTACCACTCGATTGTGTCCACAGACACAGGCTCGGAATTAAGCGTCACTCTTGAGACCTTGCTGTTCTTGATCTTTATCACTCTGTCCGCCATAGGCGTTATTGCCTGATTGTGAGTGATGACCACAACGGTCATTCCCTTTTCGCGGCAGGTATCCTGCAAAAGCTTCAGAATGTTCTTGCCCGTGTTGTAGTCCAGCGCGCCCGTTGGCTCGTCGCACAGCAGAAGCTTCGGGGACTTCGCAAGCGCCCTTGCAATAGAGACTCTCTGCTGCTCGCCGCCCGA
>JAIEDQ010000185.1 GCA_029067895.1 Oscillospiraceae bacterium | reverse complement strand
AGCTTTGACGCACTTCTGGACAGCGACGAGTTCTGCCGCTGTGAAAGCATTGAAACACAGTGCGCAATGAACAGACTTTTTGAACTTATCGAAAAAAACGTCAGCGACGTAAAAACCGTTGACGTGATACGCGTCGCAGGCAGAGATTACCGCTTTCACCTCTTTAACGACGCTTTTAAACAGGGCTTCTGCTTTGCAGTGAAAACAATAAAATTTATGCTTAAAATCTAACCCGTCTCACCTTTAACAAAAATTGATGATTTTCGTTAAAAACCATTGTAATTTTTAAAATTATGTGGTATACTATTCCTATAAGTAAACTTTTTGCAAATAACATAAGTATTTAAGGAGTTGATTTCTATGAAGGGTTTCGGAGCGGTAATGCTTGCTCTGGCATCAGCGGCTGCGGGCGCGGCTGCGGCGGTTTTCGCTATGAAAAAGCGCGAGGAGATCGAGCAGTACGATTACGATTTCGACGATGACGACGAGATTTATTTCGACGGCTGCGACGACTGCGACTGCGATGACTGCGCCGATATCGGCGATATGGACGAGCTGAACAGTCTCGACGCGGAGCCTTCCGAGGCTGCCGAGGAGGCTTCGGATTCGGACGTGGATTTCTGATCCGAAAAACATTGTTTTTGACAGGACATACAGGGCGCGGCGGTTTGACTTTGACCGCTCCGCCCTTGCCTGTTTGAGAGCGGTTGTGCGGCAGTCTTTGGGAGGACGTTTTATGGGTGAAAAGCTTATGCGGCTCGATAAATTTCTTTCGGGACAGCTTAATATTTCCCGCGCCGACGCCAAGGAGCTGATAAAAAAGCGTCTAGTGACGGTTAACGGCGAGACGGCTAAGCTGTACGACATGAAAATAGATACTGCCGCGGACAGCGTTTGCTCCGAGGGTGTGCAGCTTGCGTACCGCAAACACGTATATATCATGCTGAACAAGCCTGCGGGTGTGATTTGCGCAACGCGGGACAGGCTTTCCGACACTGTGCTGGAGCTTATTCCCGCGGAAATGAGACGGAAAAATCTTTTCCCCGCGGGACGGCTTGACAAGGATACTGTGGGCTTCGTCCTTATCACCGACGACGGGGAGTTCGCACATAATATGCTTTCGCCGAAAAAGCACGTTGACAAGCGGTATTTTGCAGTGCTTGAAAAGCCCGCCCGCCCCGAAGATACAGAGTTGTTTGCTTCGGGCATGGTCATAGACGGCATGGAAAAATGTCTGCCCGCAAAGCTGGAGATAACGGAAAACCCCAAGGAGGTCTACATTACCCTGCGGGAGGGGAAGTACCACCAGATAAAGCGTATGGCTGAGGCGGCGGGAAACAAAGTCGTGTACCTCAAACGGGTGAGCATAGGCGGTCTGGCTCTGGGCGAAAGCCTGAAAGAGGGCGAGTGCAGAGAGATCACCCGTGAGGAGCTTGAACTTATAGGTCTGAAAAGCGGAAAGGGAAAAAGTCCGCGCGGTTAGGCAAATAACAGTACGGAAGTATCTTTCGTCTCGGAAACAAAATTTGCCGTCATCACTACAGACGGCGGCAGGGGTAAAGGCTCAGCCTTTTATTCTCTATTTGCACAAAAAATCAATGAAAATTTTGGCAGACCTTTTTGCCCGAAAGACACGGCGCTCTGTCATCTTTCTCCTGCCGTTTATCCTATAAATTGCACAAAGAAATCAAAAAGTTTTATGCAAAAACATAATGATTTGCCCGCGCAGGCTTAAAAGATGTTATTTTTTCGTCAAACTAAATAAATAAGGTTTTATAAGTTTGGTTAATAAATAACTTGAAATTTGTATAGAAAATTTGGTATTATATTATCATAGCCTAATGTAATAAGTAGGCAAGACTATTTTTGGGAGGTTCGTACAGAATGGCTAGTTTATCACTCAGATCCATTTATAAGAAATACCCCGGCGGCGTAGTTGCCGTTTCAGACGTTAACCTTGAAATCAGAGACAAGGAATTCGTTATCCTCGTAGGTCCTTCAGGATGCGGTAAGTCCACAACCCTCCGTATGATCGCAGGTCTTGAGGAAATTTCCGAGGGCGAGCTTTATATCGGCGACCGCCTCGTAAACGATGTTGCTCCTAAGGACAGAGATATCGCGATGGTTTTCCAGAACTACGCTCTGTATCCTCATATGACCGTATACGACAACATGGCGTTCGGTCTTAAACTCCGTAAGGTACCCAAGGACGAGATCAACCGTAAGGTTGAGGAAGCTGCAAGAATCCTCGATATCTCTCACCTCCTCAGCAGAAAGCCGAAGGCTCTCTCCGGCGGTCAGAGACAGCGTGTTGCCCTCGGACGTGCAATCGTTCGTGAGCCTCAGGTATTCCTCCTCGACGAGCCTCTTTCCAACCTGGACGCTAAGCTCCGTGCTCAGATGAGAACCGAGATCTCCAAGCTCCACCAGAAGCTGGGTACTACATTCATCTACGTAACTCACGACCAGACCGAGGCTATGACGATGGGTGACCGTATCGTTGTTATGAAGGACGGCTTCATTCAGCAGGTTGACTCTCCTCAGAACCTCTATACAAGCCCTGTTAA
>JAIEDQ010000184.1 GCA_029067895.1 Oscillospiraceae bacterium | reverse complement strand
CATATGCAAATGGACATGTTATTATTCAACGAATTAATTTAGGCTAATAATTTTAATATTTTTATAAAAATATTTAAGTGAAAACATCGCGCCAGGATTTGCAAGATAATAGCACACCCCCTCCAGTAGCTGCTGGAGGGGTATGTGTCTTTATTGGTGAGGAATATGTTTGCGGATAAGGCTTATTCTTGGGCATTTCAGATATATATTATTTTAATACAACGATAACAGGGGTGTAAAAATAATATATTAGGAGGTAGTGTTATGAACACTTTATCTTACACTATAACAAGAGAAAATTTAAACTGCGGCAACTATAATGTATGTGAAGCCGCAGAAAATGAAACCGCGTCAGGTTTTTGTGAATTGCTGATGTCGGTAATATTCAATATACTAAGCGCAAATGAGGATGTTCCATATGAAGCGAATTGATAAAATCTTGGCTTCGGGAAATGTCCCTACAGCGGCAATATATGCAAGATTTTCAAGTGATAATCAGCGTGAGGAAAGCATAGACGCTCAACTCAGGGCTTGCCGAGAATATGCCGACCGTAACCATATTAAGATTGTCGGCGAATACATAGACCGTGCAAAATCGGCTACCACCTCGGAGAACCGCTCGGGATTCCTTGCTATGATAGGCGATGCTGACAAGTTCGATTTCGTTCTGGTACATAAGCTTGACCGCTTTGCAAGAAACCGTTCCGACAGTATAGGCTACCGTATGGAACTTAAACGTCACAATACAACGCTTATCAGCGTAATAGAAAATCTTGACGAAGATAATCCCGAAAGCATTATACTTGAAAGCGTTCTTGAGGGCATGAATGAGTATTATTCGAGAAATCTTGCCAGAGAAGTCCGTAAGGGACTTAACGAAAATGCTTTGAAATGTCAGCACAACGGCGGGAAACCGCCGCTTGGGTACAAGGTTGATCCTCAGACAAAATTGTTAGAAATAGATAATGAAGAAGCTCTTGCTGTCAGGCTCATTTTTCAAAGCGTGCTTGACGGTAAGGGCTATTCTCATATTATTAAGC
>JAIEDQ010000183.1 GCA_029067895.1 Oscillospiraceae bacterium | reverse complement strand
AGGGAAAGGGGCGAGGGGAAAGAGAGCGCGAGGGAAAACCCGTGAGGGGAAAGGGGGAGGGCGGCTCAGCGTCCCTTAAATCTCCGAGAGCGCCTCCCCCTTTCCCCGGTAGGGTTGTCCCTCGTACTTCCCCAAGCAAAGTAAAGATAATGTACTATTTAAAATACCCTAACTAAGTTAAATCAAAATTTACCGCTGAACGCAAATCCAATTTCCGAATATATATTTTTTTCGTTTTTTTGTATTTTACAGAAATGAATATCCCGCTCCGTTTCTGAAAATACTATAGCAAAACATACAAAGGCGGAGCGCGTTTTTTGTGCGGTACTGCCTAATATTCTGAAAGGATTGATAATATGAAAAAGCAAATCAGCTTTTTAATTTCGGCAGCAATTTCCGCGACCTTTATTTTTGCCGCCTGCGGAGGCGATTCCGGTACGGGCGGAAACAGCGGAAACGGTGGTGGAAATGGAAACGGAAATAACGCGGCAGTCCGTTTCCTGAACTTCAAGCCCGAAATAGCCACCGCCTACGAGGAAATAGCCGCCAAATACAAAGAGGAAACAGGCAGGACCGTCATCGTGGAAACAGCCGCAAACAACACTTACGAACAGACCCTCAGCGCAAAAATGGCAACAAGTGAAGCTCCAACAATATTTCAGGTAAACGGTCCCCGCGGCTACGCGAACTGGAAGGACTACTGCGCCGACCTGACGGGTACAGACCTTTACGCTCACCTCACCGACAAGAGCATGGCTCTCACCGTTGACGGAAAAGCCTACGGTATCCCCTACGCCGTGGAGGGTTACGGAATTATCTACAACGACGAAATTATGGAAAAATATTTCGATATGCCCGACAAAGCCGTTTCCTTTGACGATACGGACGACATAAAAAGCTTTGCCGACCTGAAAACCGTAGTCGAGGATATGCAGTCCAAAAAGGACGCGCTTGGCATAAAGGGCGTATTTGCAAGCACTTCCCTCAAGCCCGGCGACGACTGGAGATGGCAGACCCACCTTGCAAACGTGCCTATTTACTACGAGTTCCACAACAACAGCGTTGACCTTACGGGCGACGGCACAAAGGAAATTTCTTTCCAGTACGGTCAGAATTTCAAGAACATTTTCGACCTCTATATAAACAATTCCACCGTTGACAGAAAAGTCCTCGGATCGAAGATAACCGACGAATCCATGGCGGAATTTGCTCTCGGCGAGTGCGCGATGGTTCAGAACGGAAACTGGGCTTGGAGCCAGATAAACGGCATAAGCGGAAATGTTGTTACCGCCGACAACATCAAGTATCTCCCCATTTACACCGGCATGGACGGCGAGGCAGATCAGGGCTTGTGTATCGGTACGGAAAACTTTTTCTGCATAAACTCACAGGCTGACGAGGCGCTCCAGAAGGACGCTGCCGATTTCCTTTTCTGGCTCTATTCAACCGAAAACGGAAAGAAATACGTTACCGAAAGCCTTGGCTTTATCGCTCCCTTTGACACCTTTACCGACGCGGAAAGACCCGAAGACCCGCTCACTCACGAAGTCCTTGACTGGATGGACGAGGACGACGTGCAGAATATCCCCTGGAACTTCACCCTTTTCCCCAGCCAGAATTTCAAGGACGACTTCGGCGCGGCTCTGCTCCAGTACGCTCAGGAAACCATAGAGTGGCAGGACGTTGAGGACGTCGTCAAGTCCAGCTGGAAAACCGAAAGCGCAAATCTTGAATAACGCTGTTTCCGTTTCTTTTCCGCGGAAATTTCCGCAAGAAAGGACTGATCACTATTAAAAAATATTTTCCGCTGTTTGTGCTTCCCACGCTTGCAGCGTTTGCGGCATTCTTTATAGTACCCTTTATCATGGGTATCTATCTGTCGTTCAATAAATTTACAACCGTTTCCAACGCCCAGTGGGCGGGCTTTGACAATTACGTCAAGGCATTCAGCAACAACGATTTTCTCCGCGCGCTGGGCTTCACGGCTCTGTTCACCGTGGTATCGGTGATAACCGTCAACATTTTTGCGTTCCTGCTGGCTCTCGCTCTGACGGGAGCAGTCCGCGGGAAAAACATTTTCCGCACGATATTCTTCATGCCCAACCTTATCGGCGGAATCGTACTCGGCTATATCTGGAATCTTATCATAAACGGCGTGCTGGCGAATTTCGGTGTGGACATCAGCTACAGCGCAAAGTACGGCTTCTGGGGACTGGTCGTCCTCACCAACTGGCAGCTTATCGGCTATATGATGGTAATTTATATCGCAGGCTTGCAGAATATCCCCCGCGACCTCCACGAGGCAGCGGAAATAGACGGCGCAAACCGTCTCCAGACCTTGGGAAATGTTACGATACCAATGCTTATGCCGTCAATTACCATCTGTACCTTTCTGACCCTTACCAACTCATTCAAGCTGTTCGACCAGAACCTTGCCCTCACCGCGGGCGCTCCCGCAAGAAAAACAGCAATGCTCGCCCTTGACATTTACAACACCTTTTACGGACGTGCGGGTTGGCAGGGCGTAGGTCAGGCAAAAGCCGTGATATTCTTCCTGATAGTTGCAATGATAGCCTTTGCACAGCTTAAACTTACAGGCAGCAGGGAGGTGGAAAGCTGATGGATATTCCTCAGAAAAAGCGGCTTAATACACTACTATTTGTAGTATTGATAGTGCTTGCCGCACTGTTTCTGTTCCCGATACTGATAGTGTTCCTGAACTCGTTCAAGACCAAGTTCAGCATTATGGGAAGTCCCTTTAAGTTTCCCACAAAGGAGACCTTTGCGGGCTTCGAGAACTACGTCAGCGGCGTAAAAAGCGCGGGTATCGCAGGCGCGTTCGGCAGGTCGCTGTTCATTACGGTACTGTCGGTACTGGTGCTTGCGCTGCTGACCTCAATGACAGCTTGGTATCTTGTCCGCGTTAAATCGGCAGTCAGCACGGTGCTGTACAACACCTTTCTGTTCAGCATGATAGTGCCTTTCCAGATGGTAATGTATACCATGACCTATGTGGTAACAAAATTGAATTTCAACAACCCCGTGGGAATTATTTTCGTGTATCTTGGCTTCGGCGCGGGACTGTCGGTTTTCATGCTCAGCGGCTTTGTGAAAAGCATACCGCTGGAGCTTGAGGAGGCCGCCGAAATAGACGGTTGCAACCCCGTCCAAAAATTTTTCATGATAGTATTCCCTATCCTGAAGCCCACGGCGATAACCGTCACCATACTGAACGCCATGTGGATATGGAACGACTACCTGCTCCCCTACCTTATTCTCGGCACGGGAAACAAGACCCTGCCCGTAGCTATCCAGATCGCAATGCAGGGCGCATACGGCGCGGTAAACTGGGGCGGCTTCATGGCAATGCTTGTGCTGGCAATACTCCCCATAATAGTTTTCTATCTGTTCTGTCAGAGATATATCATTGAGGGAGTTATCGCGGGCGCAGTCAAGGGATAAGAAAAACGGCACGCCTTTTGCAAAGTTCAAAAAGCGTGCCGTTTTGTGCAATGTTGACACAGAAGCCTTTTCTCGTATCGGAAACAAAATTTGCCGCCATCACTACAGACGGCGGCAAGGGTAAAGGCTCAGCCTTTTCAGCCGACAACTATCGACATTTTTTAAATTTTTCTTGTAAAGGACGGACTTATGCTCCGTCCCTGCATATTGTTTATCGCTCGGTAATGCGCAGCTTATTCGGCGTCAAAGACCTTTCCAACTACACCGTCACGGTGCTTGTGGTCGTCGTCAGCCCAAATAGTGAGACAAACAACCTTGCAGCGTTTGGTTTCTCCGCCTATCTTCAGATCGCACTCGTATTCGGTAACAGGCTGCTCAAAGGTAGCCTTATAGACCGCTTCGGAAAGCTCCTTAAGGCACTCTGCGGAAATGACGGACAAAAGCTGTTCGCTGTTTTTCGGGTCGGAGATATTTTCGGGAAGTCCCAGCTTTTTAGCTCCGAACTCGGAAATAGTGAGCATAGAGGGGTCGCTGCCGTACTCGAACTGTATCTCTCTGGAAATCGACTGGAGGAATCTGTACTTTGCGATCTCGTTTTCAAGATTGTTCAGAGTCTTTCCGGGAGCTTTCAGAGCGTTGTTTTTCAGGATTTCCTCGGTAATATTTTTAACTCCGCGCGGGCTTAAATGCTCTGCCGCAGTGAGGTTAAGAGTATCCTTGAGCATATCGGATGTTTCTTTCAGACACTCAAGAATTCTCGGATTGAATGTACCGCACTCTCCTCCGAGGATCATGTCGATAGCCTTTTCGTGTGAGAAAGCTTTCTTGTAGACACGTTCGCTTGTAAGTGCGTCGTAAACGTCTGCAACCGAAACTGCCTGTGCGGAAAGAGGTATCTGATCTCCCTCAAGCCTGTCGGGATATCCTCTTCCGTCATGACGCTCGTGGTGCCAGCGGCTTACCTCGTAAGCTACCTTTATAAGCGGATCGTTGGAGCCGAAAGAAAGACTTTCAAGCATGGACGCACCAACGCTGGAGTGAGTTTTCATTATAGCGAATTCCTCGTCGGTGAGCTTGCCAGGCTTGTTGAGGATACTTTCGGGAATGGAAATTTTTCCTATATCGTGAAGTGAGGAAGCAAGGCTGATAGTAGCTATGCTTGATTCTGTAAGACCCGAATCGGGATATTTTTCCGCATATTTTTCAAGGATTATCTTGGTAATATTCTGAACATGGATAACGTGCAGACCGCTCTCGCCGTTTCTGAACTCAACAACATGGCTG
>JAIEDQ010000182.1 GCA_029067895.1 Oscillospiraceae bacterium | reverse complement strand
AGATGGGTATACGAGACAGCTGAAAGAGGGCATGAACATCCCCGCCGAGGCGGTGGAGGAAATTTCCACCGCCAACGATTACCGCAGGGCGCGGGAGCGTGCGCTGTATCTTTTGGACGGTAGGGATTACAGCTTTGTGGAGCTTTACGAAAAGCTGGAAAAAAATTATTCCGAGGAGATATGCCTTGAAGTCTGCAAATACCTTGCGGGACTGCGTTTAGTAGACGACAGGCGTTACGCCGAAGCCCGCGCGCGGGAGCTTTTCGAGGTAAAGCGTGTGGGTATGTTCAAGGCGAAGCAGGAGCTTAAACGCCGCGGACTGTCCGACAGCATTATCGAGGAAGCGGTTGCGCCTTACGCCGACGAGGAGGAAAGCTTTTCCCGTCTGGAGGAGCTTGTGGAACGGAAATACGAGCGTTACCTCACAGACGAAAAGGGCGTGAAAAAGGTGAAGAACGCGCTGCTGCGGCAGGGGTGGAGCTACTCGGAGGTCAATGCGGTGCTTGATCTGTACGATCTGGACTTTGAGGAGGACGAATGAAAAAATCCGTAAAAATTATTCTGTTTGCGGTCGCTTTTGCAATAGTCACGGCAACGGCTGTCCTCGGACTTGCAGTTAAAAAGTACCTTGACGAAGTGCCTGTCATTGCTCCAAAATCCCCTGTTTACGCGGAGATCGGTTCGACAATTTCAATAGCAGACCTTGCGGATATTGAACGGTCTATGAGTTCACGGATAGGTTCAATCGAATGGCACATTGCCGGTGAAAGCGATATCACAAACGCTAAAGTAAGTGACGACGGGCAGTCGCTTTTCGTGGGAGACTATCCAGGGTCGTTTGACGTTACTGTCCATGCAGTCGGCGAAAACTCAGAAAGCAGAACGGAAAAGGTCACTGTTGAGGTCTATAGTTCTGATTAAAAAACCAACCAAAATTTGGAGGTCATATAAAAATGTCTGATGTCAGGTCTATAAAATACTTTATCGCCGACGCTTTTGCAGAGGAAATTTTTAAGGGAAATCCTGCGGGAGTGTGCGTTTGCGATGAGGCACTTCCCGCCGAGTTAATGCAGAAGATCGCTTTTGAAAACAATTTCTCGGAAACCGCATTCATTGTCAAGTGCGGGGACAAGTACAATCTAAGGTGGTTCACGCCAATGTTTGAGGTTGACCTTTGCGGTCACGCCACCCTTGCGACCTCTTTTATCGTACTGAACTATGTGGAGCCGACCTTGGACGAGGTTTTGTTCAGCACGGTAAGCGGCGAGATTACCGTCAGGCGGAACGGGGAGCTGTACGAAATGCGTTTCCCCGACAGAATGCCAGAAAAAATCGAAGTTACCTCCGAGATAACCGCGGCGTTGGGAGTTGTCCCCAAGGAGGTCTATTCGGGTCGGGACTTGATTGCCGTTCTGGAAAATGAAGAGGCGGTGCGGAATTATTCCCCCGATTACGAAAAGCTGGGAAAACTGAAAGGTTATTTGGGTATCGTCGTTACCGCAAAGGGCGAAAAAGCGGACTTTGTATCAAGATTTTTCGCACCGGAACTAAAGCTTGAAGATCCGGTCACAGGCTCGGCGCACAGCAGTCTTGTGCCGCTGTGGAGGGAAAAGCTGGGAAAAACCGTTTTTGAAGCGGAACAGCTTTCCCAAAGGGGCGGAAAGCTTTACTGCGAACAGGGCGACGGCTTCGTGAAAATTTCGGGAAAAGCCGCTTTGTACCTCAAAGGAGAAATCTTTGTTTAGGAAAATATTTCCGAAAATATCAGTCCGATACCGTTTTATGGGCGGTATCGGACTTTTTTGCGGAAATTTAATGATTTGTATTGAAATAAGCAAAGAAATATGGTATACTATCATTATATGTGTACTATAGAGGCAATTAGCTTTTTTCAAATTTTTCCAAAACAACTAAGGAGCTGAAACTATAATGCTGACTGTTGAAAATCATCTCGGCGAGATCGGTATTTCAAAGGAATGTCTGTCCTCGCTGATCGGCTATACCGCTTCAAAATGCTTCGGCGTTGCGGGACTTAACGATGCAGAACGCACCCGCGGGCTTCTCTCCGTGTTCAAAAAGGCGGACATCGGCGGAAAAGAATGCGTGTCTCTGGGCATAAGAGACGGAAAGCTCGTTATAGGACTGCATATCACCGTGGTTTTCGGTACGAATATCCCTACGGTGGCGGACAGCCTTGCCCATAAAATTCGTTATACGGTGGAAGATAAAACAGGTCTCGAAGTCAGCAGGATAACGATATATGTTGACGGAATGAAAGCGTAAGGCGGAAGGGTTGATACAGTGATAACAGGTAAAATTCTCAGGGACGCCTATATTTCGGGCGCGGTCACCATTGCAAACAGAAAAAAGGAAGTTGACAGGCTCAACGTCTATCCCGTTCCCGACGGAGATACGGGTACAAATATGTCCATGACCATGGGCAACGCTTTGCGGGAAATTCAATTCATGGACGACAACGCTACCGTTGCTCAGGTTGCTGAAACAGCCGCTTCCGCTCTTTTAAGAGGCGCGAGGGGCAATTCGGGCGTAATTCTTTCCCTGCTTTTCAGGGGATTCGCAAAAGGCTTTCAGGGCAAAATTACCGCCGACTGCGAGGACTTCTGCCGCGCTCTCGATCTGGGCGTGGAGGGTGCTTACAAGGCTGTAATGGCTCCCACCGAGGGTACTATCCTCACGGTGGCAAGACTTGCCGCGGAAAAAGCAAAGACGGCAGCAAAGTCCACAAACGACCCCTGCGCTCTCTGGAGCGACGTCTGCATTGAAGCGAAAAAAGCTTTGGACAATACTCCAAACCTGCTTCCCGTGCTGAAAAAGGCGGGCGTTGTGGACGCGGGCGGAATGGGTCTCTATATCATCTGGACGGCTATGCTGGAGGTTTTCAAGGGCGGCGCACCCGCTGTTCCCGACGAGGTTCAGAAGCCCGAAGCAGCGGTGGATCTCAACACCACGGTTGGCGACTTCGACGAGGAGATCACCCACACCTACTGTACGGAATTTATTGTAAGAAAGTCCCCCGAATGTCCCGACGCGGCGCGGTTAAGGGCATTTCTGGAAACCATCGGAGACTGCGTTGTGGCGGTGGACGACGACGATATCATCAAGGTACACGTTCACACCGAGCACCCCGGTCAGGCTATCGAGGAGGGACTTCTGTTCGGCTCTCTCATTAACCTTAAAATAGACAATATGCGCTATCAGCACGAAAACAAAGCCAAGGAAGCCGCTGCCGCACGTAAGCAGCAAAGCTTCACTCCCGCCGACCCCGAAAAGCCGTTCGGATTTGTTGCGGTGGCAAGCGGCGCGGGTATCGAGGAGCTTTTCCGCAATCTGGGCGCAGACTGCATCGTTAGGGGCGGTCAGACCATGAACCCCTCCACGGACGACATTCTGTCGGCGATAATGGCTACTCCTGCGGAAACGGTTTTTGTACTTCCTAACAACAAAAACATCATCATGGCTGCCGAGCAGGCGGTGAAGCTTGCGGACAGAAAGGTCTGCGTGCTTCAATCCAAGACTATCCCGCAGGGCATTACGGCAATGATGAATTTCGACCCCGACGCGGATTTCGATACAAACCGTCTTAACATGACAAAAAGTCTTGACAGCGTTTCCACGGGACTTATCACCTTTGCCGCCCGCGACAGCGACTTTGAGGGACACAACATCAAGCGGGGCGAGATACTTGCTATGGATAACGGCAAGCTGGCGTTTGCCGAAAAGGACGTGTCAAAGGCTGCCTACAAGCTTGTGAAGCGTCTTGCCGACGGCGGGACTACCTTTATCACCCTTATCCACGGCGCGGACGTTTCCGAGGAAAAGGCTCAGGAGCTTTACGAGCACGTCAAGTCCAAGTTCGGAAACGCCGAGGTAATGCTTATCAACGGCGGTCAGCCTGTGTACTACTATATAATTTCCGTTGAATAACGCGGGGACGGAAAACACGTCTCCTGCCATATAGAAAGAACCTGATCTATGAAAAAAATTAACATTGTTACGGGACATTACGGCAGCGGAAAAACCAACTTTTCCGCAAATCTTGCCATAAAAATTGCGGAAAACGGTGAAAAAGTCACAGTGGCGGACTTGGATATTGTCAATCCGTATTTCCGTTCCGCCGACTTCGGCGAACTGTTTTCCGGCAAAAATATTGAGCTTATCGCGCCTATATATGCAAACTCAAATCTGGACATTCCTGCCATTTCCTTTGACTTGGAACGTATCGCGTCGGAGGAGGGAAGTCTCGTTATCGACGTGGGCGGGGACGACGCTGGAGCTATCGCTTTAGGTCGTTACTCCAAAGCCTTTGAAGCTTTTTCCGACAACATTGATATGTTCTATGTGGTGAACTGCCGACGGTTTCTCACCCGCACTGCCTATGAAGCGCTGGAGCTGATGTACGAGATCGAAGCGGCTGCCCAAATGAAGCACACCGCCATTGTGAACAACACCAATCTGCTGTATGAGACAACGGCTGAGGTACTGGAGGCATCACAAAAATTTGCGGAGGAGATCGCCGAAAAGGCAGGTCTGCCAATAGCCTACAGCTGTGTTCCTCTTGGAATTTCGGCAGAGGTCACAAATCCTTTTCCCGTGGAGATTTACGTCAAAAAAATTTGGGAAACAGATTGATCTCCACGATATAAGGAGTACAGATTTATTATGGACGGATTTAATTTTTTAGGTTTCCTGTCATCATGGAGGCTTATGCTGGTTTTGCTGCTGATTTACGCAGGATTTGCGATTGCCGATCTCTTTAAACGACACCTGCTGTCAAATGTTGTTGTTTATTGGATAACAATGCTCCTTGCACCTTTTGCGGCTGCGGTAGCGGTCGTCTTACCCGTCGTTGAGCTGCTGGCTGCATTAAGCAATGATGAAGAGCAGGTGAACTGGGGAAAAATGATACTGCTTTTTATCGGCGGAACTGCCCTCCTGCTGCTTGTGGCAGCGGTCTACATCAGAGGACATATCGCTCCCCTTAACAAAGCTTCCGAAAAATACGGAAACAACAAAAAATATTTTGCGGCAAAGCGTCTTATAAAGGTGGGCTATGCGGGAATGCTGCTCTATGCGGTACCGTTTATTATAATGAGCTGTGTAATGATAGCTCTTTTATCTGTCGGAACCGGTGCATTTGCAGTATTTTTTTCAGGTGTTGTTGAGGAATATGGGTTTATCAAAGCCGTATTTTTAACTATTATCACGATACTTTTTATGTTTTTAATACCTATAGTAGCCCTGTTTGTTATTTGCGCATTGTTCTTTATAGGCATTCAGGTTGCAGCTTGGGGCATAACTGCGGCAGCTGTTTTGCTTGTGAATATCCTTATCGCAAACGGCTGCATACGGTACATACTTACAACCGACATGACCAAGGGCAAAAAAGCGTTGTGGATATTTCTATCGCTTAGTCCCGTATTTAATCTTGTGTACGGGATAATATGTCTGACAAAAATTAACAAACGCATAAAGGAAGAAATTTCTTCTTACTGATATAAAACTATACCGAAAGGAGTTTGGCAAATGGCTAAAATTACAGTTGATTTTGAGAAATGCAAGGGCTGCGGACTTTGCACGACCGCCTGTCCCAAAAAGATCGTCGAGATCCAGAAGGAGAAGCGCAACCGCAAGGGCTACTTCACCTCGGTCTGTATCGACGATTCAAAGTGCATTGGCTGCGCAATGTGCGCGACTATGTGTCCCGACTGTGCAATTGTTGTAGAGAAATAAAAACATAACTGTTAAATTTAAGGAGTGAGCAATTTTGGAACGTAATCTTATGAAAGGCAACGAGGCTCTTGCCGAGGCTGCTATCAGAGCGGGCTGCAAGTGCTTCTTCGGCTACCCCATAACGCCGCAGACGGAAATCTCCGCATATCTGGCTAAACGCTTCAAAGCCGCGGGAGGGGTTTTCCTCCAGGCGGAATCGGAGATCGCTGCAATAAACATGGTTTTAGGAGCGGCTTCCACGGGCGTACGCGCTATGACTTCATCTTCCTCTCCGGGAATTTCCCTTAAATCCGAGGGAATTTCCTACATAGCGGGTTCCGACCTGCCCTGCGTTATCATCAACGTTCAGCGCGGAGGTCCGGGACTTGGCGGTATCCAGCCCTCTCAGGCGGACTACTGGCAGGCTACAAAGGCTCTGGGACACGGCGATTTCCAGCTTCTGGTGTTTGCCCCCAACTCTGTTCAGGAAATGGTTGACACCGTTATCAAGGCGTTTGACCTTGCTGACCAGTACCGTATGCCCGCTATGATCTTAGCTGACGGACTTCTCGGTCAGATGATGGAGCCTGTAACATTCCCGGAAGTGACCTCCAAGCCCGTTGAAAAGCCATGGGCGACAAACGGTCACGGAAACAAGCGCGATCACAACATCATCAACTCGCTGTATCTCCAGCCCGACGTTCTGGAAAAATCCGTTATCGACAGGTTCAAGCGCTATGACGAGATCAAGGAAAAGCACGCGGAGGCTGAGCTTTACAAGACCGAGGACGCAGAGATCGTGGTTGCAGCTTACGGCGCGACTTCCAGAGTTGCAAAGTCCGCGGTAAATATGGCTCGCGAACAAGGCATCAAGGCGGGACTTATCCGTCCCGTAACACTGTGGCCTTTCCCCATAAAGCAGTTCCAGAAGACTGCCGAAACCGCAGATAAATTCCTCTGCGTGGAGATGTCCATGGGTCAGATGATAGACGACGTTAAGCTTGCGATCAACTGCTCGAAGCCTGTTGAATTTTTCGGCAGGACGGGCGGCGTTATCCCCAAGCCGTCGGAAATTCTCGATGAGATCAAAAAATACGTTGGAGGTGCAAAATAATGGCGGTCGTATTTGAAAAACCCAAGTCCATGGCGGACGTTACACTGCATTACTGCCCAGGCTGCACCCACGGAATCATTCACCGTCTGGTGTGCGAGGTCATTGACGAAATGGGCATCGAGGGCGACACTATCGGCGTATGTCCCGTAGGCTGCTCGGTTATGGCTTACGATTACTTCAACTGCGATATGATCGAAGCCGCTCACGGACGCGCTCCCGCCGTTGCTACAGGCGTTAAGCGCACCAATCCCGACAAATTCGTTTTCACCTATCAGGGCGACGGCGACCTTGCCGCTATCGGTACTGCCGAAACAGTTCACGCTGCGACACGCGGTGAAAATATCGTGGTAATTTTTGTAAACAACACCACATACGGCATGACGGGCGGACAGATGGCTCCCACTACTCTTCCCGGACAGGTAACACAGACCACCCCTTACGGCAGAGACCCCAAGCTTATGGGTTATCCCGTGAGAGTGTGCGAAATGCTTGCAACGCTGACAGGAACCGCTCTCGCGCAGCGTGTGGCTGTAAACAGCGTACCCAATATCCGCGAGGCGAAAAAGGCTATCCGCAAAGCGTTTGAAAATCAGCGGGACAAAAAGGGCTTCTCCATTGTGGAGGTTCTTTCCACCTGTCCCACAAACTGGGGACTTTCTCCCGTGGACGCGCTGAAGCGTCTTGAGGACGAGATGATACCCTACTATCCGCTTGGCGTCTTTAAGGACGCAAACGCGTTTCCCGAAAAGGAGGGTGAGTAATATGACCCATGATATTCTTTTGGCAGGCTTCGGCGGACAGGGTATCCTGTTCGCGGGAAAAATTCTCGCCTATTCGGGACTTATGGACGAAAAGGAAGTCTCGTGGCTTCCATCATACGGACCCGAAATGCGCGGCGGTACCTGCAACTGTTCGGTTTGCATTTCCGACGAGCCTATAGGCTCTCCGCTGGTTCTGGAGCCGTCCATACTGATCGTTATGAACACGCCCTCGCTGGAAAAATTTGCGGGAAGCGTTAAGGCGGGCGGAACAATAGTCGTTGACAGCACCATGGTTGACGCTAAGGTTGACCGCGACGATGTCAAGACCTTCTACATACCTGCCACGGAGCTTGCTCAGACAAACGACCTTGCAGGCGGCGCAAACATAATCCTTCTCGGAAAGATGTTCAAGGAAACCGGAATTGTTTCGGAAGAGACCTTTAAAAAGGCTATCGAAAAGGTCGTACCCGCGAAAAAGGCTGCGCTTGCGGCAAACAATCTCAAAGCGGTAAAAATTGGAATGGATTACTGATAAAATTTCGGGGAGATGATTTTATGACAATAACCGAGCTCGGTAATATTGCAAACGCGTCAGCCTTGAACAGCGGCAGAATTGCAGACGACAGCATAGCGGCTTCCCGCTTTAAAGCCGAGTTTAACGACATTTTTGCCGAAACAATATCGGCTTCGGAATTTGCGGCTGAGGAACTTGCTTTGACGGAGTATCCCACATTATGCGGAGACCACGAAGCTGTAATATCCGAGACAGGCGAAACCGAAGCTGCGGCTGAGGACGAAGCGGAAGTCGAGGACGAGGAGCTGATAACTTCCTGCTTTGAGTGTCCTGAAAATTATAAATGCGAACATTACCTGAATGGCGGGAACGATATCCTTGCCGACAACGGCTGGGCGATCAAGGTGAACAAGAGAGGCTTTCGCTTAAACAAAGGGATATCCGACGAGACGCCTCAGACCATGTTTGCCAAGCCATTTGACAGGACGGTTATTTATGACTTTTCCAACATTTACCTCTCCACAGATTTCAAAAAAAGACGTTCCGACTGATTTTGATAACATTTACCAAAAGAGCCGCAGGAAATTTCCTGCGGCTCTTGTTTTTGTATAGTTAAACCCCCAGTTTTACTGGGGGTTTAAAGCTTATAGCTATGGACAAAAGCCTCCTTGAGCATTATAA
>JAIEDQ010000181.1 GCA_029067895.1 Oscillospiraceae bacterium | reverse complement strand
CATTAATATTATTATAACTCTTTTTTTTCAAAAAGCAACACCTAATCGTTTTTAGTCACATTTTCTTAATCTTTTTTGGATACAGGCACAAATTTCGACCGTATTTTCGGTTATTTTTTATATAATTTTTTGTCCAAATGACTTACAATTTCTTCCGTTAAGAGAAATTTGTTCATTAATTAACATATTTTTACAGTTACAATCTGTAACCTTTTTGACGGACATTTCCCCGCAAAGCCCGTCCAAGCCCCAAAAGCAGCTTTTGAGAAAAGGTTACACAACGGTTACAAAGCTGTTGTAATATTTACCCTCTCTGTAATATTTATTTCCGAGGGAAATTTTGAAAGCCGTCCACATAACCAACGCCGCGGCTGCAAATTCAGCCGTCTAAATCAAAGCCCTTTGCCTCCAGACAGACAATACTGCCGTCGGAGGGACGGGCAAACCGCATTTCCCCGCAGTGCAGAGCCTGACGTGTGAAAAGATCAAGCCCGCCGCCGTAGAAGTCGTCCCCCGCAAGAGGGTGTCCCACGGAAGAAAAATGCACCCTTATCTGGTGCGTCCGTCCGGTTTCAAGGGAGACCCGCACAAGACAGTGGGTCTCCGTCGCTTTTAATATAGTATACCTCGTAACAGCCCGTTTGCCGTCCTCCCGAACCTTTCTGCGGACAACGGAAGCCTCCGCCCTGCCTATGGGAGCGTCTATAACGTACTCTCCCGACGGCTCGGCGTACCATTTTATCAGCGGATTTTCAGTCTCCCGCGGAACGGGCGTACCCTCGGTCACAGCAAAATAAATCTTATCAATATTACCGTTCAGAACGCTTGCCGCATAGGGATTTTTCGCCACGGCGCAAAGTCCCGACGTGTCCTTGTCAAGCCTGTTTATGGGACGGAACGTCAGATCGGGATAAAGGGAGGCAAAATAGTTTCCCAGCGTGTCCCCGCGGTGTCCCGCCGATGGGTGGACGGGCATTCCCGCAGGCTTGTGGAAAACGATAAGATCGCCGTCCTCGTAAACGATCGGAGCAAAAAGCTCACCGTTGGGCTCGGTGAGCCGCTCGTTCTGTATCTTCAGGGAAATAACGTCCCCCGCGTGAACGGTATCCACCGTCCGTATCTGAAAACCGCGTCGGGTGATGCCGTCAGGCACGCGCTTGAGCCTTGCCGTGAGACGTCTCGATACTCCCCTGCTCCTGAGAAGATCGCCGCAGGACTTCCCCTCGTCGGAAGCCTCCGCGGTAAAATCAACGGTCTGAACGTCAGTCGGCAACGACCCTCACCCGCTTTCCGTCACGCTCCGTCTTTTTGCCCGCTGTCGAGTCATCGTCTTCCCCGACCTCTGCGGACAGGATAATTTCGTTCACCGCCGCAGTAAACACCATCTGCATATAGGGCACGGTAAATACCGCGGGAAAGATAAATATGCAGGCGGGAAGCCATTTTGCCGAGGACAGCGCCGCCTCCGCAAGATAGTCGGTCTTGCCCGCGGAAATGCGGACGCTTTTTTCGACCAGCTCTTTTGGGGAAGCTTCGGGGGCGAGTACAAAAAGATACGCCGCCGCCGTGAATCGGCAGTTAAAGACAGCCGCCGCGCATATAACGCCTGCGGTCAGCAGCAGCACCGTCACAGCCGCCGCGCCGTACGCAGCTCCGATTCCCGAGGACTGTATCTTATGCACAAGGTACAGCCCCAGAGCCAGCAAGATCGCAAGGGGAGCGGTGAAGTAAAGCCGTCTGAGGAAAAGATAAGCCTCCAGCCTGAATATCTGCCCCGCCCTTTTCCACGAGCCGTAGCTGCTGAAAAGGCTTCTGGCATGAACGGAGTTTCCGCGTACCTGCTGGAGCCGATACCATTTCACGCCGTAGCGGAATGGCTCCGCGATAATATACAGTATAAGAAGCGCAGCCGCCGTAACGGCAAGAGTTGCGCCGTCCGTAAGATCTATGCGCCGACCGGAGGCTTCGGCTATTCCCGCAGTCCTGAGAAAATCAACAGCCATGATCCAAGCCAGAACGACAGCCGACACGCCTCCCGCGGTGATAAAGAATATCGCCGCGTTTTCTCCCCAGCAGAACCTCATGCGGCGCTTGACATTTTGTTTAAGCTTCTTAACAGGTCTCACGTTTTTACTCCTTTGTATCAGTGTGGATTATTTGCGCGAATTTATGATGTTGCCGATCTCATCAAGCGTCGGCGGATAAAGCTGGAGCGGATACCTTGATATTGCCGCTGCAGAGCAGGCGCTTGCAAAGGTCACAAGTTTATCGTCGGACATACCCTTTAGCAAAGCGTAAGCGCAGCCCGCCTTAAAGGAATCTCCCGCGCCGAGGGTGCTTGCGGCTTTCACCTTAAACGGAGAGAACCGTTTCGCTTCACCGCCGCGGCGTCCGTAAAAGAAGTCCTTTCCGCCGTTGGTGATAACGGTAAGTCCCCCGCCGTTTTCCTGATAAAGAGGAAAAAGTTCCTCGCGGGTCATGCCGGGATAGTTGTTTTGTATGCCCTCGCCCGATATCACCGAGACCGCCGAGTTCCTGTGTATGTAGCTGTCGTATTTGCAGTCGATGGTAACATAGGGTTTTCCGTGCTTTACGCAGTATTCCGCGGCAAGGTCGGAATCGTCCCAGAAAAACGCGTCCACAGCCGCGGCTTTGCAGCGGATTATATCCTCTTCCTTGGGCTTGTTCCAGTGCCTTGTTCCGGAAACGTAAGCATCGCTGAAAAATTTCCCGAACGTACCCATAGGAGTTCGGGTGTCTCCCGATATTATCACATAATCTTCAAGACCCTCAAAATCCCCGTCAAAGGTCAGGGAGCTGATATCAACGGTCTTTCCGCTGTAAAATTCCCGCAGAAGCGGGGCGACTTTATAGCCGATATGAGTTCCGTCTATTTTGACTTTTGCTTCGAGGGCAGCCAGCACCGTGGCGCACGTTCCCGTTTCGCCGCCGGGAAAGCTGTAGCTTGCCGAAAGCTCGGAATACTCGTCGGGGGTGGGAAATCCTCCCTCCGTCATAAAGCTGTGGGAACCCGCTATCATTCCGTAGCAGTAAACATCATAATTTTCCATAACAATCTCCTCCGCAGTAGTTTCGTAAGTCCCCCAAATTCAGCGGGACTTTGGATAATTATAGACGGAGCAGACCGAAAATAATATTATTTTTGTTGCAATCATAGCATATTTGTTGTATAATTACCTCAACAAATATCGGGAGATGATATTAATGAGCATTTCAAAGGAGCTTAACGCCCGTCTGCTTGAAAGCGCAGAGGAACAGCGCGTCCATGTGGAATACCGAAGCGAGTACGGATACTACGGCGCTGTGGCGGAGGGGGATATGGAAGCGGTGAAAAAAGTCCTTGTCCGTCCCGATAACGTAAGCCTTTACGAAAATGGCGAGTACGGCATTCTCTCCAAGGACAGGCTGCGGAATATCCGCTATCACTTTGTTGTAGCCGCCGCGCTGATAACCCGTCTGTGCGTGGAAAAAGGTCTGGAGCGGGAGCTTGCCTACACCATGAGCGACCTTTACATCGAGAAAATGGACAGGCTGCAAACCGCGGAAAAGGTGCTGTCCCTCTACAACGACATGCTGCTTGCCTTTACGGGAAAAATGGCTGACCTGCCCAAGCGTGAGGTGTACTCGATACACGCGGTAAAAGCCATAAACTATATCTGCCGCCACCGTACCGAAAGGATAACGGCGGCTTCGGTATCGGAGGCTCTCGGACTGAACAGAAGCTATCTTTCCACACTTTTCAAAAAGGAAACAGGTATGTCAATAAGCGGCTATATCCGTACCGAAAAGCTTAAAGCAGCGGCGAATATGCTTGTTTTTTCCGACTGCTCCTGCGCCGATATCGCCGAGTATTTCGGCTTTGCTTCACAAAGCCATTTTATCAGGCTTTTCAGGGAGGAGACGGGTCTCACCCCTGCTGAGTACCGAAAGAAAAATTCCCGCTCATTGTTTTTTCGGGACGCGCGGTAACGTCGGGTGCGGTATCATTCCCCGTCGGCTTCGTTTGCGGGGACTTTTCCAAGTATCTCAAATGTATTGCCGTTCTGCCACATCATTGCGGTGACAAGTATCTCGTAGCCCTCTCCCGGTTCGCAGGCGAACTCCATAGGCTTCTTTTTCGGCAGACCGAAGCAGGACAGCATATTCATCAGTATGCCCGAATGAGTGACCGCTCCCGCGTGGGTGAAGCCCTCCTTCATCATGTCCATTATCATAAGATTGAGCGCGGAGTAGCACCTCAGCATCATGCTCCGCAGGGTCTCGCCGTTTGGCGGAGGGTTATCAAGACCGCCCTTGAGCCATTTTTTGAAGCTGTCCAGATGAACAAGCTCCTCGGCGGGAAGCCCCTCGAATACGCCGAAGTCCATTTCCCGCAGGTCGTCAACAATGACTATCTCCCTGTCGGGGAAAATTATCTCCGCAGTCTGGACGGCTCTTTCGAGAGGACTGGAATATATCCGCTGTACCTTGGGGTATTCAAGCTGCTCGAACTTGTCCTGTAAAGCCTCCCTGCCCGCGTCGGAGAGCGGCAGGTCGGTCTTGCCGATGTAGACGCCGTTTTCGTTGGCGTCGGTAAGACCGTGACGGAAAATGCTTATGTGATAACCTTTCATAAAAAAGCTCCTTTTTAATATTAGAAAACGAAAATAAAAACGTACAAAGGAAAAGTCCCGTATGGAAAAGCTTAGCCGCCCGGAACGCGGAATTGCTCCAAATCATGGTAATTTATGCCTGTTTACCCCGTTTTTTGTGTACAATTACATAAAAACCCGCTAAACATTTATCGACTTTTTTTGCCCGAAGCTATTTACAAATTGTACGCAATACTGTATAATTTACTGTATGTAGAAACAAATTTCAGGAGGTGACACGATGAATTCGGACTTTCCGAGAATTATTACCCTGCTGAGAAAGGAACGCGGCGTAAGTCAGAAAAAAGCCGCTGCCGACCTTGGCATTTCACAGGCTCTGCTTTCCCACTATGAAAAGGGAATAAGAGAATGCGGTCTGGAATTTCTCGTCAAAACTGCGGATTACTACAATGTGTCCTGCGACTATCTGCTGGGACGTTCACCGGAACCTGCGGGAAAAACCATTTCCTACGACGACATACCCGAAGCCGATATGAGCGGAAAAGAAAAGATAGACCCGGGCGGAGTAATGGCTGCGTTCAACAAAAAGCTTGTGGTGAACGCGGTGTCGGTGCTGTTCTCGCTTGTGAAGAAAACGGGCAGTCCCGTGGTTTTAAAGGAGGTCTCCGCATATCTCATGCTTGCGGTTTACAAGATGTTCCGCGTGGTGTATTCGGCAAATCCCAAAAACGACAAGAGATTTTTTACAATTGAAGAAATACCCGCAGCGGGCTCTTCCGCCGCCGCAATGGCAATGTGCGAAGCCAATGCCTCGGCTGCCGCAGCTTCGGGCAGTGCGGGAGACGAAACACTTATCACGGCGAACTCGCTTTCCGAGGAATATTCTTCCTCCGCTTCGTCTCTGCTGAACGTGATAAAGAACAGCGAAGCGCGTATGCAGGTGATCATAAATTCCGACAAATAAAGCGGAGCGTTTGCGCTTACACTTAACTATAGCATATTTTTTTGTATTTTTCAATAGGGAATCCGTCCGAATAATAAATTTTACGGACGGATATCCCGATTTTCCGCGTATGGCAAAATTCAGAAAGGAATGATACCAATGGACAAAATAGTTGAGACCATAACCTCGGTCAACGGTGCGATAAACGGCGTTGTCTGGGGAATACCCATGCTCGTGCTTATTATTGCAACAGGCATCTACATGACGGTGAGGACAGGCTTTTTCCAGATCACAAGGATCAAGCACTGGGCTAACGAAACGTTCCTTGCCATCTTCAAGAAAAAATCGGTAACTAAAACAAAAGAGAAAAAAGCCATCTCACAGTTTCAGGCTCTGTCCACCGCACTTGCGGCTACTATCGGAACGGGAAACATCGCGGGCGTTGCAACGGCTATCGCGGTTGGAGGTCCCGGAGCGGTGTTCTGGATGTGGCTGTCCGCATTTTTCGGCATGATGACAAACTACTCCGAAAACGTGCTGGGTATTTTTTACCGCAAGAAAAACGACCATGGTGAATGGTCGGGCGGCGCAATGTACTACATCAACGAGGGTCTCAAGGACAGAAAGGGCTTTAAGCATATCGCAAAGCCACTTGCAGTCCTGTTCTCGATCTTCTGCGTTCTGGCTTCCTTCGGTATCGGAAATATGACGCAGGTGAACTCTATCTCCAGCGCAATGAAGTCCAACTTCAACATTCCCACCATTGTTACGGGAATCGCTCTTGCGGTTATCGCCGCGCTGGTTATCGTTGGCGGTATCAAGCGTATCGCAAGCGTTACCGAAAAGCTTGTGCCTTTTATGGCTGTGTTCTATATCGTAGGCTGTCTGATAATCTTCTTCTCCAACTTCAGCCAGATACCCTATGTTTTCTCCAGCATTTTCCGCAACGCCTTTAACTTCGGCGCGATCGCAGGCGGCGTAGGCGGCTACATAATCAAGCGCGCTGTTACAATGGGCTTCAAGAGAGGCGTTTTCTCCAACGAAGCGGGTCTCGGCTCGTCGGTAATGGTACACTCCGCTTCCGACGTTAAAGAGCCTGTTATACAGGGTATGTGGGGCATCTTCGAGGTATTTTTTGATACAATTATCGTCTGCACACTTACCTCGTTCGTAATTCTTTCCAGCCCCGCGGATTCCAAAACCTTTGACGAAGCAATGCAGAGCATTTCCACCGAAGCTCAGTATTTTGAGATACACACAACAAGCGACGGAAGCGTCGTAAACCTTATCGACGACAACATCAACGCACTTTACGAGATTGCTCCCGACAACGCCGCTGAGGGCACTTATACCGAGTATGCGGCTAAAACAGTATACGGACAGGATCTGACCGTTAAGCTCAGAACTGCCGACAGCGTAAGCGGCGAAAGCGATTTCACCTACGCAAACGTTATGGAGATACAGGGCGTTCAGGGCAAGAACGCGGACGGAACTCTCATGACCGACGAAAACGGCAATCCCGTCATAACCTCCGTCACCATCTCCGAGGTAAACGGCGTACCCCTTGTTACCTACGCGTTCAGCCTCCGTCTTGGACACATCGCGGGAAAAATTCTTGCAATAGCTATCCTGCTGTTCGCATTTTCAACAGTGCTTGGCTGGTCGTTCTACGGCACAAAGGCTCTGGAGTATCTTTTCGGTACAAAGGCGACTATCGTCTACAAGGTGATATTCGTGCTGTTCGTTATCGTAGGCTGCACAATGAACCTGAGCCTTGCATGGGATATCGCGGATACCCTTAACGGACTTATGGCTGTCCCCAACCTTATTGGCGTGCTTCTGCTTTCGGCAACGGTCATCAAGATCACCGGAAACTATGTCAGAAGAAAGATCAAGAAGACCAATCCCGACGAAACGCCCATGCTGTCGGTCTACACCGACATTCAGGCGGAGCAGGCTGCAAAGCTTGCGGAGGAGGAATAATTTCTCGGCGCGGTTTTTTGGGTGGAAATATTTTAGAAATAACGGGAGAGAACAGCGTTTGTTCTCTCCCGTTTGGTTGTATAGTTAAACCCCCAGTTTTACTGGGGGTTTAAAGCTTATAGCTATGGACAAAAGCCTCCTTGAGCATTATA
>JAIEDQ010000180.1 GCA_029067895.1 Oscillospiraceae bacterium | reverse complement strand
GTACAATCTAATAACCGGACGGTCAAAGCCGGCATTTTTAGTTTTGAAGGCTATCACATGAAGGACGAGGATGACAGACTTACGGGATACGGCATTGAATTCCTCAGCCTCGTTTCCGAATATTCACGGTTGAATTTCCAGTATACGGGCTATGACAAGGCATGGGGCGAAATGCTTGATATGCTGGAAAGCGGCGAGATCGACGTGGTGACCTCCGCCCGCAGGACTCCTGAGCGGGAGGAACGCTTCGCCTTTTCACTTCCTATCGGCAGGAACGATACCATTCTCTCGATCCGGGTCAATAACACGCAGATTCACCGCGGAGATTACAAAACATATAACGGAATGACAGTCGGGCAGCTGGAGGGCAGCAGTCAAAACGAAAGCTTAGTGGAATTTGCGGAGGAAAACGGATTTTCCTATCAGGTAAAAGAATACGACAATTCAGATGATCTTGCAGCCGCTTTGCAAAACGGTGATGTCGATGCAATACTTTCCAGCGACCTGAGAAAGGCGGAAAACGAAAAAACGCTGGATATTATCGAGGAGGCTGACTTTTACGCAATCGTCAGAAAGGACGATACGGAGCTGCTTGATGAGATCAATTACGCCATCGAGCAGATGGACATTAATGAGGGCGACTGGAAAAATGTGCTGTTCTATCGGTACTACGGTCCTGTTTATTCCTCTGCACTCTCCTTTACCGAGCGTGAGGAGGAGTATATCCGTCAGGTGGTTTCGGGTGAGAAATCAATTACCGTGACTGCTCTCGGCGACAGGGCTCCCTATTCCTATACGGAGGACGGTGAATTAAAGGGTATTCTGCCCGATTATTTTGCCTCGGTTATGGAGCTTGCAGGGCTGCCTTACGAGACCGTTGTTCCTGAGGACACAGATAATTATTACGACCTTTGCGACACAAACGGGGTAAATGTGGTCATTGACAGGATCAGCGCCGACGCCACTGTTGATGACGCCGTTTACCGCGGTTTCAATACAACCAGCTATATGACGGCGAGAATGGCAATGGTGACCAGGCAGGATTCTCACAGCGAAATCAAGACTGTGGCCGTGTCTGATATACAGGGCAAAGACCTTATTGAACGGGAGCTTTTAGATGGATATACCGTCTTAGACTGTTCTACGGGCGAGGAGGCTGTACGCGCCGTTCTGAACCGTGAGGCGGACGCTGCTTATGTATACGCCTATACCGCTCAGTTATTTGTAAACCATGATCCCACCAATTCTCTTCATTACAGTATGCTGAACGGTATGAGCACAACATTCCATATGTATGTCAGCGAAAATACGGATCATGAGCTGATCACCATACTGAATAAATGTATTAAGCAGATGTCCGATGATACGCTTAATCAGCTGGCTTCAAAGTACACCTCCTATACGATCGGCGATATGAGCCTCATGCAGTATATGCAGGCAAATCCCGTAATGATGTTCGCGGTGTTATTTATGATTGCCCTGACCGTATGCGTTATCCTTACGCTCTATCTGCGGGGACAGTGGAACAAGAAGCTGCTGTACGCAACGGAGCAGTCAAACAGAAGAATGGGAGAACAGCTTGCCATTGTTGAAGCGCTGAGTCGTGACTATACAAATGTCTATGCAGTCAACGAAGAGCGCGCAACTGCCCGTATCATTAAATTGGAGGGCTATGTGACCGAGGGACTGAAAAAGGGTTCAACGGAGGAGCATAACTATACACCAATTCTTGAACATTATATCAGCAGCCGCGTTCACCCCGACGATCAGCAGGAACTCTCCGAGGCTCTTTCACTGGACATGGTCAAGGAGAAGCTGAATGCAGAAGATGAATATATGGGAAGCTACCGCATAGTTGATGACGGAGATGTCCACCATTTTCAATATACATATTTAAAGATCGCAGATAACGATGACGGACACGGCGGCTTTATCCTTGCGGGATTCCGTAATATTGACGAGGTGATCCGCAAGGAGCAGGAGCAGAAGGACGTTCTGGCGGAGGCTCTGGCTCAGGCTCAGTATGCAAACAACGCCAAGACCACTTTCCTGAACAATATGTCCCACGATATCCGAACGCCGATGAACGCCATCATCGGATTTACCTCTTTAGCCGTGACCCATATCGACAATAAGGAGCAGATACGGGATTATCTGAGCAAGATCATGACATCGGGCAACCATCTGCTCAGTCTGATAAACGACGTGCTGGACATGAGCCGAATTGAGAGCGGCAAGGTCAAGATCGAGGAGAAGGAGACCAGCCTCCCTGAGATCATGCACGATCTGAAAACCATTGTACAGTCTGATGTGAAAGCAAAGCAGCTGGAATTCTACATTGATACTCTGGACGTGACAAACGAGACGATAATCTGCGATAAGCTCCGCTTGAATCAGGTGCTTCTGAATATTCTGAGCAACGCAATGAAATACACAAAGCCCGGCGGTATGGTCAGCGTCCGCGTCAGTCAGACGTCCGAAGCAACGGAAGGCTATGCCTCCTATGAGTTCAGGGTAAAAGATACGGGCATAGGCATGAGCAGTGAATTCTTACAGCACGTTTTTGAGCCTTTCGAGAGGGAACAGACCTCCACCGTAAGCGGTATTCAGGGAACAGGTCTGGGACTTGCCATCACCAAAAACATTGTGGATATGATGAACGGCACGATCACGGTGGAAAGCGAGACGGGAAAGGGGTCTGAGTTTACCGTTGCATTCCGTTTCAGAGTCGCTGACAGCCCTATGGAATCGCAGCGGCTGGAGCAGCTTGCTGATCTCAGGGCGCTTGTGGTGGACGATGATGTGAATACCTGCGTCAGCGTGAGCAAAATGCTCTCCGCTATAGGTATGCACCCTGACTGGACTACACTGGGTAATGAGGCAGTCATACGCACGGAATTTGCGCTGGAGCAGAACGAGCCTTACAGCGCATACATCATTGACTGGCTCATGCCTGATATGAACGGTATAGAGCTTGTCCGCCGAATCCGCAGAGTGATAGGTGATATGACACCGATCATTATACTGACCGCCTACGACTGGTCGGATATCGAGGAGGAAGCGAGAGAGGCAGGCGTGACGGCGTTCTGCTCCAAGCCGATCTTCCTTTCGGAGCTGCGGAGCGTTCTGGCAGCGCCATACATGGAGAAGGAAAGCGCTGAGGAAACGGATACGACCGAGGAAACGCGCTTTGACGGAACGAGGCTCCTGCTGGTGGAAGATAATGAGCTGAATCAGGAGATCGCGCAGACGATACTGGAGTCTGCGGGCTTCACTATTGATACGGCAGACGACGGAAGCGTGGCTGTAGAGCGAATGAAAGAGATGCCCGCGGGTACATACGATCTGATTTTGATGGACGTTCAGATGCCTATTATGAACGGATATCAGGCAACGAGAGCCATTCGTGCGCTTGACGACCCCGTAAAGGCGGCGACTCCGATCGTGGCAATGACAGCAAACGCTTTCGACGAGGACAGGAAAGAGGCAATGGATTCCGGAATGAACGGATATGTTGCTAAACCGATAGACATAGAAAAACTTATGAAGACACTGGAGGATATTTTAAAATAAGCCTCTTTGAGATGTTTGCGGAAATACTCCGTCAAAAAGCCATTGCTATAATGAAATAAAAAACGGCTATTGGACTGAATCCATAGCCGTTTTTTAATGAATTTTTGTGATTATGTATTTGTATGTCCGTCACCCGACATAGAAATCGCACCGCTTTCGATAAGCGACATCAGACAGTCTATGACATGCGGGTCAAACTGTTTTCCCTTATTGTTTTTCAGCTCGTTTAGGATAACCTCCTCGGAAAGGTTGCTTCGGTAGCAGCGACGGCTGTTCATAGCGTCAAAAGCGTCTGATACGCATATGATACGTCCTATGATAGGAATATCCTCTCCCGCAATACCGTTTGGATAGCCCTTTCCGTCATAACGTTCATGATGGCACAGCGCGCCTGTTCCCATGCCGTCTATCGCAGTAAAGTCCCGCAGAATTTCGCTGCCGTAAACCGTGTGCTTCTTCATTATTTCATATTCCTGATCTGTCAGCTTTCCGGGCTTGGTAAGAATTTCATCGTGAATGTATATCTTGCCGCAGTCGTGCATAAGCGCTATATAGTATATCCTTTGACATTCATCGTCGGAAAAGCCCATTTCTTCAGCAAGCATTCTTGAATACTGAGCAACCCTTAGCGAATGTCCCATAGTGCTGGGATCCTTTGCTTCGATAAAATTAACGAAGGTCTGCATTGTCTGCTCCAGCGCCTTTGCATCGCGCTTCTGCTGCTCAATAAAACGCTTCAGGTTCACTTTTACAATGATCATTGCAAGCAGACAGCTTACCCAGATCACTGCTATTACTCCGAGCAGCCAGAAAAACGGATTTTTAAAAATGCTCGTCTGCAAGTGATACCGTATCTCGCCCTGTGAAAAATCCGCAACATAATCTATCGCCCTGTTATCAATATACATGATAAACCCGATCCTCGCGCCGCTGTCCTTTTCCGAATCCTCTTTCTTCGGTGAGATAGGCATTTCGTATACATCCGGGTTCGGATAATATACAAAGTAATCCCCCTCATAAAGCGGTACCATTGCGCCTACGGACGTTATGCGGTTATCAAGAGTAATATCATATCTTGAATATTCGGCAAGGTTCAGCGTCTGCACTGCTTCTTTGCCCGATTTCACGCCCTGATGAAACTCAAAGTCGCCGTTCCATGTATTGTTTGCGTACATATCCTCAGGTATGTAGACGACCGCTGTCCAGTCCTTGATCGTATCGGGACTGTTGTTTATGACCAGCATTTCATAAATAGTACCTACTGCTTTTTGAAAAAGCGGTATGCCGTTCTCGTCCGGAAAATCTTCGCTTTCCCATGAACCGGAGTCGCCGCCGCGTGTGACGATGTCAACTGTTATGTCATCGAAAACGAATGCCGTTCCGTCGCGCTCGGCTTCCGAAAAGCTGCGTACCCTTTCAAGGGTATTATAAAGGTAATTTTGCAGAAAAAGCGCTGTGCCTCCTATTACTATAATGATGGGCAGTATAATATTTAGGAATTTAAGCGTTCTGCTGCTCTTTATTTTCATGATCCGCACATACCCTTTCTTAAGCTTAGATAATATTGCAATGCATAAGATAATTTATGTTCATGTAAATTATATGTATATTATACAATATTTTTATTTATTTTTCAACCTTAAATTTACAATTCACAAAAAATTGTAGGATAATACAAATTATAAATGTTTTTTGTATAAAAGACGGCTGAGTCGGAATAAATTTCAGGGAATGCAATATGTAAATATTATCCAAAGGCTTGATGATCCTGCGGGAAGATCTCGATATATGACAGGCTAAGTTAGTTGAGGGAAAGGAGTACGCAGATATTGTAATATTATTTGCTTCTTTTTTTCAGTAAAACTGTAACTGCGGCCGCTGCAATTACAACAGCTGCGGCAATTGCGGGGACAGCCATATTAAATTTCCCGCCGCTTTTTGAAGCTGGTTTATTTATTACAAATTCGGTAACGGAAAGAGGCGGCAGGCTGTATGAAAAATTATTTTCCGAAATTTTCTCAACGGCAGGCATTGCCTTTATTTCGGGACTGTCGCCGTAAAGCGAATAGACCTCAGCACTTTGATATTCGTCCTCCGAAGCAACCGTTATTTCCACAGGCGCTTCCTCGTGCAGAGAACGGTTTGTTACAATGATTTTAACATTGCTGTCGTCCTCACTGTCAATTGCGGAGTACACCGAAATGTCTCCGTTTTCATATTCGCTTTTAATGAGAGTGTCACCAAACCCGTTACCGCTGCCGTCGTAATTTGTAAACATATTTATTGCGGAAAGCTGGTACTCGTTTTGGTCGAATGACCATATAGTCGCAAAGTACACCCCATACTCCGCAAAAATGCCAAGCATATCCGCCTGCGCAACAGCCCCCGAAATATGGTCGCCGCCGCCGAAGTTATACTCGGTAAATGCAAGCTTTGTATCGGGATAATATTTGTCAATGGACTGCTGAATGTTAGGCAGCAGTGGGAAAAATTCCGCTCCCGTGCCGGTTATCCAGCTATCCTCACGATAGGTCTCGTCATAAAGGGACTTCACGCTGTCAAGACGGGCTTTCACACAGCCGTCATTGTCGTAATGATTGCAGGAACGCTTGCCGCAAACACCCTTTGCCTCGGTGTAATAGTGTATATCCAGAACGTCCAGAAGCCGTGTGCCGCTGCTTTCCTCCGCCTTGCGCATTTCGTCAAGGTAGTAGTCTATGAACCAGCGGTAGCCGTTGTCCGCTTTAAGCTGCTGCCAATCGGGTGCGCCCGCAAATGAATCGAACGCCGAATATCCGAAAAGCGACGGACCGAAAACCTCTGCTCCCGAGTCCATTTCCTTTACCACCGAGGCAAGGTCAACGGACTTTTTTACAAGCTCCTCGCAGGAAAGGTCGCCCTGCTGAACAAGGCTGTGAGTGTGCTTCCAAAGGGCAGGTTCATTGTCAAGAGCAAATGCCTTTATACCCGTTTCGCTGTCCGATTTTCCCAGCTTGTCGAAAAGGTAATTAAGGTATTCGTCACTGTAGACCGTGCCGTCCTTTTTGTCGGGTGCAAGGGTAAATTCACCGTCCTTGCGGTTCTCAACCTTTACCCAGTAATCGGAGGGAGCGGCGTTTTCCTCGTTTACCCTGCCTTTTTTGCTGGACGTGACATATCCCAGCATCTGAAGCGTAAGCAATGTATACGGCACATTATGAGCCTGCGCCTGACTTGAAAGAGCAAGAGCGGGTCCTCCCGGAACACGCTTGAACTCGTCGGGAATGTCAGTTATAAGGTACATATCCGAGGTATGGTAATAATCCGAGCCTGCGTTGGACATATTGTTTTCCCAGTTGTAGGCGGACATTCTGTTCCCGCCCAGACGTATTGATTTTGCGGCAACAGAATTCAGATCAACGCCCGTATTTACGCCATATATATATGGGGAGATCTGCCTTATTTTCTCCGATGGTGTAACGGTTATTTTTGAAACCGACTGCGGAGATTGTTCCGCAAATGCAGATTGACCGGCAGAAAATGCCAATAATATTGCTGCTGCGGCTGAAATTGTTTTTTTGAAATTCATTTGAGCACTCCTTTAATGTTTGAGATTTTTTCTTTATATGCAGCGATGTCTGCCACCCTTTAAAAGCGGCAGACTCCTGCTGTTATTGAGATATTCATTGGTTTTTTCCAAAATATTCCGCAATTTCTTTCATTCTGTCCTGCTGCTTTACGCTAAAGGGACAGCGGCTGTCGCAGTGTCCGCAGGAAAGACAGGCGTCCGCTTTAACGGACAGCTTTTCATAATGTCCCGCCGCAAGCTTGTCGCCAACCTGTGCCAGATCGTAATATTTATTCACAAGTCCGATATCAATACCCGCGGGGCAAGGCTGGCAATGATTGCAGTACACGCAGTTGCCCGCAATTTTTTCAGCCGAAAACGTGCCGATGACAGAGTAATCCCTTTCCTCGGCAGGAGCGTCCCCAAAACCGATCAGAGCGTCAAGATCGGCAAGATTTCTGACTCCCGGGACAGCCGTCAGCACACCGGGACGGTCAAGGGCATATTGCAGACATTGATAACGGCTTAGTTCCGTGCCGAAAGGGGAGGTGCTGCCGCTTAGCAGCTTTCCCGCGAAAAACGGCTTCATAACGGAAATTCCCACTCCCTCAGCCTCACATCGGCGTAACAGCGAAAACCGCTCGGACACCGTACCTTTGCCGTATTCGTCGCCTTTTTCAAAATCGTATGCTGGATTGATACTGAACATCATCATGTCAATTTCGCCCGTGTCTAAAATTCTGTTTGCAACGGAGGGCGTGTGTGAGGAAAAGCCGATATGACGGACAACGCCCTGCTTTTTCAGCTCTTTCAGATAATCGAATACGCCAATGGAAACAAGCTTGTCAAAGTCCTCTTCCTCGTCAACGCAGTGAAGGAAACCAAAATCTATGTAATCGGTTTTCAGCGTGTTCAGCTCCCAGTCAACCGTCTTTTTGATCTCGTCAAATTTCCTCGACCAGCCGTATTCGCCCTTGCTGTTGTACACTGCCCCGAAGTGCATCTGTACGTATATTTTCTCACGGCTGCCCTGAATGGCTTTCCCGAAAGGAGAGTACACATTTTTTCCGCCGCCGCAGAGGTCGAAGAAGTTTATACCGTTTTCTATCGCTTTGCGGACGACCTGTTCTATCTCGCTGTCGGAGCTGCCCTGTATGCCGCCCATGCCAAGTCCCAAAACGCCGATATGTTCATTTCCGTGAGGTAATTTTCTGTATTCCATAATTTTCTCCTTATACTAATTCACGATCAAAAAGTGTACAAAAAATCAAATGAAAATTTGCGTGTACGATTTTCATGCAGATTTTTTGTCTACACTTTTATCGTGAATTAGGATTTTTTATCAAACTCGTTTGCCACATCGGTCAGCAGCCTGCGTATCTCCAAATGCTGGGGACATATCTGCTCGCATTTGCCGCATTTTATGCAGTCGGAAGCCTTGCCGCCGTTTTTGGTATGGATATTTTCATAGTAGTAATCGGTATTCCAGTTGTTGAACTGCTTTTTTGCATTCAGACAGGCAAACAGGTCGGGGATAGAAATATTCTGCGGACACCTCTCCGTGCAGTACCGACAGGCAGTGCATGGGATAAGATTTTGCGAACGAAAAATTTCGCAAACCTGTTCAATAGCCTTTTTTTCGGTATCGTTCAGCGGTACGAAATTTTTCATAAAACCGATATTTTCGGTCATCATATCCATATTGCCCATGCCTGAAAGAACCGTCATCACATTTGGAAAGCTTGCCGCAAAGCGTATCGCATAGCTTGCGGGACTGCCCCCTTGCAAACCGTCAAGTATTTTCTTTGCAGCGTCGGGGAGCTGTGCAAGACTACCTCCCTTGACAGGTTCCATAACGATAACGGGCTTGCCGTGCTTTTCACATACCTCATAGCACTTGCGGCTTTCCACAGAAGCGTCCTCATAGTCAACATAATTGAACTGAATTTGAACAACCTCTACTTGCGGATATTCGGTCAAAATTTTATCGAGAACGTCCGCTTTATCGTGAAAGGATATGCCGAAATGTTTTATCTTGCCCTCTTTTTTAAATTCCAGAGCCGTTTCATAGGCGTGAAGCTTTTTATATTTTTCGTAAATATTAGCGTCCTGAGCGTGCATTAAATAAAAATCAAAATACTCAACACCGCAGGCTGCAAGCTGACTTTCAAACAGCGGACGTATCTCGTCCTGACTGTTGAAATGATGAGTTGAAAGCTTATCCGTCAGAATATAAGCAGATCGCGGATAACGGCTTGTAAGGCAATCTTTTAAAGCGGTCTCGCTTTTTCCGCTGACATAACCGTGCGCCGTGTCAAAATAATTAAATCCGTTTTTGATAAAAGTATCCACCATTTTTGTAAATTCTGTATAGTCAACTTCATTATTTTTCATAGGCAGACGCATACAGCCAAAGCCAAAATTCTTTTTTACCTCGTTGAAAAATTTATTTGACATAATTGTCCCTCCTTATTCTGTCACCTGCTTTGCCCATTTTGAAACGCTGCTTTCCGACTTTGCGGCGTCCGCTCCGTGGACGGCAATTCCTTTACCAAAGGTCGCGCCCTTGCAAATATTTTTAAGGTCGCGTTCGCATGAACCAAGTCCGCTGCCTTCATGGGTCATAACAGCCATAACCTTTTTGCCTGTAAAATCAAGCCGTTCCAGTTGAGTGAAAACCGCACAGGGGAACGTTCC
>JAIEDQ010000018.1 GCA_029067895.1 Oscillospiraceae bacterium | reverse complement strand
CGGTATGCACCCTGCCGACTACGAGTTCCATGCGTTCGTTCAAATGTCGGAGCTGAAAAAGTTTTCCCCTGATGAACAGGATAAAATAACCGAAAGCTCGGAACAGAAATCGGGTGGGCTCATCGTTCCGCTTTCAGCTTTTCAGGGAGATTTGTTTGAAAAGCTTATTCAATATAAAATATACGATTTTCTGCCTTGGGAGACCGAAAAGCCTGTTATGCTCGATAAATGGCGGGAGTTTGCGGATAGCAAAAAGTCCGATGAAAAATATGTTTTTAATTGCGTGCTGCTTCAAAACCCCATATGTGAAACTATGATGCGTTTCGGTTTCAGTCAGGAGAAATCTGCGGAATATATCGGTGAAATTTGCAGTATCATCAAGCCCATGAACCCTACCGTAGTTTATTTGAGAAATGATACCATAGGCGACAGCATAATAAAGGCTGTTTCGGAAAGAGGTAATGATTGGCTGAATATGGTGATAGATTACCATTGCAACGGGTCTTACGGCAAATCGAATAAGCTTAGCGGCTTCGAGGGTTACATATCCGCTTTGGAAGAACGTCAGCGCAGAGAACTTGAAATTTTATCGGGTGCAGATATTGACTATATCGTACTTGATAATCCACAAAGGGATTGGGAAACGGCATATCGGGAACTGGATAAATTGCTGTCGCAGCAATAAATGACTAAACTGTATCGCAGGAAAGGAAAATAAAATGGCAGGAAAATTAAAAACAGTCTACATATGCAGTCAGTGCGGCTTTGAAAGCTCCAAATGGAACGGCAAATGCCCGTCCTGCGGAGAATGGAACACCTTTGAGGAGGAAGTTGTTGAGACCGCTCCAAAGTCGGCAGGAAAGGCTCTGTCATCTGTAAAGACGATTGATATTTCTTCAAAGATAGTCTCCCTTTCGGGTATCGACACCGAGGAGGACGTTCGCTATTCCACAGGCGTTGGAGAGCTTAACAGAGTTCTCGGCGGAGGACTTGTCAAGGGCTCGCTGGTGCTTCTTGGCGGAGAGCCGGGTATCGGAAAGTCCACAATGCTTTTGCAGATATGCAAGTATCTTGGGGAAAATTACACCATACTCTATATTTCGGGAGAGGAAAGCATACGCCAGATAAAGCTTCGTGCGCAGCGTCTGGGAGTAGATACCGAAAATCTGTCCCTGCTTTCCACAAACGACGCAAGAGCAGCCGCGGATACGATTTCCGTACACAAGCCCGATATCGCTATTGTGGACTCTATCCAAACAATGTCCCTGAGCGAGCTTAATTCCAGCGCGGGAAGCATTACCCAGGTGCGGGAATGTACAAATCTTTTTATGCGTACCGCCAAGTCCGAGGAAATACCGATATTCGTCGTAAGCCATGTAAACAAGGACGGAGCGATCGCAGGTCCGAAAGTAATGGAACATATTGTTGACACCGTCCTGTATTTCGAGGGAGAGCGGCATTTGAGCTACCGTATTCTCAGGGCGGTGAAGAACCGTTTCGGTTCTACAAACGAAATAGGCGTTTTCGAGATGTGCGATACAGGACTTGAAGAGGTCGAAAATCCGTCCCTTATGCTTCTTTCGGGACGTCCCACAGGAGTATCGGGAACCTGCGTCGCCTGCATAATCGAGGGCAGCCGTCCAATTCTTGCGGAGGTTCAGGCTCTTGTGACAAAAAGCAGCTTTTCCGCACCTAAAAGAACCGCCACAGGCTTTGACTATAACCGCCTTGCAATAATAATTGCCGTACTTGAAAAGCGTCTCGGAATGTTCTGCGGAACTCTGGACGTGTATCTGAACATTGTAGGCGGCTTCCGTCTGGACGAGCCTGCGGGAGATCTGCCCGTAGCCCTTGCCATATACAGCGGCTATTACGACGTACCGATAAACGATAAACTGATCGCTTTTGGTGAAATAGGTCTGGGCGGAGAGGTAAGGAATACTTCCAATATTTCACAGCGAATAATGGAAGCCGAACGTCTTGGTTTTACCGACTGCATTATCCCGAAGCAGTCCATGCGAAGCATAGACCCAAGTAAGTACAATATGCACATCTACGGAGTATCCTCACTGCGGCAGGCATTTGCCGTGGTACAAAAAAATAAAGACAACGCCCCCGCCGCTGAGTAATTCAGCCGCGGGGGTCATTTGTCGTAATTATATTCTTGATTTGCTTTTCACGGTGTACTTTTTCTTACGCTGCTTCTGAGCCTTGATAACTTTCATGCGCGAGAATTCCTCACGCTCTTTTTCTTCAAGGTTGTCGGTAATGTATCTGACAACGCTTTCGTAACGAGGAATAACAATGTTCTGTAAAGCGTTTGCCCTTGTCTGGGTCTTGCGTATGGAATTTGTCAGCCTGTAAATGCTGTTCTCCACCTCGGCAAGGACGGCGGTCATGTACTTTACCTTTTCAAAGCAGATGTACGCCTGATCCACATTTGAGTCTGTATTTTGCAAACCGTAGTTCAGGACGGGCTTTCTCTGCTCTATGGTAAGGGTCGGAAGCTCGCAGCCCATTACGCTTCTGTAGGACATCTGAAGCGTGTTATCAACGGGAACCGCATTTGCAACGTTTTCGATAACTCCCCTTGCGATATTCGCCATCTGGAGCGCGGAATAAGCCTTGACGTAGGTTTCATCAATAGTTCCGCAGATAGATTTTGCGGTATCTACCAGGGTCATAAGCTCGCGTATAAGAATGTTGCGCTTTTTGTCAAGAAGCTCATATCCAAGCTTCGCAAGCGACAGAGATTTTTGGGTATTAAGAAGATTTCCCTTGGTCGGAAAAACCTGGTCAGCCAAAAATATGACCTCCTTTTATAGTTTATAACATTTTAAAAACTGATTTTACGCCTTGCGGTCATGATTCCGACAATTCAAAAAACTCTGCTTTGTCAGTATTTGAAATACCGATATATGTTTTATCGTTATACCGACCGGTCGCACAGTAATGCTCCATAACATATTTTGCAGTATGCGGCATTTCCAATGAATGTATATCGTCCAAATGAAACCATTTGCATACGCCTTCAGTGGAAATCAAATCATCGCGCAAATCTTTTTTAATATCAGCAAAAAAATAATAATTCTGCCTAATCTCTCCATTTGTTTTTCTCAATGTAATATAACGCAGCATTAAGTTTTCAATGTCCGACGGCTCAAGACCGAGTTCCTCATTCATTTCCCTTAATACGCAGGCTTTCGCGTCATTCAATTCATCATTTTCAAAATGACCGCCTGCCGAGCCTATCCAAACATTATTGACAACTTTACCGCCCTGTCGATAAAGAAGAAATATGTTTTCTCCTTTCAACAGGTAAATACACGTCATATTTCTCAATTTGCCTTCCATAACAGCTTCCCCCGTAATTCTTGTTTGCGTGAGTAACTTTACTCAAATAGCTCGGCAGCGTTCGGATTGTATTTTTCATTGAGAAGCTTTTCATTTACTCTGTCAAGAGCAGACTTCGGAAGCAGCGAAAGCAGATTCCAGCCCAGATCAAGTGTTTCGTCGATAGAGCGGTTTTCGTCAGGACGCTGACTTACAAAGTACTTTTCAAACTTTTTGCCGAATTCGATATACGCCTTGTCAAGCTCGGAAAGCTCATCCTCGCCGATAACCGAAGCCAGTGCCCTTGCGTCCATAACCTTTGCATAGCAGGCAAAAAGCTGGTTGGAAACGTCCGAGTGGTCGGAACGGGTGTAGCCCTCGCCGATACCGTCCTTCATCAGACGTGAAAGCGACGGCAGAACCGAGATTGGAGGGTAAATTCCCGACTGGTCAAGTCCCCTGTCGAGAACTATCTGTCCCTCTGTGATGTAGCCCGTAAGGTCGGGAACAGGGTGCGTAATATCGTCGTTAGGCATAGTGAGAATAGGTATCTGCGTTACCGAACCCTCGGAACCCTTTATAACTCCCGCACGCTCATACAGCGAAGCAAGGTCGGAATACAGATATCCGGGGAAGCCCTTACGTCCCGGAATTTCTCCCTTTGAAGAGGAGAACTCACGGACAGCCTCGGCATAGGAGGTCATATCGGTAAGGATTACCAGAATGTGCATATTTTTCTCAAACGCCAGATATTCAGCCGCCGTAAGCGCACATCTCGGCGTAAGGATACGCTCGATGATCGGGTCGTTGGAAAGGTTAAGGAACATTGCAACTCTTTGCAGAACGCCGCTTTCCTCAAAGCTTCTGCGGAAATAGTCCGCAACGTCGTTCTTAACGCCCATAGCCGCAAAGACCACGGCGAACTCCTGACCGCTTTCCTCTGCAATCTCAGCCTGACGTACTATCTGTACCGCAAGCTTGTTGTGGGAAAGTCCCGAACCGGAAAAAATCGGAAGCTTCTGTCCTCTGATAAGGGTCATAAGCGCATCAACGGAGGAAATTCCCGTGTGGATATAGTTTCTCGGATATGAACGGGAAACGGGGTTAAGCGGCTTTCCGTTAATGTCGGCAGTTTTCTCGGCGTAAATCTCTCCCAGACCGTCAACAGGTCTGCCTGCGCCGTTAAAAACTCTGCCCAAAATTTCAGGCGAAAGGGGCATTTCCATAGGCTTGCCCATAAAACGCGTCCGTGTATTTTTAAGGGACAAGCCGTTTGTACCCTCGAATACCTGCAAAACGGCTTTGTTTCCCGAAATCTCAACCACACGTCCCAGCCTTGCCGAACCGTCGTCAAGACGGATATCCACAACCTCGTCGAAGGACGCTCCCTCAACGCCGTCAAGCACAACGAGAGGTCCGTTAATTTCATTTAATCCAACATATTGCAGATTCATTACTATATGACCTCCGTTTCCAGTACGCTTACCTGCCGTGAAATATCCTCGGCAAGGTCTTTAAAGAGCTGAGGCTTGTCGTTCGGGATATCATATTTCATCTTTATGACTTTCTCAAACAGTCCTGTAGCAGTAACCGCGCTTACGGTAACTCCCCTGCTGACCGCTTCGGCGCACCTGTCGTACAGCTCCAGAATTATTCCCATCATGCTGAACTGCTTTTCAAGCGGCACATAAGTGTCGTCCTTATGGTAAGCGTTCTGCTGCAAAAATCCCACGCGAACCACACGAGCGATCTCAATGACAAGCTTCTGATCTTCGGGAAGAACGTCCGAACCGATAAGCTTAACTATCTCCATAAGCTTGTTTTCCTCGTGGAGAATATTGGCGATTCTTTGGCGGTACGCCAGAAAATCAGGACTTACCTTTTCGCCGTAATAGTCAGCCAGATCGTCTATATACTCGGAATAGCTGTCGTTCCAGTTGATAGCGGGATAGTGTCTCGCATACGCGAGGGACTTATCCAGCGCCCAGAAGCAGCGTACAAAACGCTTTGTGTTCTGTGTAACAGGCTCGGAGAAGTCCGAACCCTGCGGAGAAACCGCTCCGATGATAGATACGGAACCCTCCCTGCCGCTTAAAGCTTCAACATATCCCGCGCGCTCGTAGAACTCGGAAATTCTCGACGGCAGGTATGCGGGAAAGCCCTCCTCAGCAGGCATTTCTTCAAGACGTCCGCTTATCTCGCGGAGAGCCTCTGCCCAACGCGAAGTTGAGTCCGCCATGATAGCAATATGATAACCCATATCGCGGTAATACTCCGCAAGAGTAATTCCTGTATATATAGAAGCCTCACGGGCGGCAACGGGCATATTTGAGGTATTGGCAATAAGCACAGTCCTGTCAGTCAGAGCCTTTCCCGTGCGGGGGTCTATAAGCTCTGAAAATTCCTCCAAAACCTGGGTCATCTCGTTTCCGCGCTCGCCGCAGCCGATGTACACAATGATATCCGCGTCGCACCATTTTGCAAGCTGGTGCTGGGTCATGGTCTTGCCCGTTCCAAAACCTCCGGGAACGGCGGCAGTACCGCCTTTTGCGATGGGAGCGATGGTGTCTATAACACGCTGTCCCGTAACAAGAGGCATACTGATAGGCAGTCTCTCCTTAAAGGGACGGCTTTTCTTGATAGGCCACTTCTGTGCCAGAGTAAGCGTTACGGTTTTACCGTCGTCTGTTTTCAGCTCGGCGATCTTGTCGGTAATTCTGTACCAGCCGTTTTTAGCCGTCCATACGACTTCTCCGCAAACGTTCGGAGGAACCATGCAGCGGTGCTCTATAACGGGCGTTTCGGGACAGGTCGCATATATCTGTCCGCCCTCCAGACGGTCTCCGACTTCGACTGTAACAGTAACTTCAAATCTTTTTGAAGTATCCAGCGCAGGAACATTCGCTCCCTCGGCAATAAACGCGCCGCTCAGCTCTTCAAGCTTTTTCAGAGGACGTTCTATACCGTCAAAAATATTTGTTAAAATTCCGGGACCCAGCGTTGCGGACATAGGCATACCGCTGCCCTCCACAGGCTCGCCGGGCTTCAGACCGGTTGTGGATTCGTATACCTGAATAGTAGTCTCCTCCGAGCTTATGCCGATGACCTCGCCGATAAGACGCTTTTCACCCACGTATACCATTTCAAGCATGGAAAAATCCTTGGTGTCCCTCACCTTGACAACAGGTCCGTTTATGGAAAAAATTGTGTTCAAATCCATACCTCCTTACTAAGAGATGCTGCCCGCGTTATACTGATTCACGACTTAAATGTGTATAAAAATTTGCACATATGATTTTTGCGCAGAATTTTTTCTACACATTGGGAGTGAATCAGTATTACTCTGCAAAGACGTTTTTTTCCGTGAAAGCGCGTCTTTGCTCCTCAACAGCCGAGTCGAAAGTTCTGTCCGCGATAGTGCCTTTTTCGGCATTATAGACAGCCAGTCCGCCCAGACGTATTTTCTCGTCGGGAGAAAATTTGGCATTGCAGGACGGTATAGCCTTTTTCAGTGTGTCGGCGTACTTCATATCGTCGGGCGCAAGGAAAACCTCGGAACCGTCCGAAACGTGCATAAGCAGCAGATTTTTTACCAGCAGATTAACATATTTCTGGTCGCCGCGAAACTCGCAAAGTCTTTTTTCCACAGCCGCAAAAACCTTATCCGCAAGCTCATCGCGGTGCGCTATGACCGATTTTTTCATATTCAGCTCCGCTTTTGAAACGTCCCTGACATAGCTGCCGCTGTCCTTTTTTGAACCAGACACTGCGCCCTTGGACGGCTCCTCAGCCGAATAATTCTCCGCTTCCGCAAGAATTGATGTTTTTCTGTTCTCGGCGTCCGCAAGAATACGGTTTACCTTGCCGTCAATGTCGTCGTTTACCGCGTCGATGAACACCTGCAGCTTTTTGTTGATATTATCCATAAGAATTCCCCTTTCAGGCAAAACCCGTTATTGTCTACAGCTTTAAGCCGATAGCGGATTCGATATATTTCGATATCGTACCGTTGATGTTCGACGTTGCGTGACGGTCGGGAATTTCCACAATAAGCGGCTGCCTGCGGTTCAGCTTGTAGTCGTACACAAGCTCCCTGCAAAGCTTTACCAGCTTCTCGGTAATGAGGATCACCGCAACGTCCCTGTCGTCCGCTGCACTGAGCAAAGCCTCGCGCACTTCTTCGGGCTTATGAACAACAACGCCCTCAATACCCGCAAGTCTCATTCCCATCTGCGTATCCACATTATCGCTTATTAAGTAAAAGCGCATAACAGCCTCCGTTTTAAACAAACAGCATACACAAAGCAACGATAAATCCGTAAAGCGCACAGGCTTCACCCAGAGCAACGAAGATCAGAGCCTTTGAGAACGACTTGGGATCCTCGCTTACCGCGCCTATAGCCGCAGGAGCAGCAGCCGCAATAGCAATACCGCCGCCGATAGCGCCAAGACCTACCGCAAGAGCGGAAGCAATGTACATCAATCCGTCAGTACCGCCCTTGTCCTCTTCCTCAGCCTCGGCAGTAACAGAAGTGCTGTCATTTTCATTAGCCGCATAAGCGTTCAGTCCGAAAGGAAGTACAGCGCAGATAGTCATTACGCCGAAAAATGCGCAGAAGTTTACCAGAAAAGCATTCCTGATAGATTTGCCGCTCTTGCGCTTTTTGATCGCGGAAATGATAGGCAGCATAAGAAGTCCTACTACAACTGCGGGAATCAGAAAATAAATAAGCATAACAAAATCCTCCAAACAATTATTCTATAGTTTCGTCATAGTTTATTTTAACGGGCGTAAAGGGTACGCCGTCGCCCGAATAAAAACGTGAAAACAGCTCGTAAAATTCCAGACGCATTGCCTGTATGCAGACCAGAAGCGCCTCAATGCCCATTACAAAAACGTTTCCGAACACTACCATGAAAGGCGAAGCAGCACCCGACATTCCTTTTGCCAGAGCCATTACAACCAGCATCATGGAAGCGTGGGAAATTGCAAAGCCTCCCACACGGACAAAGGACAGTGAGTTGGACACATAACTCAGCAGAAATTCAAATACCTCAAAGAAGTTCGCCGCAATAAAGTCAACCACGCCGCCTTCCATTTTGTACTTTTTGCCTTTGACCATGCAAGCGAGCGGTTCTCTCATAAACATCAGTATCAGCGGGAGAACGATAAGGAGCAGCACATAAGGAACGCTGAATACCTTAGCGCCAAGGAGCGTGCCCACCAGTCCTCCGAGGATCGAACCGAAGAACACCAGACCCGCAATACCGTTATTGCTGAAAAGCGCGTTTTCGTAGTCCTTGTTTTTGATTCCGGACACAATGTTTATCAGTATGGAAATCATTATCAGAAGTACGCCGAACGCGATAGTCGCCACAAGTATCGGCGCAACATTGTCCATGACTTTTATCGGCAGGAACGATATGCCCAGTCTTTCG
>JAIEDQ010000179.1 GCA_029067895.1 Oscillospiraceae bacterium | reverse complement strand
CAGAACAACGTCCTGAAAAACGTGAATTTCACCGTGGGCGAGGGGGAAATGGTTGCAGTTATGGGACCGTCGGGTTCGGGCAAATCCACCCTGCTTTACGCCGTTTCGGGTATGGACAGCATTACTGCGGGGGAAGCTCTTTTCTGCGGGAAAAATATCGCCGCAATGGGCGAAAAAGAGCTTGCCGACCTGCGTCTTGACGAAATGGGATTTATTTTCCAGCAGATGTATATGCTGAAAAATCTTACGGTTCTTGACAATATCATACTCCCTGCGGCGCAGTCGAAAAAGAACAGCGAGACCCGCAGGGAAACGGTACAGCGGGGGCAGGAGCTTATGCGCAAGCTTGGCATTATCGACATTGCGGGCAACGACATAAACGAGGTGTCGGGAGGACAGCTCCAGCGCGCCTGCATATGCCGCAGTATGATAAACAAGCCGAAGATGATATTTGCCGACGAGCCTACGGGCGCGCTGAACCGCACCTCCTCCGACGAGGTAATGGAGGAGCTTGCAAAGCTTAACAGCGAGGGGACTACGGTCATGCTTGTCACCCACGATGTTAAGGTCGCCGCAAAATGCACGAGAGTGCTGTACATAGTTGACGGAAACATAAAAGGAGAGTATAATTTAGATAAGTACGAAAACGCTTCGCAGATGAGAGAGCGTGAGCGTTCGCTGAACAACTGGCTTTTGGAACTGGGTTGGTAATATGGATATTCTTATAGTTGAGGATAATAAAGAGCTTGCGGGTCTGATGTGCGATTTTCTCCGCAGGGAGAATTACACTGTGTCCGTGGCGGAAAACGGTGAAAAAGCCTTGTCGCTGTACGAAAGGTACGGCGCAAGGCTTATCGTGCTTGATATAATGCTTCCCGGTATGGACGGCTTTGGGGTATGCAAAAAAATTCGGGAGGAAAGCAACGTTCCCATACTTATCGTAAGCGCCAAAACCGCCAAGGAGGACAAGCTCTGCGGTCTTGACTTAGGCGCGGACGATTACATCGAAAAGCCCTACGACATTGACATAATGCTTGCGAAAATAAGCGGTATCTTCAAGCGGCGGTACGCTGTTGACGAAATAACCGACGGAGATATATGCATAAACAAGGTCAGCCGAACGGTCTGCAAAAACGGGGTACAGCTTGAAATGACGGCAAAGGATTTTGATCTGCTCCTGCTTTTGGCGGAAAACAAGGGCAGGGCTTTGAGCAAGGAATATATTTTCAATCAGATATGGGGCAGCGACAGCTTTTCCGAGCAGCAGACCCTGACCGTACACATAAAATGGCTGCGGCAAAAAATCGAGGACGACCCGAAAGCACCGAAAAGAATACTGACCGTGTGGGGAGTAGGCTATAAATATGAAAGCGTTTAATAAAATTTTTGCGGCGGTAATTGCGGTACTGGCGATACTGTTTGCCGCGGCGAATATTATTCTGACCGCGGACGTTTCCAACAGCGGCAGACTCTACCGTGTGGAAATAAACCGTCTTGCCCGCCGGATTGAAGCGGACGGTCACGCTGACATTTCCGACTGCGAATATGTGACCGCTATTGAAAAGTACGGTGAAGATTTTTTTGATACAGACAGTGACTATGTCGTCCGCGAAATAAACGGCGAGATGTACCGATTTGATTACAGAACTGACGGCGGCGGTGACAGGACTCGGCTTATCGTTACCATAAACGTTATTCTCGGCGTTATGGATGTATTGATAATTTCCGTTATGCTGTACATTAAATTCAGTATACTTGCCCCATTTGAACAGCTTACGGACGTTCCCTACGAGCTGTCAAAGGGAAATCTTACCGCGCCCATTAAGGAAACCAGAAACCGTTTTTTCGGGAAATTTATCTGGGGCGTGGATATGCTCCGCGAAAATATTGAGCAGCAGAAAAAGCGGGAGCTTGATCTGCAAAGGGACAAAAAAATGCTGCTGTTATCTCTGTCCCACGATATAAAAACTCCGCTTTCGGCGATAAAGCTGTACTCAAAGGCTTTGTCAAAGGGACTGTACGAAAGCCGCGAAAAACAGCTTGAAATTGCGGAAAGCATTAACGCCAAAGCCGACGAGATAGAAAGCTACGTTTCTCAGATAGTTACCGCGTCAAGGGAGGATTTCCTGAACTTTGATGTGAATATGGAGGAGTTTTATCTTTCGGAGCTTGTGAAAAAAATAAAGGGGTACTATACGGAAAAGCTGTCTCTTATCGGGACGGAATTTTCGGTATACGATCATTCCGACTGCCTTTTGAACGGCGATTTTGACCGCAGCGTTGAGGTCTTGCAGAACATCATGGAAAACGCCGTAAAATACGGCGACGGAAAGAGTATA
>JAIEDQ010000178.1 GCA_029067895.1 Oscillospiraceae bacterium | reverse complement strand
CGTTCCCGCAGAAGCAATGCCGGCTCTGTTAGGCGGCAACGAAGCGTTCGGAGTATTTATGGCGGCAACTATCGGAGTCCCCCTCTATATGTGCGGAGGCGGCACGATACCGCTTTTGCAGACGTGGCTTTATGAGGGTATGAGCATGGGCAGCGTTGCTTCCTTTATGCTTACGGGTCCTGCCACCAAAATTACCAACCTCGGCGCGCTGAAAATTGTGCTGGGGATAAAAAGATTTTTGCTGTACCTGCTGTTTGTAATGGTATTCTCTTTTGCTGTGGGAATCATTGTGAACATTATTGTATAGCAGAAAGGAGGAAACAATATGCCAAAGGGGTCACCCGAATTAACAAATGCCCGAAAAGAGGAAATCATAAATGCCTGCGAGGAGCTTTACAAAACCATGAGCTTCAAGGAGATCACGATGAAGGAGATAAGCGAAGTCACCAGCTTTACCCGAACATCTATTTACAATTACTTTCAGACAAAAGAGGAAATTTTTCTGGCTCTTTTGCAGCGGGAATATGAGCTTTGGATAGCCGATCTGAACGAAATTATGGAAAAATATCCTGCGCTTTCAAAGGAGGAATTTGCCGATAATCTGGCTCGGTCTTTGGAGAAGCGGGAGCAGCTTTTGAAGATAATGTCCATGAACCACTATGACATGGAAAGCAGCAGCCGTCAGGAACGTCTGACCGAGTTCAAGGTCGCCTACGGTAAATCGCTGAACACGGTCATGCGCTGTCTGGAGCAGTATTTCCCCGATATGCCTGTCTCTAATAAAAAGAATTTTCTGTACACATTTTTCCCGTTCATGTTCGGTATTTATCCTTATACCGTTGTCAATGAGAAGCAGAGGACGGCTATGGAGGAAGCAGGCGTGAATTATGTGTTTATGACGATTTACGAAATTACTTATAACTTTATAAAATGCTTATTAAAAAATTGATGTGGAGGTTTTAAGAATGAAATACACGAATTTAGGAAAATCGGATTTAAAGGTTTCCCGTATATGCATGGGCTGTATGGGCTTCGGAAACGCGGCAACGGGACAGCATGGCTGGACGCTGGGAGAAGCCGAGTCCCGTGAGATAATCAGGCACGGTCTTGATATGGGAATAAATTTCTATGATACCGCCATAGTATATCAGAACGGCACAAGCGAGCAGTTTGTGGGAAAGGCTCTCCGTGACTTTGCAAAGCGTGACGATTATGTTATTGCAACAAAGTTCACGCCGCGTACGCAGGACGAAATTGAGAGTGGTATCAGCGGTCAGAAGCATATTGAAAACTATCTGAATCAAAGCCTTAAAAATCTTGGTCTCGATTATGTTGACCTCTATATTTATCATATGTGGGATTACCATACGCCTATGGAGGAGATAATGGAGGGTCTGCACAATGCCGTGACATCGGGCAAGGCGCGGTATATCGGGATATCCAACTGCTTTGCGTGGCAGCTTGCAAAAGCAAATTACTACGCCCGTATGAACGGCTTGACAGAGTTTATCTCCATTCAGGGACATTATAATCTCATCGCCCGCGAGGAGGAGCGGGAAATGGCTCCATTCTGCGCTTCCGAGGGCATTGCAATGACCCCTTACAGCGCACTTGCCAGCGGCAGGCTTTCCCGCCATTCGGGAGAAACCTCCAAGCGGCTTGAAGAGGACGCATACGCAAGGTTCAAATATGACGCAACTGCTGAGGCGGACGGAAAAATTATCCGCCGAGTAGAGGAGCTTGCGGAAAAGCGGGGCGTGTCCATGACCGAAATTTCCCTTGCGTGGCTTTTGACAAAAGTGACTTCTCCCGTTGTGGGCGCAACAAAGCTTTCCCATGTAGACGGCGCGGTTAAAGCTGTCGAATTGGAGCTTACAGCAGAGGAAATAGATTATCTGGAGGAATTGTATGTTCCTCATGCGCTTGCAGGCGTTATGGCGCAGAACGGCAAGCAAAAAGCAGGAAATGTGGTATAAAAGAAAGGAATATGTTGCTATGGAGTTTGAAAAAGTATTACAGTTAAGGCAGTCCGCCAGAAAATATTTACCCAAACAGATATTGGTGTTTTGTATTCACAGGGATACATACCCCGATAAAGCATATGACCTTGGGAAAAGGATATAATTCCGAAATGTTATCCATTATAAATACTATTCCACCAAAAATAAAAAGCAGGAGGAAACTATCCTCACTGCTTTTTCAAAAGCTGTTAATCAAAAAAATAAATTAATATGAAAGAAAAACTTAACAGTACCGTTTAAATTAAACACATTCTCAAAATTATTGATTAAGTATACAAATCGTTAAAATAATCATATTTTCAATATATCGGCTGTCGGCTTATGATCAGGATATTACTTTTTAAGCAGCTCGAAAAATTCATCTTCGGGCATTGGCTTTGCGTAATAATATCCCTGTACCTGGTCGCAGCCTATGCTTTTGAGAAGCTCAACCTGTTCCTTGGTTTCAACGCCCTCGGCAAGGACTGTTATGTCCAGATTCGACGCCATTTGCAGAACCTGTTCGAGAATGCTCCGCCCCTTGTCCGAGGTCATCATATTTTCGATGAACCGTTTGTCCAGCTTTATAACGTCAAACGGCGATTCAAGCAGTACGTTCAGCGATGAATACCCGCTTCCGAAATCGTCCATAAGCAGCGTAAAGCCGCTGTCTTTCAGCAGGGCGGTC
>JAIEDQ010000177.1 GCA_029067895.1 Oscillospiraceae bacterium | reverse complement strand
TATTGATATAAACTATATTTCTGATGAAGAATATAGAAAGCTAATTTCATTTGTTTTTCAAGATTTTAAATTGTTTTCGTTTTCGATAAGCGATAATTTGAGTTTGTCAAATGAATGTAACAGTGATTTGATGTACAAAACATGTAGGATGGTAGGATTTGAAGATAAATTAAATACGTTGGACGATGGAATTAATACCGTCCTATATCATGATTATTGTATTAATGGTATAGAACTGTCTGGTGGAGAATCGCAAAAAATTGCTTTAGCAAGATGTTTATATTTGCAAACTCCTATTATGATATTAGACGAACCTACATCAGCACTTGATCCTCGTACTGAGGCAGAAATATACGAAAAGTTTAATGAATTTTCTCAAGGTAAAACGGCTATATTTGTTTCACATAGATTGTCATATTGTCAATTAAGTGATAAGATAATCGTTTTAGATAATGGCTCTATTTCTCAAATTGGATCTCATAATGAATTGGTAATGCAAAATGGGATATATAAAAAGCTGTGGGGAGCACAGGAGCAATATTATAAAGATTAATTAGATGGCTTGATTAATAAATGATTAAAGCGTAAAACAAAAGAATGAAAATAACAAAATAGTGTATACATTGCTCCTTACCGTTATATCTTTACACTCTGAAATATGTTCGCTCCTCAATATTTCCGTTATTTGAAAGCTTTTTTAGCCTTGTCATTCTTTTATGAAAAGTGCATTTATACAGCATGTAATTCGGAATCCAACAATAATGTGCTATTGTAGATTATAGGTGTTTATCTAATTTGCTTTTTCTAAGCTTTTTCTCCAAAAGCTTAGAAACATAATCCCCCTTAGCAATAGAATAATAAGTATCAGCAATATCCTTGTACATTTCGTACATTTCCTCGCAGCCCTCGAAATTTTTTTTGAGGGCTGCAATTTTTTTGTCCGTTTCTCGCTGAACCGTTTTCAGACGTTCAAAATTGGAGCGGTCGGAAATATTATTGTTCAGCAACGTCTGTCTGCAAATTTTCAAGCTAAGCTGCTCTGTATCGGAAAGCTCTGACTTGTCTGCAAGGCTGAAATAAGTTTCTGCCTGTTCCGTAAGTCCCTCCAGTTTTTCCTGCTTTACAATTAGGGAGTTCAACTCACGACGGGCATTTTCATATTCTGATTTCAGCCGCTGTATTTTCCCTTCCAATTCTCCGATAGAATGAATATTATCTCGATTGATAATGGATAGTTGCGCGGAAATTTTGTAAACGTCGAGGTCGTTTTCGGTAGAATACGGCTCGGAACGGTAACGCTTATGCTGGATTTTTTTACCTGTTCTTGCAAGCTCTGTAACGTCGTTCAGCGTTCGGATATAATCATCACGAATGGGAGCAGGCTCTCCCGACAAGGTAACACTTGTACCCACATCACACCAACGGATACGGGATATAAGGCTTTCCTCGGTATAATCTTCTCCAAGTGTTTTGGTGCGGACAAACCGTTCCTGTTCGGGAGCTTTTACGGAAATGTACTTACCTTTTTTAATAGTATACCCTAACGCTTCAAGTTCGGACAAAAGCTCGTCCAAATTTTTAACCGTACCGACTAGACGGTCGATTTCTAAACGGATTTTTTCTTTCCAAGAAGTACCACGTTTCTTATTCTCCCACTTGTTATACGCAAGATTTCTGCCTTGACCATTTTTAGTGACTATTGGCTGAATACCAAAGGCAAGACATACCCTGTCGGAATACTCGCGGATTTTTTTGCGGGTAGTCCAATTATCATTAAATTTTTCGCCCGTCAAGGAATATGTATTTATTATCAAATGATTATGAATGTGTTCACGGTCTGTATGTGTAGCGATAATCACCTGACAATTATCACCAAAAGTTTTACGTGCAAATGCTTTAGCGATCCTGTGAGCGAGTTCGGGAGAAACATTGTCCTGTGGGTCGAAAGACTGAATATAGTGGATAGCCTTAACGCTGCCCTTGCCCTCGACAGGCAAGGGGGCGTTAAATTTTTCTCCCGAAAAATGCTCAAAAACAGTTTTCATAGAAAGATATGCGTCCTTAGCATTTGTAAGGCAATTCAGGGACGTGGTATATAATAAGTCCTCTGTTTTATCGGGATTAAGTATGTATGCTAAGCTTTTGTTGACGGTAGTGCGGATAGAAATTGATTTAACGTATGGCAAAGCAAAGAATTTTCCTTTCGTATTTTTTCAATATCTTCGGCGTAAATGTTGTTTGTTTCGTTCGCCTTTTTAGCGATCTGATTAATGTTGTTCCCTATGATACGCAAAGCGTTCATTACGGGGGCGACATTTTTTGCCGTATAACAGGTTATCTGTCCCTCAAGGGACATTCTTTTAATGAATGTTCCTGTCTTCATAGAAAGCAGTTCGGCTTTTTCCTCAATAGCTTTCCATTCATCAAGATTGAATATGATTTCTTTTCGTTTGACCTTTTTATACTTTCTCAAATTGATACCTCCAATTTTTTAGCGGTCTTAGGCGGCAGCCTAAAAAGGGGGATAAGCAATCTGTTCAGCGGCGGTAAACAGATATTATTATGGGGTAACACATAAAAAATATGCGAAATCCGAAAGAATACGGTTCTTTCTCTGCTTGCTAAGCATACCCAAAAACAAAAAATACGTACTCCCGATTTTCAATCGGTTCGCCCGTATGGGCATACCCCTCCAAAAATTTTTGCGACGGCGAACAGCAGAAAATTTTTGTCCCTCTACTATAAGAAAAATTTTTCAATGTTTTTTAGGGGGAAAATGAAAAATTTTAAAAAAATCATATACACGCACAAATTATGCCTAATGATTTTGTGCAAAGCACCAAACTTTTTTATTTTGCTTCTTAAAAACCCTAAAAAACTGCTGATTTTTTTTCTATAGGTGAAAGGGTATAATTCCGCAGTATCATCTTCGCCGCTGATAGTTGCACCTTGCCAAACATTTATCCCTTTCAAATATGAAAAATATAGGACGTGATAACAGACGGATATTTTTAAGGAGATAAAGGACAGGGTATCAATGCCCGATGTGGCACGGTTTTATGGCTTGCAAATCAACCGTTCTGGAATGGCGTGTTGTCCGTTCCACGAGGAAAGAACGCCAAGCCTTAAAATTTACGACGACCATTTTTATTGCTTCGGCTGCGGAGCAACGGGCGACTGCACGGGATTTACCGCAAAGCTGTTTGGTGTCTCACAATTTGAAGCCGCAAAGAAAATCAGCTATGATTTTGGTCTTAACCTTTTCAACAGGGAAATTGCCGTTCCTGTTAATAAGGGTCTGCAAGCTGAGAATGATTATCGTATGTGGCTGAGAAAAGCAAGCACTACTCTTTCGGACTATCTTACAAGACTTGCAAAGTGGGGGAAAATTTATGCTCCCCGAAATTTCGGAGAGCAGCCTCACCCGCTATTTGTGGAAAGTCTTACAAAAAAAGATTACATAGAATATCTTTCGGAAGTTCTGACCTATGGTTCGGACAAAGAAAAACGACAGCTTTATTCAAGCTGCCGTGAGGATATTCTGAAAATACGGGAACGTCTTGACAAGCTCGCCGCTGCCGAGCGTACCGTAAAAAGAAAGGCTATATGATGTGGAGGACTATCAAAATGAATATTGGAATTGAAGCCTGCTGTTTTATGCGGCTTTTGAAAGCGCTTCTTGATGATGACAGTAATTATCTGTTGTCTGTAAAGGAGCATAAAAATGTATGCAGTTCAAAAAATCTTTTGGGATATTACGACAGGGATTATATTTATCTTATACCAAGCGTTGCGATTGGAATGTGCGATAATATTCTGATACAGCATAAGGCTGCGCCTTTGAATATGCAGAAAATCCTGAAACAGCTTTTTACAATGAATATGATTAAAGTGCATTGGGTTCTGACCGATGAAGTCAGATACCGTCCGCAGAAGCGTATCGGGAAAACCCGCAGGAGGTACATAACCTTTTATAAGAAGCAGTTTACAAAATTTATTGCAAAGGAGTGTTTTTAGTGAATCGCAAAGAATTTGTAAAGGAAGTTTTCAAGAGCAAGGGTTTAAGCAAAACGAGAGCGTACCATTCTGTAAATGCGGTTATGGATACAATTCGTATGGCGCTGCTGAATGGTGACGAGGTTGAAATCGGCGGCTTTGGCACTTTCGCTGTTGTAACCGATTTGAAAGGTGAGCGTATCCCTGTTTTTAAGGCGGGGAGAGCATTAAAGAGCGTACTTAATATGGAGGACAGCGATTGAACAGAAAAGTTATAAAACAATATGGTAACTGCGAGGTTACACTTTCGTTTCAAAATAGGGACAGCGAAACAATGAGCAGGGTAATGTGGCTGCTTATTGAGAGCTTCTGTGACAGGACGGGTTTACAGCTTGAGCAGGACGATAATTCGGAAAATAAAGTGGCTTCATAAAAATTTTTTTCAAAAACCCCTTGACATTTAACCGAATTTATGATATTATCGCTTTACCACGATAAATTATTTTATTAAAAACGTAATTTATACTATTATAAAAGGGAGGAAAAGCAATGGAAACGGTATATACCCTGTACAGAGTATCGACCAAAAAACAGGTGGACAAGCAAAAGGACGATATTCCTATGCAGAGAGAAGCTTGCAGGGATTTTGCGGAGCGTATGGGCTGGACTATCGGCAAGGAGTTCCTTGAAAAAGGAGTGTCGGGGTTTAAGGTATCGGCAAACGACCGCGACGCAATCCAAGATTTGAAATCTGCCGCTGTAAAAGGGGAGTTTCAGATTTTACTGGTATTTATGTTTGACCGTATCGGACGTATCGACGACGAAACGCCTTTTGTGGTCGAGTGGTTTGTAAAGCACGGCATAAAGGTCTGGAGTGTTCAGGAGGGCGAGCAAAGATTTGAAAGTCACGTTGACAAGCTGATGAACTATATCCGTTTCTGGCAGGCTTCGGGTGAATCCGAGAAAACATCAATGCGTATCAAGACACGTATGCAGCAGCTTACCGCAGAGGGGAGCTATACGGGAGGTCCCGTTCCCTTTGGCTATCAGCTTGAAAGGCGGGGCAGACTCAATAAACGTGGTAAGGAAATTTATGACTTAGCCGTTGACCCTGTTGAAGCCGAGTGGGTGGTACAGATTTTTGAGAAAACGGTCAAGGACGGATACGGCTCTTTCCGAGTAGCAAGCTTCCTTAATAGCAATGGAATACGGACACACAATGGGTCAAAATTCCAGAGCAATACAGTGATAAGAATACTCCGCAACAAGCTGTTCTGTGGGTATATGGTTTCGGGGGAAGCTGTTTCGCCCCACATGAAAGAATTGCAGATAGTGGACAAGGAGCTTTTTGAGCAGGCGCAGTACATTCTCGACCAGCGCTCAAAGAAGAATGACGACGAGAGGCAGATAGCAATGACAACAAAGAGCCGAGCGCTGCTGTCGGGAATAATGTTCTGCGCCCATTGCGGGGGACGGCTTACCTCCAATGTTTATCACGACACTTATACCCGAACGGACGGTTCGGTCAGACGGGCGGAGTATCTTAGGTATATATGCTACCACAAGAGCAGAAAGCTGTGTCAATGCGACGGACAGTCCACATACGCTGCAGATAAGGTTGACAAGGCAGTTTGCGGCGCGGTTATGGATATTTTCAGCAGGATAACTGAAGCTCCCGACGAAATGGTTCTGCAAAGAAAGTACAACAAGGAGATTTCAAGCTGCAAGGCGAGGGAAACCAAGCTTAATATGGAACTGCGGAAGTATACGGGACAGCTTGACAAGCTAAATGCCGAGATTGCCGATAGTCTGACAGGGGACAGCGTGTACAGTCCCGAACAGCTTTCGGCGGCGATAAACGGTATTACCGCAAAAATCGACGAGGCAAAGCTACAGCTTGAAGCCGTTCGGAACGAAATAACGGGCAAAAAGGCTTCAATGGAAAAGGTCAAGCCTGCTTATGAGAGGTTTTCGGGCTGGGCGGAGGAATTTAGGCTTGCTTCCACCGAGCGGAAGAAGATGATTATCTCACAGCTTGTTAGCAGGATTGAGATTAGCAGGGGTTATAAGATTAATATTGTACTCAATCTTGACTATGAGCGGTTTTGTGAGGGGTGGGACGAGTTGGAGAGCATTGGTGTTTAACTGTTATATATAATAGTATAAAAAGGAGCAGGGTGTATATTGACATTTTGCTCCTTTTTTATTATACTATTGGTAGGAGTATTTTAAAGCGACATACATTTGTATTGTTATGGTAACATATTGTATGAAAAATTAAGACGATTTTAGGAGTATAACATGGAAAAAATAATCGAACAAATTAAAAAAATAAGAGATATTAATGAAGATAGCAAATTAGTTATTTTTGTTGGCGCTGGTGTTTCAAAAAATTCAGGTGTTTGTTCATGGTGGGAACTTGTAAAAGAAATTGCAGATATAATTGGTTATAATAAATGTGATAATTGCGGTATGAAAACAGTTATATGTGGTGAGTGTGGAGAGCAGCTTAATGTTTGC
>JAIEDQ010000176.1 GCA_029067895.1 Oscillospiraceae bacterium | reverse complement strand
CTTAATTTAAGAGTGCTAATTTTTACATTATATACATATAAATATCATAAAATATACATGGTATACAGTTATACTATAATCAAGGACAGAAAAAAGCCGCAGACCTAACGTCTGCGGCACCACAAATTTGTATGTGGGTTTGGCTGGTGGAGATGACGGGAATCGAACCCGTGTCCGAAAACCTATCCGCACAACTTTCTACGAGCGTAGTTTGTTATTAACATTCCCTTGCATTATCGGAAACAAACAGCCGGTAATACTCAGTAGCCTGCAATACACATTGAGGACGCAGGCACTTCCCCAACGCGTTCACCGCTAATCGACGCCTGATCCACCGCCGCGGTACTCAGCGGTCAGACGAGCAGCAATTAAGCAGCTGCTAATTCAAAATTATTGTTGTCGTCTAATTTTAAAACGGCGCCTTTTAAAGAGATGGCGCAATCCTCTGCTCGCTTATCATGTTTCAAAATCCCCGTCGAAACCTTTACATCCCCATATTAAATGTAACATTCCACAGTCAATGATTACGCTCCTTTACGGCGCGTTCAATATCCCGCTGTGCTGCCCTTGCTGCCATGTCGTCGCGCTTGTCGTGAAGCTTTTTACCCTTACAGAGACCTACCTGTATTTTGACTCTTGAACCCTTAAAATACACCGAAATCGGAATAAGCGTCAGTCCCTCCTGCTTGACCTTGCCGAGAAGCTGCATTATCTGCTTCCTGTGCATAAGCAGTCTGCGAACACGCATTGGATCGCGGTTGAAGATGTTGCCGTGATCGTAGGGAGAAATATGCATACCCTTGATCCACAGCTCGCCGTCGTCCACGGAGCACCAACTGTCCTTGAGATTGACCCCTCCGCGGCGTATGGACTTCACCTCTGTACCGACCAGTTCGATACCTGCCTCAAAGCTGTCAAGAATAAAATATTCATGCCTTGCCTTGCGGTTTTCGGCGATGGTTTTGAAAGAAGTCTTATCCATATCAAGCGTCCTTTTCTTTGGGTAGTATCTTATTATACAGCATTTTGCCCATTTTGTCAAGGGGTAAAAAAGCAAAATTGATAACCGGAAATTCAGGCTTTGCCGAAACCTCCGATCATCAATTTTCACCAAAACCAAATATTAGCTTTTAAACCGTAAACGCGGCTGCAATGTACTCTTCGATCACTTCGTCCGCTGTGGATGGCAGGACAAGATTATCCGCCAGTGTAAAAAGAAGCCTTTCAGCAAACTCACGTTCTGAGGATATATCTTTTACCACAGCTTCCTCCGCGTTCCTGAAAAGCTCCGACCTTACCGTGATGCCGTATCTTTCTCCGACGTCGGATTTTTCGCTGAATAACGTATAAACGACCCGACCTCGCGCTGTCTCGACCTTTGTAATTGCTTTCATTTGAAATTCTCCTGTTCTTTTGTATTTTTCGGCATATATTTCTGTCGCCGATAATTAAATTATAATAAAATGGTTTTATTTTTGCAACAAAAATCTTTCGACGCAGTTTGACATAATTCGACAAATTTTTCATTTTTTTGCATTAATTGCATAAAAATATTCCACATTTTTCAAAAAATATCCAAAAAATTTTGTTTGGATATTTTATATAATTTTTTAAAAAAGTTTTTAGCACATCTGCTGTGTTAAAATATATTCTCCATTCAGACAGATCAAAAGCATTATTGATTTTCAAGCAAAATGCTCAATACCTTATCCTAATCACCAATAAAAGTGTAGATAAAAAATCTGCACAAAAATCATATAAAAAAGTTAAAACTTTTCAAATTTTTGTTTGATTTTTTATACACTTTTTAATTGGTGATTAGTATTAACGCTTTTACAGAAAGGGTGTATAGCTATGAATCCTCAGAAATTCACAAAAAAATCAATCGAAGCCATTAACGAAGCGCAAAGCACCGCTATCGACTACCAGAATATGAACGTTGAGCAGGAGCATCTGCTTTATGCGCTTACGTCTCAGGAAAACGGACTTATCCCCCAGCTTATGACAAGAATGGGCGCGGACTCCGACCAAGTGCTGAACTATCTTTCCAAGCTTATCGGGGAGATACCCAAGGTCACGGGAAGCGGCAGGGAGGCAAACACCGTCTACATCTCTCAGGACGTTGACAAGTGTCTTAATCAAGCCGAGGACGCCGCAAAAAATATGCACGATGATTTCGTGTCCGTTGAGCATATCATGCTGGCGCTTTTCGACACCGCGAACAACAAGCTCAAAGCGATGTTCAAAGCCTTTGACATTAACAAGGAAAAATTTCTCGACGTTTTAAAGGACGTCCGCGGAAACCAGCGCGTCACAAGCGATACTCCCGAGGACACCTACGACGTGCTGAAAAAGTACGGTCAGGACTTGGTGGAGCTTGCCCGTCAGAACAAGCTTGACCCCGTTATCGGACGTGACTCGGAAATAAGAAACGTGGTGCGGATACTGTCCCGCAAAACCAAAAACAATCCCGTTATCATCGGCGAACCGGGTGTTGGTAAAACTGCCATTGTTGAGGGACTTGCCCTGCGTATCGTGCGTGGGGACGTTCCCGACAACCTCAAGGACAGAAAGCTTTTCAGCCTTGATATGGGCAGTCTTATTTCGGGCGCGAAGTTCCGCGGCGAATTTGAGGAACGTCTCAAAGCCGTCCTGAACGAGGTGAAAAAGTCGGACGGACGCATCATTCTGTTCATAGACGAGCTGCACACCATCGTAGGCGCGGGCAAGACCGACGGCGCAATGGACGCGGGCAACCTCCTGAAGCCTATGCTTGCCCGCGGCGAACTGCACTGTATCGGCGCGACCACCCTCAACGAGTACAGAAAATATATCGAGAAAGATCCTGCCTTAGAGCGGCGTTTCCAGCCTGTTATGGCGGACGAGCCTACCGTCGAGGACACTATTTCTATCCTCCGCGGACTTAAAGAGCGTTACGAGGTTTTCCACGGCGTAAAAATTCAGGACTCTGCGCTTATTACGGCTGCGGTGCTGTCCAACAGATATATTTCCGACCGTTTTCTCCCCGACAAGGCTATCGACCTTGTGGACGAAGCCTGCGCCCTTATCCGCACGGAAATGGATTCCATGCCCGCGGAAATGGACGATCTGTCCCGCAAAATAATGCAGCAGGAGATTGCCGAGACCGCTCTCAAAAAGGAGGAGGGCAAGCTTGCCGCCGAGGAGCTTGCGGAAATTCAGCGGGAGCTTTCGGAAATGCGCGCCGAGTTCAGTGAGATGAAAGCGCGGTGGGAAAACGAAAAGACCTCCATAACCCGTTTGCAGAAGCTGCGTGAGGACATTGAGCAGACCAATGCGGACATTTCCGCTGCGGAGAGAAATTACGACCTGAACAAGGCTGCCGAGCTGAAATACGGCAAGCTTCCCGCTCTGAAAAAGGAGCTTGACGAAGCGGAGGACGCTGCCGAAAAGCAAAAGGAAAAGGCGGACAGTCTGCTCCGCGACAAGGTTACAGACGAGGAAATAGCCCGAATTGTTGGCAGATGGACGGGCATTCCCGTTTCCAAGCTTATGGAGGGCGAACGTGAAAAGCTGCTGAACCTTGAAAATATCCTGCACAAGCGTGTTATCGGTCAGGACGAAGCCGTACAAAAGGTCAGCGAGGCTATACTCCGCTCCCGCGCGGGCATTCAGGATCCGAACCGTCCTATCGGGTCGTTCCTGTTCATGGGTCCCACGGGCGTGGGAAAGACCGAACTTGCAAAGGCTCTTGCACAGTCTCTGTTTGACGACGAACATAATATCGTCCGCATTGATATGACCGAATATATGGAGAAGCACAGCGTCAGCCGCCTTATCGGAGCGCCTCCGGGTTATGTGGGCTACGACGAGGGCGGACAGCTCACCGAGGCGGTACGCCGCAAGCCCTACGCGGTAGTGTTGTTCGATGAGGTGGAAAAGGCTCACCCCGACGTGTTCAACGTGCTGCTGCAAATCCTTGACGACGGTCGCGTTACCGACTCGCAGGGCAGGACGGTGGATTTCAAGAACACCATTATAATTCTCACTTCAAACCTTGGTTCGGACTATATTTTGGAGGGTATCGACGAAAACGGAGTTATCTCCGACGAAGCGAGAGAACAGGTAAACCGTGTGCTGAAAGGACATTTCCGTCCCGAATTCCTGAACAGGCTGGACGAGATAGTGTTCTACAAGCCGCTGACGAAAACGGAAATTTACCCCATTATCGACCTTATGCTGGGCGACCTGAGGAACCGTCTGAAGAGCAAGCAGCTTGACGTTGCGGTTACCGACGGGGCTAAGGATTATATTGTCAGGGAGGGCTACGACCCTGTGTACGGAGCGCGTCCGCTGAAACGGTTTATCCAGCGTAAACTGGAGACCATGATCGCAAGGAAGATCATCGGCGACAGCGCAGAGCCGTATTCCACGCTGAAAGTTGATTTTGACGGAAACGATCTGACTATTACCGAGGAAAAGAAACAATAACTAAAATGTCCCCTGTCTCTGTAGGCAGGGGACATTTTCGGACTTTGCCGCCTAAAAGTGTCAGTATAGGCTGCGAAATCCGTCAAAAAATTTTCATTTACCTATTGACAAATCAGGTCTATTGTGATAGACTTTCCTTAGAGGTCTATAACAGTAGACCATGTTTTGGAAAAGGAGTAACATTATGAACATCACAGACAGCGAAATGAAGCTTATGAAGCTTATCTGGGACAACGAACCCGTCAAATCGGGCGAAGTCGTCGCTATTGCGGCGGAAGCCTACGGCTGGAAAAAATCCACGGTCTATACCATCGTCAAGAAGCTTGTGAACAAGGGCGCGATAAAAAGCGAGAAAGCCGTGATAATTTCCTGTATCGGGCGGGACGGCGCGCTGTCCGAAAGCTCCGAGACGGTGATAAACAAGAATTTCGGCGGCTCTCTGCCAATGTTTCTGGCGGCGTTTCTCAGCCGTGAGAAGCTTACCCGCTCCGAAGCCGAGGAGCTGAAACGCCTTATCGACGACCACACGGAGGGATCAAAATGACCGCTGTATTTCAAACCGTACTGAACATGAGCATTACGGGCGCGTACATAGCCGCGGCGATAATCGTCCTGCGGCTGGCTATGAAAAAGCTTCCCAAGCGGTTTTCCTACGCGCTTTGGATAATTCTGGGGATACGTCTGCTCTGTCCGTTTTCGTTTTCCTCGGCGGCAAGCCTGTTCAATCTGGTGAAGCCCGAAACCGCTGAAAACACCGTTACCACCCAAATGACCTATATCCCACAAAATATCGAGTACGACCCCAAACCGCAGGTAACGGTCGCTCCCCCGCTTTTGGACACCACTGTCAACGAGGCGATTACCGAAAGCCTGCCGCCTCCAACTCCCGAAAACAGCGTTGACCCCATGCAGGTCGTGCTGTTTGTGGCGGCAATCGTATGGCTTGCGGGTGTGACGATTATGGCGGCGTACACCGTTATCTCCTATTTTTCGGTACGGAAAAAGCTTGCGGGGGCAACGCTTCTGCGGGATAATATCTACGTCTGCGGAAATATCGGCACGCCCTTTGTGTACGGAACGATACGTCCCAGAATATATCTTCCAGATGACATTCCAGAAGCCGACACCGACTACATTCTCGCCCACGAGCGCACCCATATCCGCCGCGGAGACCACATTGTCAAGCTTGTTGCAATGGCTGCACTTTGTCTGCACTGGTTCAATCCGCTGGTGTGGGTGTCCTACAAGCTTATGACAAAGGACATGGAGCTTTCCTGCGACGAGAGGGCGGTCTCCCGCTTCGACAGGGACGTGCGCAAGGACTACGCAAACGCGCTTCTGAACATTTCCGCCAGACAGAACCACATCTCCCTCGGAGGTATTCTTGCGTTCGGGGAGAGTAATATCAAGTCTCGCATTAAGGGAGTTCTTGCCGCTAAAAAGCCTACAGTGATAGTTACAGCCGTGTCTGTAATAGCCGTGGCGGCTGCGGCTGTGTGTCTGCTTACAAACGCGAAAAACAGCGCAGAGGATACCCCCCGTGAAATGCGCACGCAGCACATTGTTTTCCCTTTCCACGAAACTGGCATGACAGGCAGCGAGGTTGCTTCCTCGGTCGAACCCTTTGCCGTGAATTTCTCCCTGCCCTTGGGCTGGCGGTATGCCGTTCCCGCCGAGGACGGCGAGGTGTACTGGGAGGGTTTTAGCTCTCCTGTGAATATTCTGGACGAAAACGACCAAGTCATGGGAACTATCGCTTTCGACAGAATTGAGATAAGTTTTAATGGTGACGAAGATTACCGCAGCACGGTCTCCAAGCAAATAATTATTGATTATTTTAAAAGCCGGAACGGTGTCTACAAGTCCGTCCGTTCCGATCAATACGGAGGAAGCGGTGTTATCTCCGTTATGGTGCAAGACCCGGAAACAGGCTCGGAGACCCGTTATCGCGCGGTTTTGAGCTATAACATAAACATTCCCGAATATGTGGGTATCCGGTTCAAGGAGGGCGCGGTCACGGACGAGGAGCTGGAGATGATCGCCGAAAGCGTTTACTTGAACGCAGAAACGGTCTCCACGGACGAAATAGCAATGTTCCGTAATTATCTGGAAACTCACTACACATGGGCGTTTATGCGTACTTCGGAAAATATACTGCCTCCCTCGGCATACACCGACAACAGCGACCTTATAAGCTATATGGATCTTTGCCTTGAATATGATACGAAGCTGTACAGCGATGAGCGGTACATACTTAAAGATATCGTTATTAAAGACGAAGATATTAAGCGGGGCGAAACTGACGGCGGTACGCCTTGGTTGCTTATGCCATATGAGGTGACCTACAATGTGCTTGAACTTAGCAGCGATCAGGTGCTGAGAGGAAACGCATATTTTGAGTACTACAAAAACGGCTATGGAGAGATACGCATTTCTTCCTGTTATCTGGGAAGCGCGGGAGACGTGTTCGCTTTCGGCGAGCTTGACGATGAACCGCCCTATGAGTTCGACTACAGGGCTGGCATGGAAAAACTTAGCAGCAGACTGTTTGAAACTCCCGAACAGCTTTTCGCAAGCTATCTTACCCAATACTACAACGCTGTGTTCAAGGGCGGCGTGGAGTACGAAAGCTTCAATATAGGAAAGTACACCGACAGCGACGACCTGAAAAACTATTTGCGGCTGAAATTGATCTACGATCTTGACGCTTACGAACGGTACAATTTAATAAGCATTGAGGTGGGAGATTCCCATATCAGCGGAACTTCAGACCTCGGAGACGGAGAGATTTACCATACTGACGGCAGAACCGTCCTAAGCGGCGTCAAGGAGGACGGCACAAAGTGGATGACCGTCCCGCTCAGTCTCAGCTACAGAGACACATGGGACGGCAGCGAAAGCGGCTGGGGCGGACGCGCATATTTTGAGTACACCGATGAAAACGGATTTGTCCGAATGACAGCCGTTGCCGACGGCAGCACAGGATCGCATTACTCTGTTGATACTTTAGGTCAGAGCGTTCCCTACGACATTTACCTGAAAGACGGCACGGAAAAGCTTTTGAATTCTCCCGCGGTAAGGAGGCTTGCTTTGTCTGATTTTAATAGCCCTAACGCGGAGGCAGAACCAACATATTTAAAGGAAGTATGCGAGCCGTACATTATCGACTATTGGAACTACTTTTTCAAGCTTGGAGATTTTGAGCCCTCCGATTATATTTCCGACCCCGATATGCTGTATTACGCAAATGCTGTGAAGTACGGTCATCTCAACTTTGTAAGCCATGGTATACGCGAGCTGAACGGCGTCATACTCAGGCTTGAGAATTGCGGTTCGATATCCGAGACCAGAGATTGGGTGTACTTTAAGTACGATCTGGGAATTGTTGTAGACGATATTTCCGACTTCAACGAAAACGCTTATACAGGATACACCGCATACTTTGAGATCGACAAGACCGACGGCGGATACGAAATTTACCGAGCCTATACCAATTTTGAGCTGGGTGATTTCGGTCTGCCAAACGAGCCGTTAAGCTTTCCGCTCCCGAACTTCGACCTGAAAGCCGCCGTGCAGAACCTCATTGACATGGACAGCTTTTCCATTACCGAACCTGTTCTGCATTACGACGGCAGAGGAGGGCTCGCAGAATCCGGCGACAGTGATGTCATCGTGAAATTTAATATGCCCGAAAACTGGGGTATTGACAACGGCGGCGTGTATCCCGTTCCGGACCCGAAGCCCGGAAACGTAAAAATAATGCAGTTTGCTCCCGCCTACCCCGCGGACGAAACGCTTCCCCGCGAATATTATCTCATAGACCACACTTACGATGAGGAAATAACCCTCCTTGACGAGGAGCATTACGAGGGCGAAAACCTGCTCTACACAGATTTTTACCATACAAGACAGTATTCCTCCGAAAGGCGGGCGCAGACGGAGTTTTATATCTACAAGGTCGACCGCGGCGGATATTCTATGAATATTTACGTCTTTGTCGACGGTTACGGAATAAATCGCTGGATATGCGAGGAGATACTTAAAACGCTGACTATTGAGAGAGCAAGCTAATAAAAAAATGAGACAGGACTTCGCAAAAGCTGTGAAGTCCTGTCCTGTTTTCTAAATGTATTTATACTTTTTCCTCTTTGCAAAAATGAATATCACCGTTATCGCAGCTGCCGTAAATTCCGCCGCAACGGAGGACACCCACACTCCGTCGATACCCCATATCAACGGCAGCACGATAACTGCCGCGACCTGGAACACAAGCGTCCTCAGAAATGATATCAGAGCCGATGTAAGACCGTCGTTCAAGGCAGTGAAAAACGCCGAGCCGAAGATAGCAAATCCCGCAAAAAGAAAGGTGAAAGAGAAAATGAAAAATCCTCTCAGCGTGAGCGTAAGCAGTCCCTCGTCGTAGCCTGTGAATATCTTCGCAAGAGGACTGGCAAGAAGCTCCGCGGCGGCAAACATCATCACCGCGAAAACCGATATTATCACACAGCTTTTTTTCAGCAGACTTTTAAGCTCGGCATGATCCTCCGCGCCGTAATGAAAGCTTACTATCGGAGCAGTTCCCACGGAGTACCCGATAAACGCCGCAAGGAACACCAGATTGACATACATAAGCGTACCGTATGCCGCAACGCCGTCCTCGCCCGCGTACTTCATAAGCTGAACGTTATAGAGCATATTCACAAGGGACATTGAAACGTTGGACATAAGCTCCGACGAACCGTTTGTGCAGACCTTTGCCAGTACTCCGAAGTCTATGCGGGTCTTTGTCAGCTTCAGCCTGCTTGTGTTGGGGAGCACAAAGTAAAACAGCGGAATTATCCCTCCAACCGCCTGACTTAGCGCCGTTGCCGCAGCAGCTCCCACGATACCGAATCGGAATACGGCGACCAGAAGAGCGTCCCCGATAATGTTCGCCATGCCCGCCGCTATCGTTACCGCAAGTCCGAGCCGGGGCTTTTCCGCCGTAGAGAAAAAGCTCTGGAACTCAAACTGGAGCATATAGAACGGCAGTGCAAGCAGGATTATCCTGCCGTACAAAACGCAGTTGTCGAGAAGCTCTCCCTCAGCACCCATGACCGAAGCAACGGGACGAATAAAAATTATTCCGAGTGCGGCGACAATTACTCCGCATACAAGCGTTGTATAGATCAGCAACGAGAACTGACGGTTCGCCCCGTCGGAGTCGCCCTCGCCCATAGTTTTCGCTATAAGCGCGCTTCCTCCCGTACCGAACATAAATCCCATTGCGCCCAGAACCATAAGAAACGGCATTATAAAATTTACCGCGGTAAAGGGATTTTTTCCCGCGAAATTGGATACGAAAAACCCGTCCGCAACCCCGTACAGCGACGTGAAGATCATCATTATAACGGACGGCATTGTAAAGCGGAGCAGCTTCCCGTAGGAAAAACGCTCCGAAAGATGAATGTGCATAAGTCCTCCAAAATGTTACAGTTATAGTTTTGAAACTTTTTCGTTCAGTTGGTTCATGTACCGCTTGGTGAGTTCAAAGTAGGTCTCGCGCTCCTGCTCTGTCCATGAGGCGAGAATTTCGTTTTCGATCTCGATAATTTTCAGTACCGTTCTTTCGGCAAGCTCTGTTCCGTCTTCGGTAAAGCGGACGTTCTTACGGCGTCCTCCCGCGGCTTCAAGATAAACAACGTTCTCTCTTTCAAGCTTTCGCAAAGCGGAATTGACGGTCTGCTTATTCATTCCAAAGTCGCAGATATCGCTTATGGGACAGCAGCCTCCGTTATCCAGCACGGAATACAGGATCGCCATTGCGCTGTAGCTAAGTCCCAGTCTTGAAGCGGCTTCATGATAAACCGCATCTATCTGCATCGTCAGGCAGTTAAAACGGTTCACGTCCGCGCTTATCAGTTTTCTCACATTAGCCCTCCTTTTAGTACGAAATCGTACAAATGATATTATAGTACGATTTCGTACAAATGTCAATACCCTTTTTAAATTTTTTTCCATAAAAATAAAAAGCAGCTCTTCAAAAAGAAAAGCTGCAATTCACATCAAAACTACTGAGGAAACTTGACAAATAAAAAAATCCGTCCCCTACTGGGAACGGATCAGCCTGCGGAGGCTCTCCGCTGGTGCCGGCGGCGGGGGTCGAACCCGCACGAGTGTTACCCCAACGGATTTTGAGTCCGTCACGTCTGCCAATTCCATCACGCCGGCTTACAATGCTTAAATATTTTAACACATTTTATCGGATTTGTCAAGTAATTTACGCCATTTCAATTAAAATAATTTGTTTACCGGCAGAAAAAAATCACCGAACCATATAGTATGGTCGGTGATTTTCATTATCTGTTTTTAAGACGCAAGCTTACTTGAGCTCAACAGTAGCGCCGGCAGCTTCAAGCTTAGTCTTGATCTCCTCAGCGTCAGCCTTGGAAGCGCCCTCCTTGAGAGCCTTAGGAGCAGCCTCAACAAGCTCCTTAGCCTCTTTAAGGGACAGACCGCAGATATCCTTAACTGCCTTGATAACATCCATCTTCTTGTCGCCGAAGGAAGCAAGAACAACGTCGAACTCGGTCTTTTCAGCTGCGCCGCCTGCTGCACCGCCTGCTGCGGGAGCTGCTGCTACAACAGCGGAAACACCGTACTTTTCCTGAATGCCCTCAACCAGCTCGGAAAGCTCGATGATGGAAAGAGCGTCGATCAAATCAAGAATGTTTGTAATTTTCTCGGAAGCCATAATAATAATCTCCTTTTAATTTAATGTAATTTTTTTCGCGCCGCAGCTTCTGCCGCCGCGCACTTCACGCCGCATTCACGAGCAGCGTCCGAGGAACGAACCGATCAAGCGGCGTCCTCTGCGTTCTTCTTGTCCACGAGAGCCTGAAGTGTGGCTGCAAGGCTCTGCATAGGAGCCTGGAGTGAACCGAGAAGCTGTGCAAGCAGTGTTTCCTTGGAAGGGATCTTGGACAGAGCTGTAACGCCCTTTTCATCGTAGATCTCCTTGCCGATGAAGCCTGCCTTAAGGTTGAACTTCTTATCGTTGCTGTCTGCGAATTTACCCAGAATACGTGCGGGAGCGGTCTCGTCGCCCTCTGTAACGGCGATTGCGGAAGTACCCTCCAGAACGTCTGTAAGACCGTCCAGACCGACGTTCTTGACAGCGAAGCGGAGCATGGAGTTCTTCTCAACGAAGTAGTTCACGCCTGCCTCTCTCAGCTCTTTTCTGAGCTTGGTGTCCTCCTCAACGGTGATACCCTTGTAGTCAACGATAACGCCTGCTGTAGCCTTGTTCAGCATTTCGGTAAGAGCCTCAACTCTTGCCTTTTTGGATTCAAGTACCTTTGCGCTTGGCATAATGATTTCACCTCCGATAATTCACTGAACGCCTTTCGGCGCGTTATGCTAACGGATTCAAAAAAAGAAAAACCTTTTCCCAAAGGAAAAGGCGCAAGTACATATCAATACTCACCATCTTTTCCTCGGCAGGATTTATGGCACTAAGCCCCCTGCTGTCTTTAGAATACGATAGCTTGTCAAGACGGCATAGCCGCCACAACATTAATATTTTACCATAAAGCACACAGCTTGTCAAGTACTTTTTAAAATATTTTTCAAAAATCAAGCCGCCGAAAAAATCCGACGGCTTGTTATTTTTATTACGCCAAATCAGCCATTGCCCTTAGCCATGCTTGCAACCTCGGCAGCGAAGTCGTCAGCTTTCTTTTCGATACCCTCGCCTCTCTCGAAACGAACGTACTCAACAACAGCAACCTTTCCGCCAAGCTCCTTAGCGGAAGCTTCAACGTACTTCTGTACGGACATCTTGTCGTCCTTAACGTAAGCCTGTTCAAGCAAGCAGTTTTCGGTGTAGTACTTGCCTACCTTGCCCTCTACGATCTTTGCGCGAACCTGTTCGGGCTTGCTTGCCATCTTGGGATCCTCAGCCATCTGGGTCATCATGATCTTCTTTTCTTCCTCGATAACCTCAGCGGGAACAGCTTCTCTGTTCAGGTATGCAGGGTTCATAGCCGCAACCTGGAGCGCGCAGTTCTTACCAACCTCGAACACCTTGTCAGCGGGGAGGTCTGTGTCAAGCTTTACCATAACGCCGATGCTTCCTCCACAGTGAACGTAAGGAACGAGAACGCCCTCCATTCTTACAAAACGGCGGATAACCATATTCTCTCTGATCTTGATGAAC
>JAIEDQ010000175.1 GCA_029067895.1 Oscillospiraceae bacterium | reverse complement strand
TTGAGGGACTTTCCCCCGCCATTTCAATCGACCAGAAAACCACGTCCAAAAATCCCCGCTCAACGGTGGGTACAGTCACGGAGATCTACGATTACCTCCGTCTTTTGTATGCCAGAATAGGCATACCCCACTGTCCCGTATGCGGACGCGAGATCAAGCAGCAGACCGTTGACCAGATCGTTGACAGGATAATGGAGCTTCCCGCGGGGACAAAAATACAGCTTCTCGCTCCCATCATACGCGGACGCAAGGGCGAACACGTCAAGGAGATAGAGAGGGCAAGAAAGGCGGGGTATGTTCGTATCCGCGCGGACGGTATCATCTACGACCTTTCCGAGGAAATAAAGCTGGAGAAAAACAAGAAGCACAGCATTGAAATCGTTATCGACCGCCTTGTCATAAAGGAGGGCATTGAGACCCGTCTTGCGGACAGCGTTGAGACCGTTTCCACGATTTCGGGAGGTCTTGTTATCGCCGATATTATCGACGGCGAGGAAATGCTTTTCTCCCAGAATTACGCTTGTCCCGAACACGGAGTTTCCATCGACGAGCTTGCGCCGAGAATGTTTTCTTTCAACAATCCGTTCGGAGCCTGCGAAAAGTGTACGGGTCTGGGCGTGTTCCGCAAGATCGACCCCGACCTGATAATCCCCAACAAAGACCTTTCCATAAGACAGGGCGCGGTAAAGGCTATGGGCTGGGCGACCACCGACGACAGCTCCATTGCAATGATGTACTTCAAGGGCATTGCCCAGTACTACGGAGTATCCCTCGACACTCCCGTAAAGGATTTGCCGCAGGAGGTCATAGACGTTATTATGTACGGCTCTGACGGCGTTAAGCTGAAGCTGCACCGCTCAACCGAGTACGGCGGAGGCGTTTACTATCAGCCCTTTGAGGGAATTATTCCCAACATGGAAAGACGTTACCGCGACACTAATTCCGAGTTCAGCAAAAACGAGATCGAGGACTGCATGACCGAAATGCTCTGTCCCGAATGTCACGGTCAAAGACTGAAAAAGGAGAGCCTTGCGGTCACTGTGGGCGGAAAAAACATCTCTGAGCTTTGTAAGCTTTCCGTGTCGGACTGTGTGAACTTTATAAACAGTCTGGAACTTACAAAGCGTGAAAAAATGATAAGCGGTCAGATCGTCAAGGAGATAAAGTCCCGTCTGGGATTCCTCCAGAGCGTGGGTCTGGAATACCTTACACTGTCCCGTTCGGCGGGAACTCTCAGCGGCGGTGAGAGCCAGCGTATCCGTCTTGCGACACAGATAGGCTCGTCCCTTATGGGCGTGCTGTACATTCTGGACGAGCCGTCAATCGGTCTGCACCAGCGGGACAACAACAAGCTTATCGCCACGTTAAAGCGTCTCCGCGATCTGGGCAACACCCTTATCGTTGTTGAACACGACGAGGACACCATGTTTGCCGCGGACTATATCGTTGATATCGGTCCGTACGCTGGCGTAAACGGCGGCGAGGTTATCTGTTCGGGTACGGTTGAGGACATAATGTCCTGCAAAAAATCCATTACGGGACAGTACCTGAGCGGAAAGCGGTTCATACCCGTCCCCGAAACACGCCGCGCGGGAAACGGCTTTACTCTGGACGTTATCGGAGCTTCCGAGCATAATCTGAAAAACATCAACGTGTCCATACCCCTCGGCACTTTCACCTGCGTTACCGGAGTTTCGGGCAGCGGGAAGTCCTCACTTGTCAACGAGATAATCTACAAAAATCTTGCGGGAAAGCTTAACCGCGCAAAGATACGTCCCGGAAAGTTTGAGCGCATGGACGGTCTTGAAAATCTGGACAAGGTCATCGCCATTGACCAGTCTCCCATCGGCAGAACGCCCCGCTCAAATCCCGCAACCTACACGGGACTTTTTACCGATATCCGCGACCTGTTCGCAAACACAAACGACGCTAAAATGAAAGGCTACACAAGCGGCAGATTTTCATTCAACGTAAAGGGCGGACGGTGCGAAGCCTGCGAGGGCGACGGCATTATCAAGATAGAAATGCACTTCCTGCCCGACGTGTACGTCCCCTGCGAGGTCTGCAAGGGACAGCGGTACAACAGGGAGACCCTCGACGTTCACTACAAGGGCAAGTCCATTTACGACGTGCTGGAAATGACCGTGGACGAGGGCGTGGAGTTTTTTGCAAATATCCCCAAGCTCGCGCGCAAGCTCCAGACCTTGCAGGACGTGGGTCTGGGATACATCAAGATCGGTCAGCCCGCCACAACACTTTCGGGAGGCGAAGCCCAGCGCGTCAAGCTTGCAACGGAGCTTTCAAAGCGTTCCACAGGCAAGACCATCTACATTCTGGACGAGCCTACCACGGGACTTCACACCGCCGATGTTCACAAGCTTGTGGAAGTTCTTCAAAAGCTTGTGGATTCGGGCAACACGATACTCGTTATCGAACATAATCTGGACGTTATCAAGTGCGCCGATCACATAATTGATCTTGGTCCCGAGGGCGGCGACGGCGGCGGTACCGTGGTCAAGTGCGGTACTCCCGAAGAGATCGCGTCCTACAAGGATTCCTATACCGGCAAGTACCTGAAAAAAATGCTGAAAAAAGGCTGAGCCAACTGAACAAAGTTCAGTCAACACTTTGCCGCCGTCTGTAGAGATGGCGGCATAATTTTATTTCCGAGACGAGAAAAAGCTTCTGTATCATTATTTGTCTAAGGGCTGAGCCGTTTTATCACCCTCTGTAAAAAATAAAGCACAAAACTTACCCGCAGGTAATTTTGTGCTTTTTTATGCTTGGATCGCGTCAGAATACAAATACCAGATCGTCAAGACGTCTCTTTCTGAGAATACGGTATCTGCGTTTTTTGTTTGAGTACTTCATGACCTGAGGAAGCTTAGCTGCCGGAATCGTTACACCGCTTGTTTCAGGCATAGCTGACGTCTCGATCGGTACAGAGCTTTCAAATACTCCCGCACCGGAAGAAACATCATCATACATGGGAATACTGCTGAAAGCAACCGCATAGTACGAAGCATGGGTAAGCTCAAATGTAACCTGCTTATCCTCAACAAAGCTTTCGTCAACAAATTCAAGCTGCTTGGTTTTGGTGTTGTAGTGGTAAAGTACAGCATAATAATCGTTGTACCTCTTTCCTACATTCAAGGTCAGTTCTGCCTTAAAGCCAAAATCGCCGCTGTGATAAAGCCTGTATTCCTTTGGCTCAAATTCGCTGACAATATCGTCAATAACGTTTGCAGGAATTTTATTCGACCGTTCAGAAACACGCATATTTACAGTTCGGGGCTCGGTAACGTCAAGACCGTTTACTGTCCAGACAGGACCTCCGCCCATGTTTATC
>JAIEDQ010000174.1 GCA_029067895.1 Oscillospiraceae bacterium | reverse complement strand
GATATAGACGGCGACAGAGTTTATAACGTCAGCTTTACGGGAGGCTGCAACGGAAATCTTAAGGCTATCCCGATTTTAGTTGAGGGAATGACTGTAGAGCAGATCGAGAAAAAGCTGTCCGGCATTTTGTGCGGGCGCAGACCCACTTCATGCGCAGATCAGCTGACTAAGGCAGTCCGTGCCGCATATGAGGCGGCAAATGCCAATAAGAAAATTATATCTCAGGGAGAAAAATGATGGATAATAAATATGATGTTCTGAAGCTTGAAAATCAGCTTTGCTTTCCTCTTTATGTCTGCGCCAAGGAGGTAGTCAGAGCTTATAAGCCGTACCTTGACGAGCTTGACATTACCTATACTCAGTATATTACTATGATGGTGATGTGGGAATATAAGGAGCTTCGTGTTAAGGAAATAGGAGAGCATCTCTATCTCGATTCGGGAACGCTTACGTCGGTTCTGAAAAAGTTAGAGGAAAAAGGATTTGTTACAAGAAAGCGTTCCGAAAAGGACGAGCGTGACCTTATCGTCACTATCACGGACAAAGGGACGGCTTTGAAAGAAAAAGCTGTCCATGTTCCCGAGCGTCTTGGAGCCTGCGTTGAACTTGACCCGCAAAAGGCAAAAGCGCTTTATGATACTCTTTATGAAGTGATCGGCAAGCTGACAAAGTAAGCGCTCTTTTAAGGCTGCTGCAATACCCGAAAGCATAACGGCGTATAGTTGTAATGCTGCGGGTATTTTTACATTCCATGAAAGCGTCCTGTCCGATAATTTTTACGCCGTTGGGAATTGTAACAGCGGAAGAGTCCCCCGTTGTATTTTTTAAGTACTCCGTTTTAAATTTCAAAAATCTTGTTTTTCATTTTATTTTTTCCTGTTAAAAGCACTGCGTCAACATTGACAAAGCTGTAAAAAAATGATATATTTATTATGCATTATGATATGCAAATTTTGATGAAAGGAGGAATTTTGATTATGAATAAACAAACGTTAAAACAGCTTGGGAGGGTTATATATTTTTAGTCCTTCCAAAAGAGGAGGATCTTATGAACACAGAAACCGATAAAATGCTTGAAACGGTCGATAAAATAATTAAGAGCAATTTTGGCTGCTGCGCTGAGGAAATAAGGAAATTTGAAAATGTCACTAATAATTTCGTATATTTTTTTACCGTATCAGACAAGCATTATATTTTAAAATTATTCAGAAGCACAGACTGGCCCGAAGACGGCAAAGTCCGGTTTGTAAATCAAATTTTAAGGCAGAATAACATTCCCTGCGCCGAACTTATCGCATATAGCCGAAACGATAAAATATATCCGAACGGTTATCTGATAGAGCGGGAGGTGCAAGGAACAGCGGCTGATAAAATAGTATTTGACAGAGAGCAGGAAACGGAGCTTTTCGTCAAATTAGCGGAACTGGTTTCTTCCGTCCACAATATAAAAATTAAAAACTTCGGGTATATCGGCAGCGGCATTGCCTGTTATGACAGCATGACTGATTTCTATGAGGACGAGTTTGACAGGATCGACGGCGAATTAAAAGATACAATATCGGAAATTCAGTTAAGAAAAATGAAAAGGAAATTCTTTGATATGATACGTGATTTTGAAGATTTGCCGTCTGTTTTGTGTCATGGAGATCTGTCAAAGAAAAACATTATTGTGCAGGATAACGGAGAAATATTTCTTATCGACTGGGACGACGCGACGGCGCTCAACTGGATGGCGGATATTTCCCGATTGACATTTTGGATGAAGCTGAATTACAGCGAGCAGGAGAGCGTATTGTTCAGAAATACATTTTTGGAACATTACCGTACCGCTTACCGCAAATCTGAATTTGATACTTTTGAAAGCACTTTCCATATCTATTCCGCTTTGGATTCTCTGATCTTTTTTAAAAGCATTGGCAATAAAGAAATGGAAATCCGTTTAAAAAGCTATCTTGACGGCTTAGATCTGCAATAGGAGGCGATGGCGTGAATGTTTTGAGAACAAGCTCCGAGGAGGAAATGATCTCGGAATTTTTAAAGGCGGAATACCGTTCCGAGAGATTTTCAGAGCAAATCAAAAAAGCTATGAAAAAGCTTTTGCTGGACGAGAGCATAATATTATCCGCAGACCTCAATAACATCAATGAAAATATTGCAAGGAAAAAGCTGCTGGGAGAATTTCGGGGATACGGCTTGAACCGCGAATTATTTGAGAATTTTCCGGGCGAAATTCAATGGAGCTTATGCAATTTTGTGAGCAAAGATTTGAACAGCATCAGATACATTGATTACAGCTACTGGAATGAATTATCGCAGGGAACACATTCGCCTTTGAAAGCTGCACAGACAATTTTGAACGGAATTGAAATTTATGATCAGAGCAATGCGGGTTTTCTTAAAGCTGCGGAATTTATAAAAGGCGGCGGTAAATTTCCAAGACCGATCTTATTGACATCTGATTCGGAGCATTTTGTTATTGTGGAGGGACATCTTAGAATAACAGCTTTTGCACTGGTTCCGGAATACTTTAATAATGTTGAATGCTTTGTTGGGAAATGCAGCGGTGATGATTTAAAAAAATGGCTTTAACAGCACAAGCGGCGGGGCTATGTGACGTGAATAACGTCCATAGTCCCGCTTTTTTGGTACTATTTGAGCTTTGCCCATTTTCAGTTGAGAAGATAAATTCCGAAATTCAGATATCCCGCAAATGTCACCCATAGTAAATAAGGGATCATAAGATATCCTGCAAATTTTGTGTTTCGGTAAAAGAGAATAGTCGTTGCCAAGATCAAGAGCCACATGATCAAAAGCCAGATAAATGAAAACAGATACAGCTCTTTATTGAAAAATAAAATCGACCAGAAAAAATTGAAAAAAAGCTGCACGCCATATAAAATGAGTCCGAGGGTACTCGGCTTCTTTGACGTGAGAACGATATATGAAGCAAGTCCCATCATAAGATACAGAATTGTCCACACAAACGGGAACAGTCTGGCGGGCGGGGAAAGGGGCGGCTTTTGCAGTATTTTAAATGTCTCCATGCTGTTTCTCGTTAATAATGCGGAAAGCCCTCCGACTGCCAAAGGTATTATCAGGCATAAAATCAGCTTTTTCCAATGTATTTTCATATAAGCACCTCCTTTTTATTATATGAGGAGCATTTTGCTTATATTCTCTCAGCGGACAACATCTAAAAATGCAAATGGTTTATCTGTATGTCGACTACGGTGTAATCGGGCGAGGCTTAAAAACATACTTGACCGAAGATGAAGTGATTTTACATTTGAGTTCCTGCTCTGTTTGTATTTCTTTTACCGTCATAAATTTCTCTTGAAAATCAAAAAAACAGCAGTCGAATTTATAGGCAATCCGACTGCTGCTTTTTTATCATTATATCTTATCAAAAGCCTGCTTCAAGTCTGCGAGAATATCGTCGATATTTTCAAGACCAACGGAAAATCTTATCAGACCGCCGTCAATTCCCGCGGCAACAAGCTGCTCGTCGGAAAGCTGACGGTGTGTTGCAGAGGCGGGGTGCAGAACGCAGGTGCGGATATCCGCAACGTGTACCTCGTTGGAAGCAAGGCTAAGGCTGTCCATGAACTTAACGGCGGTATCCCTGCCGCCCTTTATGGAGAAGGATATTACTCCGCAGGTGCCGAGCGGCAGATATTTTTTTGCAAGCTCATGATACTTGTCTCCCTCAAGTCCCGCGTAGGAAACGAAATTCACCTTGCCTGTGCCCTTGATAAATTCCGCCGCTTTAAGAGCGTTTTCGCAGTACTGCTTCATTCTCACCGCAAGAGTTTCCAGTCCCAGATTGAGCAGGAATGAGCTGTTTGCGGCGGGGTAGCAGCCGAAGTCTCTCATAAGCTGCATTCTCGCTTTTACGATGTAGGGCGCAAAGGAATATTTCTCGGTGTAGACGATACCGTGATAGCTTTCGTCCGGCTCGGTCATACAGGGGAACTTTCCGCTTGTCCAGTCGAATTTTCCGGAGTCAACGATAACGCCGCCAACCTGTACCGCGTGACCGTCCATATACTTTGAGGTGGAGTGTACAACAATGTCCGCGCCCCACTCAATAGGACGGCACAAAATAGGCGTTGCAAAGGTGTTGTCCACGATAAGGGGTACACCGTGTGCGTGAGCGGCTTTCGCCCATTTTTCAATGTCCAGTACCGTCAGCGCAGGGTTCGCAATAGTCTCGCCGAAAACCGCCTTGGTGTTGGGCTTAAACGCGGCGTTAAGCTCCTCCTCGGACGCGTCAACGTCTACCCAGATACACTCAATTCCCATTCTTTTAAGGGTGAAGCCGAAAAGATTTATCGTTCCTCCGTAAATGGACGAGGACGCGATAAAGCTGTCCCCCGCCTCGCAGATGTTGAGGATAGACAGCAGGGAAGCTGCCTGTCCGCTGGAGGTACACATTGCCGCCGCACCGCCCTCCAGAGCGGCGATTTTCTTTTCCACAGCGTCGGTGGTGGGATTTTCAAAGCGGGAGTAGATCAGGCTTTTTGTAGGGTCGTCAAAGACTGCGGCAACGTCGTCCGTGGAGTCGTAAACATAGGTCGTGCTCTGTACGATAGGTACAACTCTCGGCTCGCCGTTTTTGGGTGTGTAGCCTGCGTGCAGGCATTTGGTCTCGATCTTTGCGTTTGGATTAAGTTCTTTCATTTTATATTCTCCTTTTTCTTTACATAATATTTTTATGCGTCCTGCAAATAGTCCTCAACGATCTCATTTACGTCATAATTATAGCTTGTGTCCTTTAAAATAAAGTTAAATTCGTTTTTGAATCCGCTGCTGTTCTTGTCTACGCTGCACCCGAAGCTTGCTGTAGACCCCAGATCGTCAAACGGGATCTTGAATACAGCCCTCGGCGTGATGTATTCATATCGGCAGTCGCAGTCATCAGCAAAATCCATACATACGCTGGTATCATGCATCAGGCTCATACCGTTTTTAAGCGTAACGTTAAATTCAACGTCTATGAAATCGCCCGTGTTATTGCTGTATTCGGATATATCACAGGCTATTGCAATGTCGTCTGCCGAGACCGCAAAGCCCCAGTAAAAAAGCTTCAGGCAGATCAGCGCCGCCGCTGTGACAAACGATAAGATTCCGACTGAAATCGCTGCAATTTTTATTGCGCGGGTTTTTGTTTTTTCCATGATATGACTCTCCTCCATCAAAAAATGTCAAGAAAATTATAGCATATTTTCCTGCGGATTGCAAGGTCAAAATTATCTTTCGGCAAACTCTGCGTCTTAACGGTCACGACGTCCCGCCGTATATCTGTAAGTATCTGCTCTGCGGGTCGTTTTCATCATTTTCGCTTTTAAACTGTGCAAGGTAATCGCTCGTCGGCAGCGTAGGGTCGAAGTAAACATACACGCTGCCGTTTTCGGTGTTTACGCGGAAAATTTCCTCGGCAGACACTGTTTCGCCGTTGTCATAGCCCTTGACGATTATGTAGTATGTTTCGCCGTCCGAATCCTCTGTGCCCGACAGGACAAATTCCGAACCGTCCGCTTCAACGCCCGCGGCAATAATATTGGATACCGCCGTGTCAAAATCAACGGCGTATTCGGGCTCGGCAGGTCTAAGAGGTTCGTTTTTCGTAAATTCCACACCGGAGCAGGTAAAAACGCCGTCGGAAAATTTCAGCTTCAGCCAGACGTCGGCAAACATTTCGGGAATATATCCGCTTAAAAGCGGAGTTACAATATAAGTTATTTCATCGCCGTCAAAAGAAAAATCATTCACCCGCACCAGATTAACTTCAAATTCGGTCATCTCGGACGGAACGATCTCGGAAAAGTCATAAGTAAATGTTTCATCAAAGCCGTTTGCCGAAAGGGTAAGGACTCTTTCTTCACTGTCAATGTCAACGGTTATGTATTCGTCGTTAAAGGCTTGCAGATCAAATCCGAAGCGTTCGTAATGACCGTCCCTTATTTTGTACACGGCAAGCTCCATTATACTGCACCATGTTCCGCCAATGCTGTATCTGACCGACGCGATCTCAGTTTCCCCGTCGCCGTCAAGGTCTGCGGGATAAAGAGACATAGCCGAGCCGAAACGCTCCGTCCACAAGCATGGAAATTCGTCCGCCTTTCCGTCATGTTCGATAATTAAATATTGATCGTATTCATACTTACCGAAAGGCGGCTGATCGTATACGTATGACTTTTCTTCGCCCGCGTTCACTCCGTAAAATCTTACACCCTCCACAGGCTCGCCTATCAGACACGGCTGTTTTTCGGGGAAATCCCACCCGTTTTCGTCTCCGAGAGCAACTTCGGGGTCGAGCAAATATCCGCTTGGGGAAACGGTCAGATTTTCTTCACTTGCAGGTGTTTCTTCGGTCTGTGAGGTTTCCGATACAGAGCTTTCGGCATCAGCCGTTACGGCAGTATCGTTTCCGCTCGGAATTTCCTCACCGTCTTTGGTACAGCCGCCGAAGCCGACTGTAAGAGCCGCACAAATTCCGACCGCAATAATTTTTCTCTTCATTGCCAGCAAGTCCTTTCATTATTTCTCAATCCCGTATTTGCGGTAAAATTCCTCAACGTCGGCGTTTGTCCGGACAAGCTCCGCGCAGTGCAGCTTTTTGTCCGCGGCGCTGTAAAATCCGATAGTTTTTTCGCCCGTGCAAACGCTGGATTCGATCTTCACATCGTCCGCCGTAAAGCCGTCCGGGAGCGGCAGTATTTTCTTTTTCACCGTGGTCAGACCCTTTCCCAAAAATATCAATAAAATTATACCACTTTCGGGGACTTATTGCAAGCCTCAAACTCCTCCCTGAGAATAGAATAATAGCTTATGTCCAGAAGCTCCCCCGATGTGGCGCGGAAAAACTGTCTGAGCGTTCCCTCATAGGTCAGACCGCATTTCTGCATTACCCGACCCGAAGCGGGATTTTTCACCGCGTGCTCCGCCTGTATCCGATTGAAGCCCACCTCGAAAAGATAGGGAATGACCGCGGAAAAGGCTTCGGTCATAATGCCCTTGCCCCACCAGTCCCTGCCGATACAGTAGCCGATCTCCGCCGTGTCATTATTGTCGTGTATGCGAACCACGGAAATGCCGCCTATCGGCTCGCCGAACTCTTTCGGCACTATCGCCCAGTTGTAGGTGGAATTTTCGTTGTAGCCCGCCACCCACATATTTATTACATTTTCGCTGTCCGAAACGCTTCGGTGAGCGTTCCAAGTCAGAAATTTCGCGACCTCTCTGTCTCCCGCCCAGTTTTTGAACATGAGGGGAGCGTCCCCGCTTCGGAAAGGACGGAGTATAAGCCTTTCCGTCTCAATAATTTTTGTACCTTTATGATTAAGCATTTTTATCATTTCCTTTCAGATTTTTGCCTCCATGGGCGTGTATTGAATACCGTCGGTCAGAAGCCGCATATCGGTCTCACGGAAGCCCATTGCCCGATAAAACGGTATCCCGTAATCGCTGGCGTTTACGGTTATTCGCTTAGTTCCGTGAGCCAATGCTTCGGCTTTTGCCGCGGCGTAAAGCATTCGCCCTATCCCCTGACGGTGAAAGTCGGAACGCACAAATGCAAGACTGATATGCTCACGGTCACGCAGAGCTATCATTCCCGCAAGCTCTTCTCCGACGTAACAGCTCCATACCGCAAAGCTGCCCTCCGCAAACATTTCCTGCACACGTTTTCCCCACAGGAACGACAGGAAGCTTTCCACTCCCCGCGCGGAAAATTCGGGAGCTTCAAACTGCATGAACACGTCCTCCGCAAGCTTTAACGCGGCTTGGAGGTCGGCTTCTTCGGCAATTATTTTTACGGTCAGACCGTTTCGTATATTGGTTTTCGTTATCATAAAATATCATCCTTTTTCTGAAAATAATTTTTGGAGGCAACAAAAAAACGGCTTAAAGACAACGCTTTAAGCCGCCTGTATGCACATAACGAAAAACTGTCCTCAGCGTTTCGGGCGCAGCAGCTTAAAGCCATGGTACATTCCGTACATGACCTTTGCCATATCTACTCTGTAAACGCTGTATGAGGATATTGTTCTCATTTCAGGGCAGTCCTTTCAAATCTTTTTGATAAGTATAAACCATAATTTTGCATTTGTCAAGAGTACGGATAAAAAATATGCAAATTTTATTCTAAAGGTATTGACAAATCAGTAAGCGTATGTTAAAATAAATTTTAGCATAACACCGTTATGTTACGAGGTGATAAATTGGGAGAGGACAGAGAAACCAAGGAACGTCTGCTTGAAAGCGCAAAAATGGAGTTCGCCGAAAAGGGCTACACAAAAGCCTCCCTGCGGAAAATATGCGCGGGGGCAGGTGTTACAACAGGCGCGCTGTATTTCTTTTTCAAGGACAAAGAGGACTTGTTTACCGCAATTGTGGGGCAGCCCTTTGACGGTCTGAAAGAAATTCTGATACGGCATTTTGCCGACGAGCGGGATATTCTCAAATCGTCTGATATATCCGAAATGAAAGGACATATTGACGGCGGACATGACGAAATAGCGGCGACGCTGATACATCATCTCTACTCAAACTATGACGCATTTATGCTGCTTCTCACAAAATCACAGGGTTCAAAATTTGAGGGCTGCGTTGACGAAATTGTTGAAATGACCGACAATGTTTACAGCGCAATGGCGGAAAATATGGCGGCTATGCTGCCGAATATGCAAGTCAATACCTATATGCGCCACTGGCTCACTCATATGATGATAGACGCGTTTATCCACCTTTTCACACACGAGCGGGACGAGCAAAAGGCTCTTTCAAATATGCGGAAGATACTCAATTTTCTCGTAAAGGGCTGGGGAGATATGATACTTATTCCCGATGATGCAGGCTGAGTCTGCACCCTCTTTCTACCCCAATGTTAAATGTCATATACTGTTACTTTATCAAGCCCCTATCAAGGGGCAGGTGAGATACAGACGCATTTTTTCTGTTAAACCTTAATTTGCCATACAACAAATTGTATGGCATATATTACCAAGGCAACATAACACTGTTATGTAAATGTTATGTTGGTATTAAGTACAAAACCGCATTAATTATGCGGATAAAAAATACAATCAAGTTAGCTATAACTAACTTATAGGAGGTTTTACAATGTATCTTAAAGTAAAGGATTTGAAAAAAAGCTACGGAAAGGACAGCAGCTATATTCAGGTGCTGAAAGGGATTTCTACGGGCGTGGAGCGTGGGCAGATGTGCGTTATCCAAGGCACAAGCGGCAGCGGAAAATCCACGCTGCTGAACTGCATAGGCGGACTTGACGAAATGGATTCGGGTTCTGTCAAGGTGGACGGAACGGAGATTTTTGGTATGAAACCAAACGCTCTTTCCGATTACCGCCGCGACAATTTAGGATTTATTTTTCAGTTTTACAACCTTGTTCCGAATTTAACGGTCAGGGAAAATATTCAGGTCTGCGAGTATCTTTCCGATAATCCGCTGGACATGAACGAGCTTCTGGAAACTCTCGGCTTGACGGAACACCAGAATAAATTCCCCTCACAGCTTTCGGGCGGACAGCAGCAGCGGTGCGCAATTGCAAGAGCTTTGATAAAAAATCCAAAGCTGTTGTTGTGCGACGAACCAACAGGCGCGCTGGACTCCAAAACCTCGCGGGATATTCTTGTGCTTCTGGAGCAGATAAACGAAAAATACGGTACGACCATGCTTATCGTAACCCACAACAATTCCATAAAAAATATGGTGCATAAGGTTATTATCGTCAAGGACGGTCTTATCAAAAAAGACTACCTGAACGAGACCCGTATCCCTGCGGCAGAACTGGAGGACTTATAATGAACAAAGTGCTTAACAAAAGAATTCTGCGTGATTTAAAAAGCAATTTCCTGCGGTATTTTGCGCTGTTTCTGCTGATTGTAATGGGTATGTACATAATCGTTGCAATGATAGCTTCCGCGGAAACTATCCTTCAGGGTACGGAAGAAAATGCGGAAATCAATCATTTGGAGGACGGTCAGTTTGCGGTTTTTGCTGAGCTCACACAGGGGCAGGAACAGGAAATTGCCGGCATGGGAATTTCCCTTGAAAAAATGTTTTCCTTTGATGTTGATATGGAGGACGGTTCTGTTCTGCGTATTTTCAGAAACCGTGAAAAAATAGATATTGTCAGCGTAGAGCAAGGCGTTCCCGCTGAAAAGAACGGAGAAATTTGCCTTGAAAAAAGGTACTGCGAGGAGAATAATATTTCTGTTGGTGACTGGGTTGAAATCGGCGGAAACGAGCTTACCGTGACTGGCATAGGCAGCGCGCTTGACTATGACGCTCCCACAAAAAATATTTCGGATGCTTCCGTTCAAAGCAAAATTTTCGGCATTGGATTTGTTACCGAGGAGCAGTATGATACATTGAAAAAAAGCGGCAAGACAGAGGATTGGCGTTACGCCTATCTTCTGAACGGCAAAGCTACACATGATGAATTAAAGGAAAAAATAAAAAAATTTGAATTTGACATTGAAGATATTTCCGATGAATTTTTGCTGGAAATGTTAGAGGAGGAATTGCAGAAAAAGGAAGATATACAGAACGGTATTTCCGATTTAAAGGACGGCTCGGAAAGCCTGAGGGACGGTCTTTCTGAGCTTGATAAAAACGGCGCGGCAATTGCACAGTTTGCGCCCGAATATGCGGCGGGAGTTACTTCCGCATACGACGGTTCAAAAAAGCTTGCGGAGGGAATCTTCGAATTGCAGGAAGAGACCGATGAGCTGATAGATGAGATTTTTGAAATAGATATTGACAATCTCACAGAATTTATCGAGGCGGAAAACAATCCCAGAATCAAAGCCTGCGCGGGCGATGTGGTAATGAATAAAAACATTGGTATGCTTGTGGGAATTATTCTTATTGCGCTTCTGGCTTATGTAATTTCAGTTTTTGTAATTAATCAGATACAGCGGGAGTCAAGCGTTATCGGCGCGCTTTATGCTCTCGGCACAAAAAAGAGAGACCTGATACAGCACTATATTATGCTTCCGACCATGATAAGTCTTGCGGGGGGAATTGTCGGCACTGCTATTGGATTTACCGACTTTGCAATGAACAGCATTACGGGGGATTCTTACAGTTATTACTCCCTGCCTGTTTTTGAAACGGTTTATCCCGTTTACCTGCTTATTTACGGCATTGTAATGCCCCCCGTGATTTCGGCAATTGTGAACGCGCTTGTTATAAACAAAAGGCTTTCCCGTACTGCTCTTTCCCTTATAAAAAATGAGCAGAACGTACACAGAGGCAGGGACATTGATCTCGGCAAAATGGGCTTTATGAGACGTTTCCAGATACGTCAGCTTACCCGTGAGGCAAGAACAAGTATTACGGTAATTGCGGGAATGCTCTTTTCTCTGCTTATTGTAATGATAGGTATAAACTGCTATGTTTTGTGTGAAAATTTTAAAAAAGACAGCGTGACAGACACTAAATTTGAATATATGTACACCTTAAAATATCCCGAGGAAACCGTACCGGAAAATGCGGAGGCTTGCTATATGGAGTCTCTTTCAAAGACGGATTTTGGTTACACTCTCGATGTAAATATTATCGGAATTGACAGCGACAACAAGTACTACAGCGCGAAGCCGGAAAAGGGTAAAAACAAGGTGGTAATAGGCTCTGCGGCGGCGCAGAAATACGGACTGAAAAAAGGCGACAAGCTTATTCTCACCGACAGCGCAAGCGACACCGATTATGCCTTTACCATAACGGACACGGCGGATTATGCGGTAAATTTAGCGGTGTTTATGGATATTGACAGTATGCGCGAGCTGTTCGGGCAGGACGACGAATATTACAATGTCCTCCTTTCGGATAATGCACTTGACATTGACGGGGGACGCGTTTACGCCGTAACCACACGGTCGGACATAGAACGCTCCACAGGCGTTTTTACCGAGCTTATGATGCCTGTGGTTGTTATGATGACGGCGGTTTCCGCAATAATTTTCTGCGCGGTTATCTTCCTGATGATGAACGTTATGATAGACCGCGCCGCGTTCGGGATTTCTCTTGTGAAAATTTTTGGCTTCCGCACAAGCGAGATACGCAGGCTTTACCTTAACGGAAACACGGCAGTTGTGGCAGTCGGAGCAGTGATCTGCATACCTGTTGCAAAGCTTATTATGGATAAGGCTTACCCTTATTTTGTTGCAAATGTTGCCTGCGGAATAAATATTGCATTTCCATGGTATTTGTATGCGGGACTGTTCTGCGCAGTTATGGCGGTATACTTTGCTGTAAACGCCCTGCTTGTGAACAAGCTGAAAAGGATATCTCCCGCAGAGGCTCTGAAAAACAGGGAATGATTTTTGAGAATAAATTTTGCTGAAAAATATTTCACGAATAAAGGCTGGTTCTGTGGTTTGCAAAATCAGCCTTGAAATTTTTATGCGGCAGTAAAAATTATACTTGACAAACAAGGTTTTACATGATATAATAATTTTGGTTAGCATATGATAACTAAAATTTGAAAGGAGATAAAAGAAAATGAGCGTAGTAGTGATAGGCGGGAACGACTGCATGGCGACAAGGTACAAGGACATCTGCAAATCGTACAACTGTAAGGCAAAGGTGTTCACCCAAATGCCCTCGGACTTTGAAAATAAGCTGGGGAACCCCGATTTAATGGTGGTTTTCACAAATACCTGTTCCCACAAAATGGTGAACAGCGTTAATCAGAAATCTAAAAAACACGACATTCCCGTGGCAAGAATTCACAGCTCCAGCGCAAGCGCACTTAAAAGCGTTTTAGAGCAATACTGCATATGAGCGGGTGTTTGTACAAATTTACCGTTAAGTTACCCAAAGCTAACTTCAAATTCTGTACATATTAAACGAAAATGGAAAAGGTTATAAAAACCCCTTGACATTCTCTCGGAAATGGAGTACCATAATATATGGTTAGTGAAAGCTAACTAAAATAATTACCAACATGTTAGCTTTGTCTAACTTTAAAAGGAGTGTATATATGATGCCGCTTACACTTGCAAACACAGGTGAGGAAAACATAATCAAAAAAGTCGGCGGAAACCCCGACACGAGAAAATTTCTTGAAAATCTTGGCTTTGTAGCAGGCTCTGCGGTAACGGTCATAAGCGAAATAAGCGGGAACGTTATCGTGAACGTCAAGGATTCGAGAGTTGCTGTTTCTAAGGAAATGGCGCAGAAAATTATGGTTTAATGCGGGGAGCCCCCGCTGGCATTGTCACCCCCAAAGTTGGTTGTTACAATACCTTGCTTTACATAGCCCCTCAAGGGGCGGGAAAATTTTACAAATATATAATTAAGGAGATGATTTTATGTCCACATTAAAAAATGTGTCTATCGGTCAGACTGTCACCGTGAAAAAGCTTTGCGGCGAGGGTGCGGTAAAGCGGAGAATTATGGATATGGGTATCACAAAGGGTACTGAAATTTATGTCCGCAAAGTTGCGCCGCTGGGAGACCCTATTGAAATTACCGTCCGCGGATACGAGCTTTCTTTAAGAAAAGCCGACGCTGAAATGATTGAAGTCGGTTAATTTTTTTGAAGTATAGTTAGCAATAACTAATAAAGTTAGATAAATCTAACTTTCAAGCAATTTATGAAAGGAATAATGCTGATATGGAAATCAAGATCGCGCTTGCGGGAAATCCAAACGCAGGCAAAACCACGCTTTTTAATGCGCTGACCGGTTCAAATCAGTTTGTGGGAAACTGGCCAGGCGTTACAGTTGAGAAAAAAGAGGGACGTCTTAAAGGTCACAAGGACGTCATAATCACCGACCTGCCTGGAATTTACTCCCTTTCCCCATACACTCTGGAGGAGGTCGTTGCAAGAAATTATCTTATCGGGGAACGTCCCGACGCTATCCTGAACATTATCGACGGTACAAACCTTGAAAGAAATCTGTACCTCACCACACAGCTTGTTGAGCTTGGAATACCCGTTGTGTGCGCAGTAAACATGATGGACGTTGTCCGCAAAAACGGCGACAATATAAACACCCAGCAGTTGGCTTCCGAGCTTGGCTGTAAGGTTGTTGAAATTTCCGCACTTAAAGGTACGGGCATAAACGAGGCTTCCACTGCGGCAATAGAAGCTGCAAGGTCGGGTGAAAAATCTGTTCCCAGACATGAATTCTGCGGCTGTGTTGAACACGCTGTTGCTCATATCGAGGAAGCTGTCCTGCACGACATTCCCGAGGAGCAGCAGAGGTGGTACGCAATAAAAATATTCGAGCGGGACGAAAAGGTTCTTGAAATGCTGAATATTCCCGCCGATAAAAAGGCTCACATTGAACAGGACATTGCCGCCGCCGAGAAAGAAATGGACGACGACAGCGAGAGTATTATTACAAACGAGCGGTATATTTACATAGCGGGAATTATAAAGGGCTGCCTTAAAAAGAAAAACAGAGGCATGACAATTTCGGATAAAATAGATAAGATCGTTACCAACAGAATTCTTGCGCTGCCTATCTTTGCAGTCGTTATGATAGTTGTTTACTACGTTTCGGTAACGACCGTAGGTACGGTACTTACGGACTGGGCAAACGACGGCTTGTTCGGCGACGGCTGGCATTTGCTTGGAATAGGCACTTCCGCTTACGAAGAAGCGCAGGACAATTTTGCTGCCGAAAATATTTTTACAGATGATGTTATTGCAACCGTTCAGGCTGCTGTTGACGCGGAAGTAATCGGCGCGGAGGACGTTCTCGGCGCAATGGAGGAGGTTAGCTTCGGCGATTTTGACGAAGCGTACGGCTCATACGGCGACGAGCTTGCGGAACAGGGCTTTGACATTTCCGAGACCGTTGACGCTGCTGTCGAGACAATGGAAGAAGAAATCGACCCCGCAAATTACGGCGTATGGATAGTAGGCGTTCCTGTAGTTGTTGAGGCAGGACTTGAAAAGATAGGCTGCGCAGAGTGGCTTTCAAGCCTTATCCTTGACGGTATCATCGGCGGCGTTGGCGCGGTACTGGGATTTGTTCCTCAGATGCTTGTACTGTTCATATTCCTTGCATTCCTTGAGTCCTGCGGCTACATGGCAAGAATTGCTTTTGTAATGGACAGAATCTTCCGCCGCTTCGGTCTTTCGGGAAAATCCTTTATCCCCATGCTTATCGGTACAGGCTGCGGCGTTCCCGGAATTATGGCAAGCCGTACAATTGAAAACGAGCGCGACAGACGTATGACAATTATGACAACAACATTTATCCCCTGCGGCGCAAAGCTTCCTATTATTGCGCTTATTGCCACAGCACTGTTCGGCGGCGCATGGTGGGTAGCGCCCTCGGCGTACTTCCTTGGAATTGCGGCAATAGTTGTTTCGGGAATTATGCTTAAGAAAACCAGAATGTTTGCGGGAGACCCTGCTCCCTTTGTAATGGAGCTTCCCGCATACCACCTCCCAACTTTCGGCAACGTAATGCGTTCAATGTGGGAACGGGGCTGGTCGTTCATTAAAAAGGCAGGAACTATAATTCTGCTTTCCTCCGTTATCATCTGGGCTGGAAGCTCCTTCGGCTGGGCAGACGGCGCATTCGGCTTCAGCACAGAGCTTGAACTTGCGGACACTGTTCTCGGCAAGATAGGCGAGGCTGTTTGCTGGATATTCGCACCTCTCGGATTTGGCGACCCCACAGCGGCGGTCGCAACTATCATGGGACTTGTTGCAAAGGAAGAAGTTGTCGGCGTATTCGGCGTACTGGACTTCGTTGCAATGACATCTCTTGCAGGCTACAGCTTCCTTGCGTTCAATCTTTTGTGCGCGCCCTGCTTCGCGGCAATGGGAGCTATCAAGCGTGAAATGAACAACGCGAAGTGGACGGCTTTCGCCATTGCATATCAGTGCGGCTTTGCCTATGCGGTATCGCTTATGGTATATCAATTCGGACTTCTTTTCACAGGCTCTGTAAATATTATTGGACTTATTTTCGCCCTTGCCGTTCTTGCACTTATTATTTATATGCTTGCAAGACCCTACAAGGAAAGCACAAGGCTTACAAGGAATATTCGGGTGAAAAACTAATAAAAATTCAGAGGATATATATCGTTCTATCCTCTGAATTCTAAACAGGAGTGATTTTTATGGCAACGATAATTGTCGGTTTGATTGTTGCGGCGGTATTGTTCCTTGCCGCAAGACAGCTTTACAAGGATAAAAAATCGGGGAAGTCCTCGTGCGGCGGGAACTGCGCGGGGTGTCCCAACGGCTGCGCGTGTCACGGTAATGTAAAAAATAACTGAGCTTGCAGATCCGTCAAAAACCATATTCGGAGGTTCTTTTCAAACCGCAACTTTCAATAAAAATATTCAGTCCTCAAACAGCTAAGCAAGCCGTTTGAGGGCAATTCTTTTGCGCAAATCCAAAGTAAATATTTTAATAAGCTTTGTCGGCTGACAGACGTTTTTACAGGTTATTGCTCCGAACGCATATCCTCCCGCACAAGCTTCGTCATGATCTCTCCGAGACGTTCGGAACCGTTGCTTCTGCACCAGTCTGTGATCTCGTCCCACTTGCCGTCAAACTCGTCGGGAGAAGCCTTTATTGCGTTCGGGACTTCCGTTTTGATATAGGTCTCAAGGGTCTCTAAAAGTATCGCCGCTTCGCTCATTGCGGGTATTTCCATGTCGCTTATAAGCGTCCTGTTTATGGACGGCAGCTCGTTTTCCTGCGGGAACAGTTCGGCAAACAGGGTTATCCCGTAAGCCTCAGCCGCGGCTTTTTCGCTTTCGGTAAAGCCCGAAGCATAGTTCTCGGCGGCGTATGAATAAAGCTTCCCGTCAGCAGTCCTTTCGGTAATGCCGCGCATCGGAAACGGCTCGGCGAAATACGCTCCGTCCGCTTCGGGATCGTACTCGCCGCCTGCGCCGAAATTCACAAGCAGCTGCGCTTCATCTCCGCACCACCAGTCCAGAAAGCGGAACGCCCTTTCGGGTTCGGCGCAGGATGCTGTTATGCCTATCCCTGCCGCGGGAACGTACCCATAATCCGCAAGAAACATGACATTGGTATCCTCGTCAAAGGCGGCGGGAACGGGACAGTACGCACGGCTGTCATTACCCGCGGAAACAAGCGCGTCCTCGGCGGCAGCATAATTCTCATGACGGTCGGCAGCTGCAGCCGCACTTCCGTTTACCAGCCTGTCAATATAACCGTCGTGCCTGAGCGAAAAGGACATATCGTCCAGCACGCCGTCGTTCCATAGCCCGTTCAGCCACCGAACGTACTCCTTTACGCGGGGGTCTGTCCACTTGTAGACAGCCTCACCCGTGCTTTCGTCCACCAGAAATTCGCCGTCGTCCGGACAGCCCAGAACATAGTTCACACGGGCGCTCACGGTGTCCGTCCACTGCTGTATGGGCGCGCCGCACAGAAGCAGTCCCGTTGACTGGGGGTGAAGCTCCTTGTACTGTCTGAGACAGTCTCCAAGCTGTTCAATGGTTTTTATTTCGGGGTAGTCAAGCTCCTCCAGAACGGAATACCGCACCTGAAACGTTCCGTCGGCAGTAAATCGCGCGGGGGACGAGCCTCCCGTGCCGAAGGTGTAAAGTTTTCCGTCGGCGGCTCTCAATCTGTCAAGCTTGTTTCCGTACAGCGCGGAAAAATTCCCGCCGTACTTTTCCGTAAGTTCGTCAAGGGGTATCAGCAAGCCGCTTTCGATATGCTTGTCGGTATCCGTTCCCGCGTAAAGCAGGTCGGGGATATTTCCCGAAGCGATCAGCTCGTCCAGAGAATTTTCGTTCTCGGCGACGGTTATTTCCAGAGTGATACCCGTCCGCAGCCTGATCTCCTCCGCGGCTTCATTGTCGAAAGGAACACCGCTCTCCGTGTCGTTTATAAACAGCGTAAGGGTCAGCGGCGAGGTATCCATGGGAGGAACACCGTCCTCCTCGGAGACCTCCGTTACGTCGGTAGCTTCCGAAGAAGCGGAAGCCGTATCCGAAAGAGCCGTGCTTTCGTCCGGGACGGTCCGATCCGTACCCGAACAGCCGCAAAGCTGTACCGCAAGCGCGGCAAATATTGCAAAAGACAAAAACCTTTTCATTTCTATCCTCCAAGTTCAAAGCGTGTATAGGAATACTGTACCACATTTTTCACGTCAGCCAAATACAATAATTATACATTTTTTATTGCAATAATTTCATATTTTTCCACCTATGTAAAAAAATATATCGTTTTTTATTGGAAAATGAAAAATGCGCTTGAAAAATGCGGGTTTCTGTAGTATAATAAAAAAGTATGATTATGCTCCTGCTTTTGCCGAACCGAGCAAAAGCAAGGCTGTCTAAACAAATTCAGGAAAGGTTTTTTTATGTCGAAAAGAATTTCGATCGCCGATATGGCTGTAAACGCCGCGCTTGTCCTTTTGTCGGCAGCGGCGGCTGTTCTGCTTTGCATATATCTTTTCGTCGGAAGAGCTACCGCGGACGACCCGCCGGAAACAAATCCGCCGCACATAATAAACGCCTCCGAGACGGAAGCGGTGCAAACCACCGTTACCACAACGGCGGAGACCACTGTTGTATCCGAGGAGGCTGCCGATACGGAACCCGAACCGGAGCCCGAGATCGGCGTGTATTCCCCCGCTTTTTTCGGGAAAACGCTTTTTATAGGCGACTCTCTTTCGGTGGGATTTATCAACTACGAGTTCCTGCCGTCCGAAAACGTCTTTGCAAAGGCGGGTATCACCCCCGTTCTGGCGGCTGAGACCAGAATAGACAATAAGTCAGTGTTCGACAAGGCGCGGAGCATTGACCCCGAATATATCTGCATTATGCTGGGTACAAACGGTATCGCTTATGTGGAGGGACAGCAGATGTCCGCGGAGCTGGGCGATTTCATAGATATGATCGCAGGCACCTGTCCCAATGCAAAAATAGCGATCGCTTCAGTCCCCCCCGTTACCCAGAAGCACGAGGCGGAAAAGCCCGAACAGCTTGAAGCGATCATTGCCTATAACGAGTTTGTAAAGCAGATCGCCGAGGATAAAGCCGTGGCTTTTGCGGACGTGTGCTCGCTTCTGGAGGACGAGACGGGATATCTTGGTCCGCGCTATGCGGAGCATGACGGTCTGCACCTTAAAATACACGCCTATCCCGTGATACTCGGAGCGTTCCAGAATGCGCTTATGGGGTACTACGATATAGATTTTGTTCCTCCTCCCGAGACCGAGCCTGCCGTATCTGCGGCAGTAACCGTACCCGTACCAGCAGGCACTGCTTCGTCCGCGGCAACGGAAGTCCCCGCGGAAAGCGTGATATCCTCCGAAACCGAGGAAGAACCGGAAGCGGAGGAAGTCCCCGACGAGGAGGGGCTTGAAGATACCGACGAGATCGATGAAGAAGAGGAATTATCCTAACGGACGAACGTCACCATGCTGTCTCATGATGGCTTAACAGATAACGCTTATAACATCAAACTCAACCGAATGAAAGGAAGATCAGCTATGAAAAAATCTATCGCCATTGCGGCAGTCCTCTCGGTACTGCTGCTTGCTTCCTGCTCCGACGAGCAGCCTACAGCACCCGTTAACGCTACCGTTGATACCACCTCTGCGGACGCTTCGGACGTTTCGGATTCACCCGCAGCTCCCATTTCGGATGCGTCCGCCGCGGATATAACAGCGGCAGTAACTGCCGAAATAGAGATCCCCTCGGCTGTGGAAAAAAATGCGGACAACATAGGCGCGTTCTATGACGTGGACGTTTCCGCGGTAACGGATATGTCCGTGCTGATATGCGGAAGCGGAGCTTATCCCGACGAGCTTGCGGTGTTTAAGTTCACCGACGCGGAAGCCGCCAAAGCGGGCGCGGAAGCCGTCCAAAAGCGTCTGGACAGCCAGATTGAGCTTTATTCGGACTACACTCCCGACGAGATGTATAAGCTTGAGGACGCGTTCGTTATTACAAAGGATAACTGGGTAGCCATGGCTGTCTGCTCCGACAACTCCCGCGCAAAGGAGATCATCGAGGGAATGCTGTAATGGCATCTCAGGGATACAGGAGCTTTTCAGAATAACAAATACACAAAACTATGCAGGCAGCAGCCGCACAAAATTGTTTCGGTGCGGCTGCTGCCTCATTTGATTTTATCGGATAATGTGCCGCATAAAGGCTGCGTATTACTACGCAGTCTTTCTCTTTTTTTGTCATACTCCATGGGGTCGGCAATCGCTATGGACATCATATCAAAACGCGGTAGTAAAATTCATATGCATTTTACTAAAAGAAAATATACGTATGCTTTCTATGGTTTGCGATAGATACTGTTGTCAATTGACAAAATCCAAATGGCATGATATTATAACTCTGTCGCGGCTTTGCGCTTGATTTTCGGATTTAAGGATTATTTAATATTTTCCATGCTACAATAAAATCACAACAACGAAAGGAGCATTAAAATGTACCTGAACATACTGAAAAAAGACCTTAAACGCAAGCGTGCAATGAACGTTATTCTGCTGGTATTTATCATACTTGCTTCAATGTTCGTGTCCTCCGGCGTGAACAACATTATCAGCGTGACCACTGCGCTGGACAGCTACTTTGATATGGCTGACGTCCCCGATTATCTCGCCGTGACTATGAATAAAGATTCTGCAGAAAATATGACAGAGATTTTGGAAAATGCGTCAGCTATCGACGAACTGCGTATCGAGGAGATCGCTTATATGTCCCAGTCAAACGTTATGCTGGACGGCAAGCCTCTGAACGCTTCCTCCGGCTATCAGGTATTACAGAGCGACAGAGATATTGCAATGAATTATTTTCTGGAAGACGAAACCATACTTAAAAGCGTGCCGAAGGGCAAGGTTTACGCTTCCTATTTCGTAGTAAAAAATACGGAGCTGAAGGTCGGCGACAAAATTACTGTGAAAATAGGTGACATAAGCCGTGAATTTACCTTTGCGGGCAGCTTCAAGGACGCTGTTTTCGGCTCGGAAAATGTGAACATGACGAGATTTATCCTGAACGCCGAGGATTTTGACGAATATATGTCGGACGAGGCTGTGAAAAATATGTACGGCGGAAAAATATGCTGTATACATACAAACGACCTTGACAAGACCCTGTCCCAGATATCGGATATATCCGGCAGCTTTATTTTTGCGGACGACAGAGAGATGATAAAATTTGGCTATATTTTCGATATGATAGTTACGGGCATAATACTTGTGGTAAGCATTATACTTATCGCCGTATCGTTTGTGGTGCTGCGCTTTGCCATAACCTTTACCCTTTCCGAGGAGTTCCGAGAGATAGGCGTTATGAAAGCTATCGGCATACGGGACATAAAGATCAGAGGACTGTACCTTATAAAATATGCCGCCCTTGCCGTTATCGGCTCGGCTGTAGGTCTGGCGCTCAGCTTCCCGTTCGGTGAAATACTTATGGGTGTGTCCTCTCAATCGGTTATAATAAGCAGTCAGAATACAGTATTTATCAATGTTGTCTGCACGATTTTGGTAGTGGCGGTAATACTTCTGTTCTGTTTAGGATGCACAGGCGGGGTAAGCAAAATGACCCCCATAGACGCTGTAAGAAACGGTCAGACGGGAGAACGCTTCCGCAAAAAGAGCATTATGAGCCTTGGAAGATCAAAGCTCTGCGCAGCGGCGTTTCTTGCCGCAAACGACATTGTAAGCAGTCCAAAACGCTACGGCATCATCACCCTTACATTCTTTTTGTGTCTGTCGCTTCTGATAATACTTTCCAATACCGTATCGTCTCTCAAAAGCGGAAAAATGCTGAAATATTTTGACCTTGCGGACTGTCATATATTTGCGGATACAGGCGATGACGCTATGAATTTTTTTACCGAGGACGGACATGAAAAGCTGGAAAAATATCTTGAAGAGGTCGAACAGACGCTTGCGGAAAACGGTATGCCCGCGGAATGTATGCAGGAATTCGGTCTGTTCGTCAATTTAAAGCACGGAGAATATGAAAGCAGACCGCTTGCCCTTCATGGTACAGGCACAACAATGGATATGTACAGCTATATCGAGGGCTCTCCTCTTCAGAACAGCGGCGAGATAGCTCTGACGCCGCTTGCGGCAAAGGAGTTAAGGGTTAATATAGGCGATACGGTCATTATGTCGGACATGACAGGCGAAAGGGAATATATCGTAACGGCTATTTACCAGACTATGGTTAATCAAGGTGTTGCCGCAAGGTTTTATTCGGGGGAGGATATAAATTATATCCAGTGCGCCATTGTGCAGAATATGCAGATAAAGTTTACCGACGACCCCGACGATAAGGAAATTAACCGCAGAATTGAAAAGCTGGGGGAAATTTACCCCGAATTTTCAAGCATTAAAACGGCTGGCGAATGGGCAAAGGAAACTACCGGCGTTGCCGACGCTATGGATGCGGTGAAAAAAATGTCCGCCGTGCTTACCGTCATTCTTGCTGCGCTTATTACCGTACTTATGGAGCGTTCCTTTATTGCAAAGGAGCAGGGAGAGATCGCACTTATGAAAGCCATAGGCGTACGGAACGGAAAAATTTACGCCTATCACACATTAAGATTTGCGTTTGTAGGTATCGCCGCGGTAATTATAGGCGAGATATTTGCAATGCCCCTTACTCATCTCTGCATAGACCCCTTATTTAAAATGATGGGTCTGGAGCTTGGCGTGGATTACGTTACAACGCCGATTGAAATATATCTTGTTTTCCCTCTTGTAATTCTTGTTACGACCACCGCGGGAGCGTTTCTTACCTCGCTGTACACAAGAAAAATAAAGTCCTCGGACACGGCAAATATCGAATAAATGAGAATTATTATGAAAAATATTTTAGAATTAAAAGACCTTTGCAAAACTTATATAGTAAAC
>JAIEDQ010000173.1 GCA_029067895.1 Oscillospiraceae bacterium | reverse complement strand
GAGTATAGTTCTGTAGGGTGGGGGCGGTCTGAATTGGCACGCTCTCGCCCTACAAATATAAATTTACGGAGGTAAGTATATGAGCAATAAGCAAAATAACGCAGACCGTTTTTCGGGCTTTGCAGACGTCTATGAAAACGCCCGCCCGAAAGTGCCGAAATATCCTGTCGACGTCATTTGCAGATATTTGGGCAGAAACCCACAGCTTGTTGTTGATATGGGCTGCGGAACAGGGCTTTCCTCCGAGATCTGGCAGGAAGTCAGCGGCAAGGTAACAGGCATTGAGCCGAACGACGAAATGCGCGGCATTGCCGAAAAAAAGACAAACTCAAAAATGAACTTCATAAAGGCTTTTTCGGACAGTACAGGACTTGACGACTGCTGCGCTGACGCGGTGGTATGTTCTCAATCCTTTCATTGGATGGAACCCACGTCTACGCTGAAAGAGGTAAACCGAATCCTGAAAGACCGCGGAGTATTTGCAACAATAGACTGCGACTGGCCTCCCGCGGCAAAATGGGAAGCCGAAAAAGCATATATGACGCTTTACGATAAAGTTAATGACATCGAAAGTGAAGTCCCCGAAATAAGGGACAGCTTTACCCGTTATTCCAAGGACAAGCATTTGGAAAACATTATCAACAGCGGATATTTTACATATGCCCGCGAGATACTTTTCTCCAATACGGAGGAGTGTACAAAGGAACGCTTCTGCAATATTCTTTTAAGTCAGGGGAGCACACAGGCAATTCTGAAAAAATGTCCCGAGCTTATTAAAAAAGAGCTTGATATATTTTACGAGGCTATTGATTCATACTTTGACAAAGAGCCTTTTGATATTGAGTTTTGCTACAGAATGAGGATTGGAGTAAAATAAATACGGACAAATTTTAATTCGTAGAGATAAATCGTTATTTGCGGAGGAGAAAAATGATACGGAAAGCTTCCAAAAATGATATAATGACAATAGCAAATTTGGCAGTCTTAATGTGGACTAACGCTTCTGTTGATGATTTAACTGTTGAGTTTTCAGAGCTGCTTTCAAAAGATAATGCTCAGATATTTCTGAAATATGAAAACGATATTCCTGTCGGCTTCGCGCAGTGTCAATTACGGAATGATTATGTTGAAGGAACTGAAACAACTCCTGTCGGTTACCTGGAGGGAATTTTTATTTTGGAAAACTATCGTAACAGAGGATATGCCAAAGAGCTGCTGAACGAGTGCGAGAAGTGGGCAAAAGATAAGGACTGCAAAGAATTTGCCAGCGATTGTGAAATTGATAATGACAACAGCTTTAAATTTCACATGGCTATGAATTTTACAGAAGCAAACAGAATTATCTGTTTTACTAAAAAGCTGTAAATTTCAACTTGCGGAGGAGTATCAGTATGACGCGAAAGGAACAAGCTGATTACATATTATATCAGTGCGGTTTGCTGGAAGAGCTGAAGAAATATGGCTGTCCCCACATAATCGGAAGTTATCGCATGGATATGATGGCGTGGAATGACTTGGACATTGATGTTGAGAACGAAAAAATGTCATTGGACAAACTACATAACCTGTCCGAATATATCATAAAAACATTTCGTCCTGTATGGTACGAAGCGAAAGAAGAACGCACCGACGAGAATAAAACCGTTTGGTTTCATGGTTTTGAAATGCTTTTGAACGGTCAGCTTTGGAATATTGATATATGGTTTTTCGACAAGGATACGATAGAAAAAGCCGAACAGTACTGCGATTCCATTTCACGGCAGGTATCCGATATGCCAGACCTAAAGCAAAGAATTACAGACATAAAACAGGAGCTGATCTCCCGCAGGCTTTATTCTTTTGAGCAATACACCAGCATGGACGTTTATAATGCAGTTCTGAATCAGCAGATAACAAATATTGATGATTTTTTGGCTGTATATAAGAAACAATAAAATTTACCGACGGCGTAATAATTCCGATTTGCAGAGGAAATTGTAATGAAAACTTTGATATTAAATGGCTCTCCACGAATAAATGGTGATACCAGCAGTCTTATTAAGAAAATTACTGAAAAAATTGCGGGAGAGTACAGAATTATAGATACCTATAGGTGCAATATTTCGCCTTGCATTGATTGTCGGTATTGCTGGAAAAATAGTGGCTGCTCAATAAATGATGAAATGCAAGATGTATATAAATACATACAAGAATGTGACAATATTTTGATTGCTTCGCCGATTTATTTTTCGGAGTTGACCGGAAAATTATTAGATGTCGGAAGCAGGCTCCAAACATATTTTTGCGCAAGATTTTTTAGAAAGGAAGAACCTATTGTAAAATCTAAAAAGGGCGCAATTATATTAGTTGGGGGCGGTGACGGTCATATAGATAAAGCTTATGGTACAGCGTGTACGCTTTTACATCATATGAACTGTTATGACATTTATGAGGTTGTGTATAGCCATAACACTATTGAAAAACCTGCAATTGATGATGAACACGCAATTATAGGGATAAATAGTAT
>JAIEDQ010000172.1 GCA_029067895.1 Oscillospiraceae bacterium | reverse complement strand
CAACACTGCCCGCAGCATATCAGTATCCGTGAAAAACTAAAGGAAGCCGATCGCAGCCTAAGACCACTGCCATATAAGATCGGCATTAATGCAGCACGCAAAATCATGATCAGATAATAATGTGTGCTGAATGTTGTTTGAGCGGAAAGAATAAGAAACGAAAAAAACGGGAGTGCAAGCTAAAGCGCTCCCGTTTTAAATTTAAACGTTATTTTATAATAAAACTCATATAAATTGGTCAAAGCCTTTTAGCTGTGTGTGTACTGTATGTCCGATAAAAAAGGAAGCTGTTTTTTTCTTTCATATTTCGGAATTTTTTTACAAAATATATTGCAAATTTAGGAAAAATATGATAAAATATCCATAATTAGCAATAACAGACAAAGTTATACAAAATTTGACGTTTAATACGGCTTGTAAGTTCATTCAAAAGAAAGGATCAAAAAAGAAAGGAATGGTAATGAATATGAAAAGAAACAGAAAAAAATCAGTATCTGTTATCATGGCTTTTTTGCTTGCACTACAGGCAAGCGGTACGGTTTTTGCTGAGGACACAGATATATTCAGCACATTCAGCACGGCAGGTACCGGACAGGTCAATGTCAGCATTTCGCCTGCGCTGGCATTGGAAAGAAACGTTGATTTCACGGCGACGCTTACAGGATACGATGGTCAGACCTTAATTCAAAGACTTGCCCTCGGAGCGGGTGACGAGACCGAAGAGGTGTGCTTTTCAAGGCTTTCCGACGGTTACTATAGTCTCAAAATATCTGCCGACGGCTTTGCCGATTACGAGCAGCTAATAAATGTGGACAAGCAGGCTGCCTCTGTAAACCTTATGACAGGCTTTGCCGACGGTATCGACTACAGCAGGGGCGCTCACCCCGGAACTCTCCTTATAGGCGACGCCAACAATGACGGAGCTGTTGACGATCTGGACAGAAAACAGCTTACCGACGCCATAGACCGCGGAGCAAACAGCGGCGTTACCGACCTTAACGGCGACGGAAGCATTGACTTAGTGGACTTGGAATACCTTGCAAAGGGCTATAATGTTTACGAAAATACTCAGGCGACGCTTGAAACGCTTATCCCGTCCACTGTTATAGAAGCCTCCGCAGGCAGCGGTACTTACGTGGCGGGCGGAAGTCTTGACAGCCTTTTTGTAAAGAACGGCGGCGTACAGCTTGCGACCGCTGACGGCGGCTATATTTCCTCCGAAGACCCTGTCGTTTTGCAGTTTGACGTTACCGACAGCGGTCTTGCCGCACGCGCGGACGGAATAGTTATAGGCGTTTCCGAGAATAACCCTGTCACAAGGGCGGAGGTATCGATCGACTACATAGACGAATACGGCGGGGAATACACCCAGCTTGCTCTTGTGGAAAACGGCGTTCACCATCTGCTGAATGACGGAAGCGTTATTGTAGAGCAGGACAGCCGCGGAAATATCCGTATAAATTTAGGCGACCAGATCGCGGTCAAGAAAGTGACCTTTAAAATTTCGGGACTGAGAAAGGAAAGTCCCATTGCCGAAATTTCATATGTGGAATTTGTAAACGGCATGGAAAATAAAATATCCGAGCCTGCGATGGATATACCCGAAAACCTTTCCGCAACGGCAGGAAATAAGTCCTTTGTGCTTACGTGGAATCCCTGCGTAAACGTTACGGGCTATGAGGTTATGATAACTCAGGAAGAAAAAAGCGAGGTCAAAAAGGTAAAGGGCTGTTCCCTCAGCGTTTCTTCCTTTAATGGCAAAGAGCTTAAAAACGGTACCGAATACACTGTAGAGGTGCAGTCGGTAAACGGCACATGGAAGAGCGGCTACTGCTACCCGATAACCGTTACCCCGAAAACCTCCTCAAAGCCCGATAGACCCGACGGTCTGACCGCTTCGGGCGCATACAGAAGCATAAAGGCGTCATGGAAAAAGGCGAAAGAAGCGGAATGGTACAATCTTTACTATAAGCTCCGTTCCGACACGGACTATAAGAAGATAGGAAATATCACGGCAACATCATACACTATCCCCGACCTTGAAGACAAGTCTGAATACGTGCTGTATGTTACCGCGGAAAACGAATACGGCGAAAGCTCACCGTCGCTTACGGCAGCAGCTTCCACCACAGACGTGTCCGCACCCGTTATGCCAAGATATAACCTTATAAATATAGGCGAAGCGGGCGAAAAGGGACAGCACATTATAGCCGCTACTCAGAACTACGGCGCTATGATAAGCAGCTCTATGGACGAGGGCGCTAAAACGGCATGGGGTACTGTGGATCACGACCCCAATTCCTACTATAAGCGTAACAGCTGGGACGACGGCGGCTACAACAATATCGGCAGCAACGGTCTTTTCTATGAATTTGACGAGGAATACACCATTCAGTCTCTTGCGCTTTTCGAGGCTGTTCCCACAAGCCCGAACCTTTTCTACACCAAGATAAATTACTGGGACGAGAACGGAAACAAGACCTCCTTGGGATACAATCAGGTCTCCACAGCAAGAAAGAAGGACAGCGAGGGACGCGCCTACTATCTTATAAAGCTGCCACAAAAGGCGCAGATAAAGAAGATACAGATAGGACTTGCGCGGTATCTTGCAAGCGGAAATATCAACGTTTCCGAGGTGTACTTCTATCGCTACGACACCATTGAGGACGATATTGCAAACCTTTATGACGACGACCTGCACCTTGTTCTGAAGCCCGAAGTAACACAGGCTGTTATAGACGGTTTAAGAGAGCGTCTGAATACTCCCGACCCGACGTGCGGCGAGTACAATCCCGATAAGGAGCGGCTTGAAACAGAGCTTAAAAATGCGGAGGATATCCTTAACTGCAAGGATCTGGGCGATCCCGTTTACATACACAATTCCATAAGCACCTCCGATGTGAACAGAGGCTTTTCGGGTCTGAACGCATGGCAGCCTATTGGCGTGACCGCCGCGGCAGGGGATACTGTTACGGTTTACGTCGGTCACAACACCAAAACCACGGGCGCGGCTACAAATCTACAGCTTGTGGCTACACAGTATCATTCGGAATCAGGCGCATTGGCTAAGACCGTTGCCACGCTTAAGGTCGGCTCAAACATTATAGAAATACCGAAAATATGGTCGATAGACGAGGAATCGGGCGGCGCGCTGTATATCCAGTATACGGGCAGCAATGCAAACGACCGTTATGCGGTCCGTGTCAGCGGAGGCGTTCATGTGCCCGTGCTTGACCTTTACGGCGTTACGGACGAAAGCGAAAAGCTTTCTCGTGCGGAGACCTATATCGATGAGCTGCAAACATACGTTGACCAAATGGAAACAATGCACAGTCAGTATCATGAGAACTCCTCAAACCCGAATGTGAACAGATACTCCTACAACGCGCATAACTGTATCCTTGGCGCGTCGGATATACTTCTTGACGATATGCTCTTGTCGCTGCCCGCAAAGCGCATACTTGACGGCACGGGATACGGCAGTACGTCGGAAAAGGCGGCAAAGGCTGTAAGATCCACAGATGCGATGGAGGATATGCTGTATCTTTTCTATCAGCACAAGGGTCTTAACGCCAATGCAGAAAAAGAAGTAGACAGACCTTCCAAGCGTCACCTGAATATCCGTTACCAGAGAATGTTCAGCGGCGCGTTCATGTACGCGGCTGGAAACCATATCGGCATTGAATGGGGCTCTGCAAGCGGTCCGCTGGCGAGCATCGGCGTTTCTTCCGACGAAAACGGAAGATACATAAGCGGAAGCTATTTCGGCTGGGGCATTGCTCACGAGATAGGTCACTGCATAAATCAGGGCGCGTATGAGGTCGCCGAGATAACCAACAACTACTTTGCCCAGCTCGCACAGGCTAAGGACACAAATGCGGGCATGAGGTTCAAATACGAAAACATTTACAAAAAGGTAACTTCGGGTTCGACGGGTCAGTCGTCAAACCTTAAAACACAGCTTGGTCTGTACTGGCAGCTGCACCTTGCCTACGACAACGACTACAACTTCAAGACCTATGACAATCGCACAGAGCAGCTTGCGAACCTGTTCTATGCAAGAATGGACAGCTACGCGCGCAATACATCTCTTGCTCCCGCGCCGGGCGGCATTCAGCTTGCTCTGGGCGGAGGCTCCGACCAGAACCTTATGCGTCTTGCCTGCGCAGCGGCGGAAAAGGATATACTTGAATTTTTCGAGCGCTGGGGCAAGATTCCCGACAGCACGACGATACAGTACGCAAGCCAGTTTGACAAGGAACAGAGAGCTATCTATTACGCCGACGACGATTCCCGTGTGTACCGCATTGAAAGACCCTACGGCGGCTATCTGGGAACAGGCGGGTACGTTCAGGCGGTAGGCTCGGATACTTCTGCAAGCGTTTCGTGGAGCAATCCGAATCAGGTAATTTTCAACCTTTCGTATGAAAATATCCCTGACGAAGAGGTTCTCGGCTACGAGATAGTGCGCTGCACAATATCGGGCGGAGAGGTAAACAAGGAGGTAGTCGGCTTCACCACAGGCAGCACCTTTACCGACTACGCTGCGGGACTTAACAACAGGGTAGTTACCTACGAGGTAATAGTGGTTGACAGATATCTGTACCGTTCCGCGCCGAAAACTCTTGATGCGATAAAGATACAGGACGACGGAAGTCTTGACAAGACATGGTGGACAATAAGCAGTGCGGGACTTACCGCAAGCAACGCTCCGTATGAGGAAGAAGGCAACGACGATATGCCCTGCGCTCCTAAAGCGGACGACCCGATACTCCTTGCCGCCGACGGAAACGACGGTACAGAATACAGCGGCGTAATTTCCGCAAACGCTGAAATAACCATAAGCTTTAACAAGACTGAGACCGTTTCGGGCTTCAGGTACACAGCGGGCAGCGGAGCGGCTGTAGGCAATTACAGCATACTGGTAAGGACAAACGGCGCATGGCAGGAGGCTGCAAGCGGATATCTCGGCGGCAGTGGTACGGTCTTCTTTGAAAATGCGGACAGAAAGTATATAAGCACCTACAAAGCTGACGCTGTAAAGCTTGTCATCTACGACCAGCCCGGACAGGAAATTTCCATTGCCGAGCTTGACGTTCTGGGCGTAACAGGCGACGACGTTGACTTCAGGCGTGCGGACGGAACTGCGGCAATAGGCAGACTTTCCGAGGATTACAGATACGGCAGCGGTGCAAATGACGTTATTCCAAGCGGTTCGATAGTATTCACAGGCGCCTATAAGGGCAACCCGGGCTACAGTGTGGTAATGCTGTTCGACCAGAACGGAAACGTGGTAGGCGGCACAGATTCCGAGGGATACCTGACCGCACACCAGATAATCTTAGCGGAAGACCCCGGCAGCGGACTTCTGACTGACGTTGCGAACGGCACATGGATATACTGGATAGAGCCTGCGGACAACGTTTCTCTCAGCGGAATATCACAGGTTCGCGCAGAGCTTTACCGTGTAAACAATGCGTTCACCAATGAGGGAGAAAGACTTGTAAGCGATTCCATGTTTGTTGACTTCCCGCAGGTACTTCCCGAAATAAGCATCGGCGGCGGAGGCTATACGGATACCGAAAATACCGAGAATACCGAGACCTCGGATACCGCAGCCGATGACGGAATATCCGATAATACTGAAACAACGGAAAATACATGGACTACCGAGGTTTCCGAGGACAATACGCAGAATACCGAATGGACGGAGGAATAAAATATGAGTATGTTTAATAAAAAGTCCGTCGGTATTTCCGCGGGAATAATGAAAAAAATGCTGTGCGCGGCGGCAGTGATAATTTGCTGTATCATGCCGCTGACGGTCAGCGCTTCGGCAGCGGAGGTCAATGAGATAAAGCTTGAAGCAAACGGCAGTGAAGCCTCTTTGGAGCTTTACTTTCCGCAGGCTGCCGCCGAGGAGATAGCGTCAATGCAGGTGTCATTAAGAGTTACGGCAGATTCGGGCAGCGTTGATCTTGAATTTATTCCCGACAGCGGTCTTGCCGCGAAAATCGTTGAGAGCAGGTATCAAAGCGATACGGGTATGCTGAATATTTATCTTGCAGGAACGGAAGCGTTGTTTCCGTCTTCGGGATCAATTAAAGTAGGCAGGGTCAGAATAAGCACCTCAGGCAGCAGCACGGCTTCGGCGGCGGTGGAGGCGGTAAGGGATTCGGTCAGATTTGTAAGAAGCGGAGAGCTTGTTTCTCCCGACAGCGACACCGATTATCCTGCTTCCGTGACCGTGACGGCGGCGGGTCAGTCCTCGCCGATCACGCAGGATCCCGTGTATCCGAATTATCCCACGGTAAACTATTTTCCGAATATTACCTTAACGACAGACGCCGACAAAAACCGCAATGATATTGATGAAATGTGGACACCTGTTCGGAACGACGATTACACCGAGCCTGACGCTGACGTCGGCGGATATGATGACGCTGTGCTTGAGGAGCAGGATACGATCGGAGAGAACATGAATCCCCCCGATTTAGCTGCGCTTCTGGACGCATTGTCCAGAGCGGACGATTACAGGCGGGCAGACTACACCGAAAGCAGTTATGCCGATCTTGAAGAAGCTGTAAACAAGGCAAACGAGATCATCTCCGACCCGTATGCGACGCAGGACGAAATAGACGAAGCCCTGCTCAATGTGGAGAATGCGATAGGTATGCTGAGACCGAGAAACGACGTTCCCTCGGGAGCAGAGGGTTACAGCGAAAATAAAGCAGGCATGGTCGGCGGCGACAGTAATTATGTCAATGGATACGGACCGGGTGAACTGCCCTACGGCAGCGACGGTATCAATTACAATATTAATGGAGTCAACGGCAGCAACGGTATCAACGGCATCAATGGCGGCAATGGCAGTTTGCAGGCGGCGCAGGACGGAAACATCGTTAACGCTTCGGACGGCGCTCAGACGATGGATCACGCCGACGATCCGTTTTCGGGAAACGAGCACGGCGACAAAAATAATGTGCTGTGGATAATCGTCATTGCGGTAATTGCCGTTATAGCGGCGGTTGCTTCAATAATCGTTATTAAAAGGACAAATGATAAAAAGTCCGCAGACGGAAATCATTTTAAAAGCGAATAATGACAAATCCCTCCTATGGTATGAAAAGTACCGCAGGAGGGATTTTTCTGTCGAATGTGCATTATGGAAATGTATCCCAAAATTGATGAATTGTCACAAAAACCGACGCTAAAGTGCATAGTAATTCTACTTGACTTTGCGCGAATAAAGTCGTAAAATAAAAGTTGCGGTATATTTATCAAATATTGGGAAAGAAGATTTTGTTATGCTGATAAAGGATTTTGGAAAGATCATCAAAAATGAATTCAAGGGCTACAATGCAAAAAAATTCGGCAAGGACGCTCTTGCCGGCGTGACCGTGGCGGCGGTGGCTCTGCCGCTTGCGCTTGCGTTCGGCGTAAGCTCGGGAGCAACGGCGGCGGCGGGACTTGTCACCGCCATATTTGCGGGACTTATCATAGGCGGACTTGCTGGCGCGTCATACCAGATAAGCGGACCTACGGGGGCTATGACCGCGATACTTGCCTCTCTTGTGGCGCAGTACGGTATACAGGGCGTGTTCATTGCAAGCTTTATCGCGGGTGCACTGCTGCTTCTTGCGGGCATATTGAAGCTGGGCGGACTTGTGTCCTACCTGCCGATGCCCGTTATAACAGGATTTACAAGCGGAATTGCCGTTACTATCGCCCTCGGACAGGTAAACAATCTTTCGGGACTTACCTCGGCGGGAACGACCACGATCGATAAGATCAAGAGCTATTTTGTTCTAGAACAGCACATAAACGCCGCGGGACTTATTATCGGCGCGGCTGTGATCGTGTTTATGTTTGCGTATCCGAAAAAGATCAACCAGTATTTCCCCGGCTCGCTTGCGGCAATCGTTTTAACGACAGTTGCAAATATAATATTCAAATTTGACGTTCCCGTGGTGGGTGAGATACCCAAAACGGTTTTTCTGGACGACCGTCTTGACCTTTCGGTGTTTGCGGACTGGTCGACCGTTAAGGGAATGATAATTCCCGCGGTATCAATTGCCGCGCTGGGACTGATCGAATCGCTGCTGTGCGGAGCGTCCGCAGGCAGAATGAAAAACGAGAAGCTTAACGCAAACGTGGAGCTTGCGGCGCAGGGTATCGGAAATATGATACTCCCGCTGTTCGGCGGAGTACCCGCCACAGCCGCGATAGCCCGTACAAGCGTTGCGATAAAATCCGGCGGACAGACCAGAATTACGTCCGTTGTTCATTCGGCAATACTTCTGCTTTCCATGTTTGTTCTCGGCGGAGTTATGTCCATGATACCGCTGTCCGCGCTGGCAGGCGTTCTTATCGTTACAGCTTGGAGAATGAACGACTGGGCTTCGATAAAGTCCATTTTCGGAAAAAGGATCAAGCCCGCTATTTTGCAATTCCTCATTACAATGATCGCGACTGTAGTTTTCGACCTGACAGCAGCTATCATTATAGGCGTGGCGTTCTCGATAATAATGTTTGTGGTAAAGGTCTCGGATATGCAGGTCACTGTTGCGGAGGTAGACCCGCACAGATTTGACGATCCCGAAATAGACCCCGAAAAGCTTAAATATACCTGCGTTGTGTACATATCGGGACCGCTTTACTTCGGCACCTGCGCAAAGCTTGAAGAAAAGATATCTGCGCTTGGTGAGGATTACAACGTCATATTCTCTATGCGAGGAGTTACCGTTGCGGATATTTCGGGCATAGAGGCGCTTCACGAGTACTGCGAGCGGCTTATCTCCAACGGTATCATGGTGTATTTTTCGTGCGTCCAGCCGCCTGTAATGTCGATGATCGAGCGCTGCGGCTTGAAGGATCGTTTCCATGATGATATGTTTTTCTGGAGTACCGACACGGCGTTCAAATACATTTCAAAGCTTTGAGCCGAATTAATATGTTTGCAGGGCGTTCCGTTCTCCGACAGCGGAGGACGGAGCGTTTTTGTATCCGAATAAAGATCTGTTTTGCACCGATAGATTTTTTTGAGATAAATAAATTTTGAATTTACCTTGTTTTACTTGACAATCCGTGCATATAGGAGTATAATATTTTAGTACAGAAAAGTTAGTTTAAGCTAATTTTTGAAAGGAAATTTTTATGACTTTGAACGAACTGAAAACAGGACAGTCTGCTGTTATAACAAGCGTAGGCGGGGACGGCGCGCTCAGGTGCAGACTTCTCGATATGGGACTTATCCCAAAAACAAAGGTTATGATAAGAAAGGTCGCTCCAATGGGAGACCCGATCGAACTATTCCTCAGAGGATACGAGCTTACCATTCGTCTTGAGGACGCGGAGAAGATCTCCGTTGCACCGGATACTGTCACGGAGGAGGCGCTCACGGTATGATACTTGCTCTTGCGGGAAACCAGAACTGCGGAAAGACAACTCTGTTCAACCAGCTTACAGGCTCAAATCAGCACGTGGGAAACTTTCCCGGCGTAACGGTGGACAGGAAATCGGGCGAAGTGCGGGGACAGAAAAACTGCGAGGTAGTGGATCTCCCCGGAATTTACTCCATACGCCCCTACACAAACGAGGAAATCGTGGCAAGGGACTTTCTTCTCGACGAAAAGCCCGACGCCATAATAAACATTGCCGACGCCACCAATATCGAGCGCAATCTCTATCTTACCCTGCAAATGCTGGAAATGAACATTCCCATGGTGCTTGCACTGAATATGATGGACGAGGTTCGCAACAACGGCGGCACTATCGACGTAAAGGGACTTTCCGAGCGGCTTGGTATACCCGTCCTGCCCATAAGCGCGGCGAAAAACGAGGGTATCGACGAGCTTATCTCAAAGGTCATCGAGTACGCCGAGAAAAAGAAAAAGCCGAAAAAGCTTGACTTCTGTCACGGTGCGGTACACCGCTGCATACACGCGGTATCCCATATGGTAGAGGATCACGCCCTGCTTGCGGATATGTCCCCCCGCTTTGCGGCGACAAAGCTTGTGGAGAACGATCCCGATATAAACGAAAAGCTGAAGCTCAACGATAACGAGCTTGAAATGATAGAGCACAGCGTGTCCGAAATGGAAAAAGAGCTTGACATGGACAGAAACGCCGCACTTGCGGATATGCGCTACACCTTTATTGAGGAGGTCTGCCGCGAGACGGTGGTGAAGTGCCGCGAAAGCAAGGAGCATATCCGAAGCGTCAAGATAGACAATATCCTGACGGGGAAATACCTTGCCATACCGCTTTTTCTCTGCATAATGCTGCTTATTTTCTGGATAACCTTCGGCTCGGTGGGAGCATGGCTCAGCGACATTTTCTCCGCCTTGATAGACTTTGTTATATCGGGCGTTGACAAGGCTCTGACAGTCTACGGTCTCAATCCCATTGTACATAGTCTTATTATAGACGGAATTTTCGCTGGCGTGGGAAGCGTTCTAAGCTTCCTGCCGACAATCGTCACGCTGTTTTTCTGCCTGTCCATTCTGGAGGACAGCGGCTATATGGCGCGTGTGGCGTTCGTAATGGATAAGCTGCTGCGAAAGATCGGTCTGTCGGGACGTTCCTTTGTGCCTATGCTTATCGGTTTCGGATGCAGCGTCCCCGCTATCATGGCGACGAGAACGCTGTCCTCGGAGCGGGACAGGCGCATGACTATTTTCCTTACGCCCTTTATGAGCTGTAGTGCAAAGCTGCCTATTTACGCGGTGTTTACGGCGGCGTTTTTCCCGAAGTACAAGGCTCTGGTGATGATGGCGCTGTACGTTTCGGGAATGGTCGTTGGCGTTATCTGCGGACTTATCATGAACAAAACGAAGTTTAAGGGAAATCCCGTTCCGTTTGTAATGGAGCTGCCGAATTACCGTCTGCCGTCGGCTAAAAGCGTTGGAATGCTGATGTGGGACAAGGCAAAGGACTTCATGCAGAAAGCCTTTACGGTAATATTTTTTGCAACTATCATAATCTGGTTTTTGCAGACCTTTGACCTGCGTCTCAACGTTGCGGAAAACAGCTCGGACAGCCTGCTTGCAATGCTTGGTACAATAATCGCGCCCCTGTTCAGACCTCTCGGCTTCGGCGACTGGAGAGCGGCTACTGCACTTATCACAGGCTTTTCCGCAAAGGAAGCAGTGGTTTCAACGCTTGCGGTGCTGACGGGTTCAAGTGTTGCCGATCTGGGAACGGTACTGGGAGGAATGTTTACGCCACTTTCGGCGGCAAGCTTTCTTGTGTTCACGCTTTTGTATACGCCGTGCGTGGCGGCTATCGCGGCGGTAAAGCGGGAAATGAACAGCGGCTGGTCGGCGTTTGTAATGGTGCTTGTGCAGTGCTTTGCGGCGTGGGTTGTTTCATTTGCGGTATATAATGTTGGTGCGTTGATTTTTGGATAATAAATTTTGATTTGGGCGGGGAGCCCCCGCGGGCACTTGCACGCAGTGCAAGAAAGTCACACACCTGCGTAGAATGTTCGGACTATTAATTTTGCTATGCCCCATCAATGGGGCTGGCAGCTTTGTCGGTTGCCCGATTTATTTGATTTTTGTAAGGCGGGAACTTGTTCCGCCTATAAAACATTACCTCGCTAAATACTTTTTCTACATTGTGAACCGTCCCGACCAATAATGATCGGGACGGTTATTTTTTGCAGAGACAAATCATAAATACATTTTTTTCGGGCAAGATATTTCCATATAAAAAATTGTTCGGGAGAATGTGCTATGAAAAATTTTGACTCGTTCGGAAAAAACAAAAGCGGTTCACAGACATTGGTACGGAACACCGCTTTATTGGTTTTAGCGACAGTCTGCGCGCTTCTTTGCCTGCGGTTTGCGGACGGATACTACGCCGCCGAAAGCGTGGACGTGAAAAGTACCGTTACTTTATCGAAAGAGGACACCGAGCTGTCCGTGCCCGAGATCGTGAAAAAAGCAAAGCCCTCGGTGGTGGGGATATCCTCCGCGTTCGGAGAAAACTCCGTAGGCACGGGTACGGGTATAATTTTTTCCGAGGACGGCTATATTGTTACAAACGCTCATGTTGTGCAAAATCAGTCAGAGGGCAGACGCGTCGCCGCGGAGAGCGTGACCGTCGTCCTTGCGGACAAGACCGAGTATCCCGCTCAGATTATCGGCGCGGACAGCCGTACCGACCTTGCGGTGATAAAGATAAACGGCGGGAAAAATAAATTTTCCGCCGCAGAATTCGGCGACAGCGGCAAGCTTTCCGAGGGGGAGCTTGCTGTCGCAATAGGAAACCCGCTTGGCTTCGAGCTTTACGGCTCAACGACCTGCGGGATAATCAGCGCCCTCGACCGCACCATCACCATTGACGAATACGAGATGACTCTCATTCAGACCGACGCCGCCATCAATCCGGGAAACAGCGGCGGACCGTTGCTGAACCGCTTCGGACAAGTGGTGGGGATAAATTCCAGTAAAATAATATCCGACTACGCCGAGGGACTTGGCTTTGCCATACCGATAAGCTCCGCGAAGCCTGTTATCAAGGACTTGATACAAAACGGCTACGTCACGGGCAGACCCCGCATAGGCATAAGCGGAGAGGATATCGGTGAGGAAAACGCGCGGTACTACGACCTGCCGGAGGGCGTTTATGTGCGGTTTATCGAGAAAAATTCAGCGGCGGACGCGGCAGGACTTGCGGTAGGGGACATAATCGTCGCCGCCGAGGGTGAGATCGTCAGGACAATGGCTGAGCTGAACAAGGTCAAGGAGCGTTTCGGTTCGGGGGACGAGATGACGGTAACAGTTTACCGCAGAGGCAAAAAAATCGACATAAGGCTTGTACTGAGCGAGGAGAACGGTCACGAGGCGATGTAGATCTCGGACAGTATGCCATCTTGGAAAATAAAGGTCAGTTCGGTGATTCCGCCGCCGAAAAAGCTGTGGGTCAGCGTTGTTTCCTCGCTTCCGTAAACGTTGTTGGCAAATCCGAAAATATTGGGAACGTCGTCGGGCTTGAGGCTGAAATCCGCTCCGTATACGGAAAAATCCGCGGGAGCGGTCTCGCGCCTGAAACGGAGCGCGGTTACGACCGTAAGGTCATTTTCGGTATCGACCGTGGCTTCGGCGTAAGAGCCGTCGGGAAAAATTAAGTTTCCGTCCGAAAGAATAAACTCGGTATCTTCATCAAGAGCAATGGGCAGCGGGCGGTTTTCACCGCAGAAAAAAACGCTGTCCAGAAGCTCATTGCCGTCCCAGCCGCGGACGAGAAGATAGGGGTTTTCAGTGGTAACAACAGTGGTTTCGGAGGTTTCCGAAACGGTTTCGGGTTCGGCGCTTGTGCAGCCGGAAAGCAATATTGTAAATGCCGCCGCAGACAAAGCAGCGGCAGTTTTTATTTTCATGGTAAAACTCCTTTCCTGAGTATGGTAGATATTATACTACAGAGAGGGCGGTTTGTCAATGTAAATTTGATTTCCATGCATGAAGTAAAACAACACTTGAAATAACCGCGTAAATGTGATATAATGGTAATATCAAATCAACTTGCAAATTTATCTTATGGGAGGCTTCTGTATATGAAAATCGTTATCATCGGAGGAGTTGCCGCAGGTACAAAGGCGGCGGCTAAGATCAAGCGCGAGGACCGCTCCGCGCAGGTGGAGGTATACACAAAAAGCCGCGACATTTCCTACGCAGGCTGCGGACTGCCTTACTACGTCGGCGGAGAGATAGAAAGCCGCGAGGAGCTTATCGTAAACACTCCCGCAAAGTTTTCCGCGCTGACAGGCGTTGACGTTTTCAACGGACAGGAGGCAGTCTCCGTTGATACAAAAGCCAAAACGGTACAGCTCCGCTCCGTTTCCGACGGTTCGCAGCAGAACGTTTCATACGACAAGCTTATCATTGCGACAGGAGCTTCTCCAATTGTCCCGAAGATCGACGGTACGGGACTCAGCGGCGTGTTTACCGTGCGTACTCCCGACGACGCTATCGCCGTCAGGGACTACATAGAAAAGAACAATTGCAGAAAAGCGGTCGTTGCGGGCGCGGGATTTATCGGCATGGAAATGGCTGAAAACCTTATGCTGCAAGGACTTGCCGTTACCGTTATCGACATGACCTCACAGATTTTGCCCAACGTCCTCGACCCCGAAATGGCGGGATATGCGGCAAAGCACCTCCGCAAAAAAGGCATGAAGATAATGACGGGAACGTCGCTGCTTTCCATTAAGGGCAACGACAAAGCCGAAGCTGCCGTTACAAGCGGGGGAGAGCTTCCCGCCGAGGTGGTCATACTCAGTATCGGCATACGTCCCGCAACGTCATTTCTCGACGGCAGCGGCGTAGAGCTGATAAACGGCGCGGTTGCCGTGGACGAATATCAGCGTACAAATATCGAGGACGTTTACGCTGCGGGAGACTGCGCTGTCGTAAAAAATCTTGTCACGGGTCAGCGGCAGTGGTCTGCAATGGGTTCTACCGCAAACATCACGGGAAGATGTCTTGCGAAAACCCTTACGGGAACGCAGACCTCCTATGGCGGCTGTCTGGGAACGGGCGTTGCAAAGCTTGCTGACGACCTTAACGCGGGACGCACAGGCTTGTCCGAGGAGCAGGCGAAAGCGGCGGGATATGATATTGCCACCGTGGTTTGCGTTACCGACGACAAGGCGCACTATTACCCCGATTCGGACACCTTTACCACAAAGCTTATCGCCGACAAGTCTACAGGAAAGCTTCTGGGTATGCAGGTTCTTGGCGGGGGAGCGGTGGACAAAATGACCGATATCGCCGCTGTTGGAATTTCCGCAGGACTTACCCTCAGCGATTTCGACACTATGGACTTGGCGTATGCGCCTCCGTTCTCCACGGCTATCCACCCGTTTGTACAGGCTTGCTACATTTTTGAAAATAAGATAAGCGGAGCGTTCGAGACCTTTACTCCCGCCGAGTATGCTGCGGGAGCGGCAAAGGGCTATCGCGTTCTGGACGTTCAGCCCGAACCCAAGATTTTCGGCGCGGAATGGATAGACCTTGGCAAGGTAAACGGAGAGCTTGACGGCATTGCAAAGGACGAAAAGCTGCTGCTTATCTGCGCAAAGGGCAAGAGAGGATATTTCCTGCAAAATAGGCTGAAGCATTTCGGCTACACAAATACAAGGGTTCTCGAGGGCGGAGAATTTTTCAACACCGTAAAGATCGAGAACGCAGGCGGTATACTTTCCGCGGCGGAAATAAAGCGTGTAAAGGCACTGGGCTGCTTGCAGGATAAGCGTTATCCCGACGTGTTCAATGTCCGCGTTATCACGAAAAACGGCAAGATGACCGCCGAGGAGCAGCGCGTTATCGCCGAGGCGGCAGACCGCTTCGGAAGCGGTGAGGTAACCTTTACGACCCGTCTCACTCTGGAAATTCAGGGCGTTAAGTATGAAAATATTGAAGCTGTCATTGATTTCCTTGGAGAGCACGATCTGCTCACGGGCGGTACAGGTTCGCTGGTGCGTCCCGTTGTGTCCTGCAAGGGTACGACCTGTCAGTACGGTCTTATCGACACGTTCGGTCTCAGCGAGAAAATTCACGAGCGTTTCTATCTCGGATATCACGACATTACCCTGCCTCATAAGTTCAAGATCGCGGTGGGAGGCTGTCCCAACAACTGCGTGAAGCCCAACCTTAACGATTTGGGAATAATCGGTCAGCGCGTACCCGTTATCCAGTCGGACAAATGCCGCGGCTGCGGAAAATGTCAGGTTGAAATGTCCTGTCCCATTAAGGCGGCAAAGGTGGTGGACGGCAAGATCGTCATGACCGAGGACTGCAATAACTGCGGACGCTGCCGTGAAAAATGTCCGTTCGGAGCAGTTCCCGAATATACCGACTGCTATAAAGTCTATATCGGCGGCAGATGGGGCAAAAAGGTCGCAAACGGCATAGCTCTCGAAAAGCTGTTCACCTCCGAGGACGAGGTCATGGAGCTTGTGGAAAGAGCAATACTCTTCTTCCGCGACGAGGGTCTCAGCGGCGAACGCTTTGCGGACACCATCGAACGTCTCGGCTTCGAGTACGTTCAGGATAAGCTTCTGAACGACAAGATCGACAAGAGCGCGGTACTCAAAAAGACTGTCAAGGGCGGTGCGACCTGCTGATGAAAAGGCTTTTTGCAGTCCTTGCGGCAGCGACTGTAATGCTTTCGGCGGCTGGCTGTTCTGCGGGGGGAAACGATATTCCTCCGCAGAACGCAGACAGCGCGGTGACCTTTACCGACGCGCTCGGCAGGGAGGTCACGGTGAACAAACCCGAAAAAGCGGCGGCTCTGCTGGGAAGCTTCGCGGAGGTCTGGACGCTTGCGGGGGGACAGCTTGCAGCCGCACCCGATGACGCATGGAACGACATGGAGCTTTCCCTGTCCGAGGACGTGCTTGATCTTGGAAAAATAAACGAATTAAGTCTGGAAACGCTTCTCAGCGCAGACCCCGATTTCATAATCGCAAGCTCTCAGGTGCGTATCGACCTTGAATGGCTGGATACTATCGAGAGTACCGACATTCCTATAGCATATTTTGACGTGTCCGATTTTGAAGATTACCTCGCCATGCTGAAGATATGTACGGACATCACGGGCAGGGGCGACCTGTACCAAAAAAACGGTACGGACGTAAAAGATACCGTGGACAGCGTTATCGCCGACAGCGCGGCTCGCGTTGCGGAAAAGGGCGCACCCGAAGTGCTGTCGCTCCGTGCTTCGGCAAGCTATGTGCGGGCGAAAAGCAGCAGGGGAAACGTTCTCGGCAAAATGCTTGACACCCTCGGCTGCGTAAATATTGCGGACGGAAACGATGCGTTTCTCGAAAAGATAAGCATTGAACACATTATCGAGCGTGACCCCGATTTCATTTTCGTTGTACAGACGGGCGACGACAAAAACGGCGCGCAGGAAACGCTTGACGCCTTTATCGCGGGCAATCCCGCATGGAGCGGTCTTACTGCCGTCAAGGAGGGACGGGTCTGCTTTATGGACAAGCGTCTCTATAACCTTAAACCAAACGCCCGCTGGGGCGAAGCTTACGAAAAGCTTGAAGAAATCCTTAACACAAATTATTAAAAAGGAGCAGCCGCCGTGGAAAATTTCGGACGAAAAAAGTTTCCCTTAGTTTTTGCAGTTACCGCGGCAGGCTGTGTTATTGCCGCCGTTCTCAGCCTTTGTCTGGGAGCGGCGCGTCTTTCATGGAGCGAGGTTTTCAGCAGTCCCGAAACGGTTTCGGGACGCATTTTCTTTCTCGTCAGACTTCCGCGGACGGCAGCCTGTCTGCTTGCGGGAGCGGGTCTGGCGGTTTCGGGAGCGCTTATTCAGGGCGTTCTTGCCAACAGTCTTGCCTCACCGGGAATAATCGGCGTAAACGCGGGAGCGGGTCTCGGCGTAACGCTTTGCTGCGCTCTCGGAGCAATTTCGGGCTGGGCTGTGGCGGGATCGGCATTTGCGGGCGCGCTTGCTGCGGTGCTTACGGTAGCGGTCGCCGCACGAAAAACGGCAGCTTCACGCTCCGCGGTGATTCTGGGCGGCGTTGCGGTAAACAGCTTTCTGGCGGCGATATCCGAAGCGATAACAACGCTTTTCCCCGATGCAGCTTCCCTTTCGGCGGACTTCCGCACAGGCGGCTTTTCGGGAGTTTCCCCCGCAAGGCTTGTCCCCGCGGGAATAGCTATTATCGCCGCGCTTGCGGTCTCCCTTTCCCTTTCCAACGAGCTTGACCTTCTTGCAATGGGCGAGGACACCGCGCAGGGTCTGGGACTTCCCGTGAAAAAAGTCCGCACATTATTTTTGGTACTGGCGGCTCTGCTTGCAGGGGCAAGCGTAAGCTTTGCGGGACTTTTAGGTTTTGTGGGACTTATCGTACCCAACATGGCAAGACGTATTGTCGGCGGCGAAAGCAAGCGTATCCTCCCCATATGCGCCGTCGGGGGAGCGGCTTTTGTAACGCTTTGCGACTGTATAGCAAGGGTAATGTTTGCTCCGTTTGAAATTCCTGCGGGTATCGTCATGTCGGCGGTTGGCGCACCTTTTTTCATTTTCCTGCTGTTCAGGCGCAAAGGAGGTCATTCCCGTGGATAAAAGGCTTTTGCTTTGTACCGAGGAGCTCCGCGCTGGCTATAGCGGGAAAGAAATTCTGCACGGCGTTTCGGTGGGATTTGAAAGCGGCAAGGTGACGGTAATAGCGGGTCCTAACGGCTGCGGAAAAAGCACCCTGCTGAAAACGCTTATACGAATTACACCCGCAAGCGGCGGACGCGTTCTGGCGGACGGCAGAGATACGCGCGATATGACCGCCGCCGAGCTTGCGAGACACGTCGCCTATCTTCCGCAGAAAAAGAATATTCCCGACCTTACGGTAATGACAATGGTTCTCCACGGCAGATTTGCACACCTGAGCTATCCCCGCCGATACCGAAAGGAGGACATCGCCGCCGCGGAGGAAGCCCTGCGGATAACGGAGCTTACCGAGCTTGCGGACGAAAATATGTCCCGACTGTCGGGAGGAACTCAGCAGCGCGCGTTTCTTGCAATGGCTTTGGCGCAAAGCTCTCCCGTTATCCTTATGGACGAGCCCGCGTCATTTATGGATATTTCCTACCAGCTAAAGCTTATGGAGCTTTCGAGACGGCTTGCGGACAGCGGAAAAGCTGTTGTAATGGTGCTTCACGACCTGCCCGCCGCCCTTAAATATGCGGATGAAATGATCGTTATGTCCGAGGGAAGCAAAGCCGCCGTCGGCACGCCCGATGAAGTGTTTGAAAGCGGTGTTCTCGACCGTGTTTTCGGTATACAAATGAAGCGGACTGTTACCGAAAACGGCGTTCTATATTACTGCCGTTAAAGCATCGGCGAACGGGATATTCAAGTTAAAAAAACAGGGGTCATTGCAATAGAATGATCCCTGTTTTTATGATAAGAAGTATTTGCCTCTTAACGGTATTTCGTGAAAGCTCTCATATTGTTACTTTCCCGAATAACGAATCGCAGCCGAAGATTATTTGTCGAACGCAGGGTTAAAGGCATAGAAGTTTTTGGAATTAAGGTTATCCTGTGTGATTCGCAGCGCTTCGCCGAAACGTTGGAAATGAACTATCTCGCGTTCGCGCAGGAACTTGATCGGGTCGCGGACGTCGGGGTCGTCTGTAAGCCGCAGGATATTTTCATATGTTGCACGGGCTTTCTGCTCAGCCGCAAGGTCCTCTACAAGGTCTGTTACAGGGTCGCCCTTGGACTGGAAATATGCCGCAGTGAAAGGCATACCCGATGAGCCGGCGGGGTAAATTCCTGTTGTGTGGTCAACAAAGTAGGTGTCGAAGCCGCTTGCCTTGATCTGCTCCATTGTGAGATTTCTTGTAAGCTGGTAGAGGATAGCAGATACTATTTCAAGGTGCGCAAGCTCCTCCGTGCCGATATCCGTCAGCACACCCTTTACCTGCGCATAGGGTGCGGCGTAACGCTGGTTCAGATACCGCATGGAAGCCGCCAATTCACCGTCTGGACCGCCGAGCTGGTCAATGATAGCCTGCGCCAGCTTAGGATTGTTGTTCTTGATATTTACGGGGTATTGTAATTTTTTCTCATAAGCCCACATGATCAGTTCGCGCTCCTTTCCCAAGGCCAGGGGTCGTCTACCCAGTTAAAGCGTTCGGTTGTTGAAGATTGGTCGGCGGTTATAGGACCGTATTTGCTTACATAGGCGTCATAAGCCGCAGTCCTCATTTCGGTGTACTTTTTGAACAGGTCCAGCGCCTTTCGGTCGGTAGGATGTGTGTCCAGGTAGAGATTCAGCTCGTACAGATAGAAATCGTACATCTGTATCGCACGCATGAGATTATTTCCGTTCACTGCACAAGCCCTCCTTTCCGCAGAACGGCAGATCGAGCGAGGGGAACATAGTTCCGCGTTCGAGAGCAATATTTTCGGCATATGGGGTCTCCCACTGCTGGAACGGCACATAGCACATTCCCACAGGCGTATTGGCAGGAAAAGCGGACAGACTTCCGTCTCCCGCTGTATTCATGTTGTTATTCATAGCTGCTCCTTTCCGGTTAAGAAAAAATAACCTGTTTTATACTATGCGTGCGGTGCAATTCGGGTTACAGCTCTGAAAGGCGCGCCGAACTGTCCTCTGAAAAGCTTTCGGGGCATATTTTTAATTTTACGCATGACCGTTTGCAGTACTTGAATAATCCTTTTAAATATGGTATAATTTGTGCAGTAACTATGTAAGGACTGATATTATGGAAAAAGCCTTTAAAATACCCGAATTTGAATATTTTGAAATGGGCGGGAAATACAGCGGAAACAAGCGAGGCACAAATCAGGACGACTTTAACTTCCGCTTTACGCCAAAGGAAAAGCTTCTTGCCCAGATTTGGTACGGCATAAACTGCTTCGAGAAGTCCGAGCTTGTGTCGGAAGCTGAGTTCGACATCACCCGCGAGGGCTATCACGCCGCCTGCGACTGGGTGGAGGAGCAGGTGCAGGTCTGGCTTGGAGAGCATAAGTTCCTTTCCCCCGATCTTGGCATATGGAGCAAGCATCCCGAGGAAAATCCATGGGAAAGAAAGGCGGGCAAGACGTTATGAGGAACATTCTTGTAACAGGCGGAACGGTTTTTGTCAGCCGTTTTGCCGCTGAATATTTTGCCGCAAAGGGCGATAATGTTTTCGTGCTGAACAGGGGAAACCGTCCACAGCCGGAGGGAGTTACCCCGATAATATGCGACAGGCACGCTTTGGGGGACAGGCTCAAAGACAAGGCTTTCGACCTTGTGATAGACGTGTCCGCATACACCCGAGCAGATACGGAAAGTCTTGTCTCCGCACTTGGGGACTTCGGCTGCTATGTTTTCACAAGTTCGGGAGCGGTCTATCCCGAAACGCTGCCCCTGCCTTTCCGCGAGGAGCAGGAGTGCGTCAGAAATTCCGTTTGGGGAGACTACGGCACAAACAAGCTTGAAGCGGAAAATTTCCTGCTTGAAAACGTGGGAAACGCCTATATAATCCGTCCGCCGTACCTTTACGGCAGACACGAAAATCTCTACCGCGCGCCTTATATTTTTGACTGCGCCGACCGCGGACAGCCCGTTTACGTCCCGCGAAAGGACTTGCCCCTGCAATTTTTTGACGTTTCCGACCTGTGCAGATTTATCGAAATTCTCTGCACCGTCAGACCCGCCGAAAAAATTTTTAATGTGGGAAATCCCGATATCGTCACCGTCAGCGAATGGGTGCGGCTGTGCTTTGAGGCGGCGGGAAAAGTCCCCGAACTAAAGATCGCTCCGCGGGACTGTTTTGCGCGGAATTATTTCTGCTTTTACGATATGGACTATCGTCTCGACGTTTCGCGAATGCTGAAGCTTATGCCCGATGTAAAACCACTTGCGGAGGGCATTTGCGAGGAGTACGAGTGGTATAGGAGCAATCCCGACGCAGTGGCCAAAAGGGGTTATTTGGACTACATAAATAATAACTTTCGGGAGGTATAAAATTATGTCAAAAACTGTAAACTGGGGAATAATGGCAACAGGCAAGATCGCCCACACCTTTGCAAAAGCGGTTCTGTCCGTCTCAGACGCAAAGCTTTACGCCTGCGCTTCAAGGTCTGCGGAAAAAGCTGCCGAGTTCGGAAAGCTTTACGGCGCAGAGAAGTCTTACGGCAGCTACGAGGAGCTTGCCTCCGACCCGAATGTGGATATCGTGTACGTGGCGTCCCCCATGAGCTGCCACTATGAGAACGTGAAGCTTTGCTTCGAGCATGGCAAGAACGTGCTTTGCGAAAAGAGCATTACTGTGGATTCCGCGCAGCTTGAGGAGCTTATAGCCATTGCCAAAGAGAAAAACCTCTTTTTCATGGAAGCCATGTGGACGAAGTGTCTGCCCTCGTTCCTGAAAGCGCGGGAATGGTTTGCGGCGGGTAAAATAGGGGATATCAAAGCAATTCGGGCGGACTTTTCCAATCCCGTGGAATACGACCCGACAGACAGACTTTTCCGCGCGGACTTGGGCGGCGGCGCGCTTCTGGACTTGGGCGTGTACCCCCTGACCCTGATAACGGCTTTTCTCGGCTATGAGCCGAAGCATATCGCGGCGGAGGTAAACATCGGTCACGGCGTTGACATGGACGAAGCGGTCATTCTGAAGTACGGAAACGCCTATGCAAGCATGGTTGCGGGCTTCGATATCGAGAACGACAACCGCGCCGTCATAGTGGGCACGGAGGGCAGGATTGCTTTCGACCCTTGGTATTTCTGCACCGACACCGTTCGGCTGTACGACAAAGACAACAAGCTTGCTGAGGAAAGCATTACGCCGCACCTGTGCAACGGCTACGAGTATGAGATAATGGAGGCTCAGCGGTGTCTTGCGGAAAACAGAAAGGAAAGCAAACTGAACCCGCTGTCCGACACGCTGGGCGTTATGAAGCTTATGGACAGGATTCGCGCCGAGTGGAATTTTCCCGTATAAGGTCTCAAAATGCAAGTTTGATAAGTTGATATTGCAAAACAAAAGCGTCCGCAAAATTGTCACGGATGCTTTTGTTTTGTCTCTAAAATTACAATACTGCAATTTACTGTACATAAACTTGCAATATTATTTGACTAAAGTAGCTAAAATAATATAAATTTGCAGGATAATAGT
>JAIEDQ010000171.1 GCA_029067895.1 Oscillospiraceae bacterium | reverse complement strand
CTTTACCCCAACGTTAAGCTCGCAATAGGTCCTGCTATCGACAACGGTTTCTACTATGATTTCGACACCGAAAAGGCTTTTACCGCCGACGACCTTGCGGCTCTCGAAGCTGAGATGAAAAAGATCGTCAAGGAGGGTATCGACATCGAGCAGTTCGGTCTGCCCGCAGACGAGGCAAAGGCTATGCTTGAAAAAATGGGCGAACCTTACAAGGTGGAGCTTTGCGCCGAACACGCAGGCAAGGGCGAGGATATCAGCTTCTACAAGCAGGGCGACTTTACCGACCTTTGTGCAGGTCCTCATCTGATGAACACTTCCGCTGTAAAGGCTTTTAAGCTTACAGCCTGCACAGGCGCATACTGGCGCGGCGACGCTAAGGGCAAGCAGCTTTCCCGTGTTTACGGTACTGCATATCCCAAGGCAAGTCAGCTTGAGGAACACCTGAAGGCTGCCGAGGAAGCTAAAAAGCGCGACCACAACAAGTTGGGACGTGAGCTTGAATATTTTACGACCGTAGACTACATCGGTCAGGGACTTCCCATTCTGCTTCCCAAGGGTGCGCGCGTTATTCAGATTCTCCAGCGCTGGGTTGAGGACGTTGAGCAGAAGCACGGCTATCTGCTGACAAAAACTCCCTACATGGCAAAGCGTGAGCTTTACAAAATTTCTGGACACTGGGATCACTACCTTGACGGTATGTTCGTTCTGGGCGACCCTCACGACGAGACTAAGGAATGCTTTGCGCTCCGTCCGATGACCTGTCCTTTCCAGTATCAGGTATTTCTTAACAGAGCACGCTCCTACCGTGATCTTCCCATGAGACTGGGTGAGACCTCCACGCTTTTCAGAAACGAGGACAGCGGCGAAATGCACGGTCTTATCCGTGTACGTCAGTTCACCATTTCCGAGGGACACCTTATCCTCCGTCCCGAACAGCTTGAAGAGGAATTCAAGGACTGTCTGGAGCTTGCAAAGTATATGCTTGACACGGTTGGACTTCTTGACAAGTGTACCTTCCGCTTCTCACAGTGGGATCCCGCAAATCCCAAAAACAAGTACGAGGGTACTGCGGAACAGTGGGAAGAAGCTCAGGCGACAATGAAAAAGATTCTCGACCACCTCGGTCTGGAATATACTATCGGTATAGATGAGGCTGCTTTCTACGGTCCGAAATTGGATATCCAGTACAAAAACGTGTACGGCAAGGAAGATACCCTTGTTACGATTCAGATAGATATGCTTCTTGCGGCAAAATTCGGCATGGAGTACACCGACGTGGACGGCAAAAAGCGTATGCCCTATATCATTCACCGTACTTCTCTTGGCTGCTATGAGCGTACACTTGCGTACCTTATCGAGACCTACGCGGGCGCGCTGCCGCTGTGGCTTTCTCCCGAACAGGTTCGTATCCTTCCCGTTACGGACAGAGCCGCGGAGTACAGCCAAAAGGTGCTTGAAAAGCTTGAAACAAAAGGTATCCGCGCAACTGTTGACTCCCGCAAGGAGGGCGTGGGCTACAAGATCCGTCAGGCGCAGCTTGACAAGATACCATACTTCTTTATCGTAGGCGACAAGGAAGTGGAGGAGAATACGCTTTCTCTCCGCTCCTGCAAGGAGGGCGACCTTGGTGCAAAGCCTATGGACGAAGTTCTTGAAAGAATTTTCAGAGAGAACGACGAAAAGGTAAGATAACCCAAGCATTCAAAAGGACGGTGCATATCCGTATCGGGATTTGCACCGTTCTGTTTTCTTGATATACACAGTAGATTTATATATAGTATAGTTGATTTGAAGAGGAGGCGCATATTATGTCGCAAAAGGAATATAACTTAGGTGTAAAGCTTCGGAGCTTGCTTGCGGTTGAATTTAACTGTTCACCCGACGATTTTACAAAACAGGAAAATATTCTTACGGTCTCCGCTCTTAACGAGGGCAGACGGAAGTACAGTCCCGAAAAATATTTTTTCCATATGGCAACAACGGGCGGGAATGCGGTCATTACCGCGGACGAAAGCCTGCACCCGTTCCTGCGCGGTTTCATGACCGCTGAAACGGGACACTGGCTGTTTGAACTGCCGAACCTGCTCCCCCTTGAAAAGGAACTGAACAAATTCGGGTACACCCTTTCCCAGACCCACCATATGTTTCTGCCGTCGGAAAATGTCCTGCCCGAAAAAAATTATCCCGTAAAATGGTTTTACGGAAAAGAGGAAATTTCTCCGTTCTACGGTGACAAGCGTTTTCCAAATGCAATATGCGGAAAATATCTTGAGGAACGTCCCGACACCATTGTTGTCTGTGCCTATGACGGCGAAACAATAATGGGCATGGCGGGCTGCTCCGAGGATACCTCGGACTGGCAGCAGATAGGCATAGACGTTATGCCCGGATACCGCTCAAAGGGCGTGGGTACATATCTTGTCACCCTGCTGAAAAACGAGATTTTAAAGCGCGGGGATATTCCGTTTTACGGCACAAGCCTGTCGAATTACCATTCCTGGAATATTGCTCTTAACTGCGGCTTCCGTCCCGCGTGGGTTGAGATAGGCGCAAATAAAGTCTGAAAAATTATCGGAAGCAGCTCGGAAAACCTGCTCCTCCGCACGAAATCTGCAAATTTTTGGATTTCCATAAAATTTAATTTGCATTTAACTTGCATTCGCCCCGTATATATGGTATTATTGATTTAAAGGTTCATTCCCTTTTTTCGACACGTTTTTCAAAAGTATGGAAAGGAGAACGGATATGATCATATTCTGGATCATCTTTTTTATAGCCGCGCTTCTGGTCGAAGCGGCGACCTTTGCGCTTGTGTCCATATGGTTTGCGGCGGGCGCGATGGGCGCTCTCATCACTGCCACAATGGGCGGAAATCTTACGCTTCAGCTTATTGTATTTACCCTAATTTCGGGCATACTATTGGCGTTTACACGTCCTTTGCTGAAAAAGCTTTTCCCCAGCAAGTTCATTCCCACCAACTCCGAGCTTGAAGTGGGAAAGACTGCCGTTGTCACAGAAAATATCGACAACGAGACGGGCGGCGGAAGAGTACGGCTGGGCGGCGTAAACTGGGCGGCTGTCTCCGCGGACGGAGCTAAAATTTCCGAGGGAGCGGTCGTTACGGTAACAGAGGTTCGTTCCGCAAAGCTTGCGGTTATTCTTAAAGATAAGGACAGCGGCGGCAGCGAAAGCGATACAAAAAATTAATTTGAAAGGTTGACGTTATTATGCAGTATATTTTTATCGGTCTTATCATTCTGGTCATTCTTATTCTTATTTCGGGCATCAAGTTTGTCCCGCAGGCTAACGAGTACGTTGTGGAAAGACTGGGTACTTATGCCCGCTCTCTCCATGCGGGTCCTCACTATGTTGTGCCTTTTATCGAAAAGGTTGCAAAGAGAGTTTCCGTAAAGGAACAGGTTGCGGACTTCAAGCCCCAGCCCGTTATCACCAAGGATAACGTTACCATGCAGATAGACACGGTTGTGTTCTACCGCATTACCGATTCAAAGCTTTACACATACGGCGTTGAGCGTCCCTTGGCGGCTATCGAAAATCTTACCGCCACAACTCTCCGTAACATTATAGGCGAGCTTGAGCTGGACGCTACTCTCACTTCCAGAGATGTTATCAACGCTAAAATCACCGCTATCCTTGACGAAGCCACAGACCCTTGGGGCATCAAGGTAAACCGTGTTGAGCTGAAAAATATTATCCCTCCCAGAGAGATTCAGGACTCCATGGAACGTCAGATGAAAGCGGAGCGCGAAAGACGTGAAAAAATTCTCCAGGCAGAGGGTGAAAAGAAGTCTCAGGTGCTTGTTGCAGAGGGTGAAAAAGAGTCCAAGATTCTCCGCGCCGAAGCCGACAAGGAAGCGGAAATTCTCCGCGCCGAGGCTGAAAAGCAGGCTATGATCCTCCGCGCGGACGCTGTAAGACAGCAGAAAATTCTCGAAGCGCAGGGTGAAGCGGAGTCCATTCAGCTGGTTCAGAACGCCCTTGCGGAAAGCCTTGTTCGTCTCAACCAGTCCAATCCTCAGGACAACGTTATCGCTCTCAAGAGCCTTGAAGCCTTTGCGAAAGCTGCCGACGGCAGAGCCACAAAGATCATCATTCCCTCGGAGATCCAGGGACTTGCGGGACTTGTTACCTCCATCAAGGAGGTCGCCGCAAACAGCGCACAGCCTCAGAAGCCGCAGGGTAAATAAATGCGGAACAGCCAAAAAACGGAGCAGTAAACCTGCTCCGTTTTTATTTTTTTCATATCTATTCAAATGCGGGATAACAGCCGATTATTATTCCCTCCTTGGCAAGAGCCTCCTGCTCGCTGTCGGTCAGGACGCGCTTGTACTCGTCGGGGATAGGCTCGGCTGACCACAGGGTATATTCTACACTGCCTGTCTCTGAATCAAATCCGCCGCAGACATAACCCGAAAAGTTATTTCCCAAGTAATCCGCTGTATTGATCTCTGTGCCGCCGAAAGAAAAGACCGTGCCGCTGTTTTCAAATTTATAGCCGCTTATATCCGCGCCTTCGATAAAAAGCTGGGTCAGACCCGCCGAAGCTGCGGTATGCATAAGCTTCGCCTTTTCATCGGCATCCACTACGGCTTCGGCGGTTAGCGAAAGACCGCCGCTCATTGCCGCTCCCTTGGATATCACAACTATCGCCGAAACTGCGACAACGGCAATAACTATACTTGCACATATGGTTTCAAGCCGTCCCCATTTCCTGCTTTTTCTTTTGGACGAACTTTTAGCCGCAGATTTTCCGCTTGCATCCAAAGCGCTCGTAATGTCGGGACGGTTATCCTCGGGCATGACCCTGATCTGCGGATATATCTCCTCCGCGTCGGGGTTTTCCGGGAACTCCTCCCTGTAGGCGGGAGCTTCTCCCGACCTTGCGGCAAGCTCCATGTTTCTGCGAAAAATTTCCTCCCTGTCCTCCGCAAAGGAGCTTTCCGTTTCCACGTCGGGAACGGCGTTCTGCTCCTCGGTATAGTCGGGAAGATTCAGCTCAACGATATCTCCGTTTTGATTTTTTTCGTCCATTCTATCAGCTCCCTTTCGGTATCATTCCTTTGCAAAGCCTTTGCGGAACAGCGGTATCAGTATACCTCCAGCGGCGTTGCCCAAGGTCATCACAAGCATATAGAGAAAACCCTTTCCCGACCAAGCCCCTCCTGCGGTGAAGTAGTACATATTTGCAACGCAGTGCTCAAAGCCGCTGAGGATAAAGGTCATTACGGGCAGAAAAACCGCAAGCATCTGTCCCACGGGATTTTTTATATTCTTGTAGCCGTCCGCGGCGATAAACATGAGAAGTCCGCAGAAAAAGGCAAGGATAAATATGCTTACCAAATTGTCGGACAGCTTCACATCACACAGGGCTTTCGCCTTTTCGGAAATGCCCGCGCCTATCCTTGTTGCCGCTAAAAGTCCCGCGGTCACAGCCGTACCGATAAGATTTCCCGCCCAGATGAAAACAAGGTCTATCAGATATGCAGGCTTGTTTTCAACTGCGTAGCCAACCTTTCCGGTGAAAAGCATAAATCCGAATGTAAGTATGGTGAACAGTCCCGTTCCGAACAGAAACGCTCCCACCACCTTGTTTTCGCAGGAAAGATAGACCGTTCCTCCGATGCCTATGGCTATGCCCGTAAGTATTGCTTTCAGCAGTATGTCCATGTAAGTTTTTATTTTGGTATTCATTTCAGTGCAGTTCCTTTCTTGTTACGTTTCCTCTTCAAGCTCCTTTAACGCTTCGGACAGCCATTTCAGCTCGTCCTCGCCGGGCTTTTCCCCCCGCCTTTCCTCGCAGTATCGGACGGCAAGGGATACGATATCCATTTCCGAAGCAGTCTCGGCGGCAGTTGTTTCCGCATCTCCCGAAGCGTTGGGACGCATTCCCGAAAACTGCAAAAGATTGGGGTACAGCTCCTTTAGCCGCATGAAAATGTTGTCCCCCGCAAAGCTGTCGGTCAGGGTTATTTTCATGAAATCGTCACGGTTCGGGTCGGCTTTCGCCGTTTCCAAAACATTTTCATAGCTGTCCTCCAGAGTGCGCAGTCTATAGGGCTGGGGGACGTCAAGCTCCGTTACTGAAAGCGTCTCAGTATCGAACAGGGTAACGGATTTTTTGTACCTTGCTTCTCCAAAGGAATAGGGCAGGGGCGCGCCGCTGTACCGTATAAGGGTCTTTGCGCCGATTTTTGATACGGTCTGCGCCTTGTGGAGATGTCCCAGAGCCACATAATCGAAGCCCGAAAAAGCGTCCGCGGGAATTTTATCCGCGCCGCCGACGGACTCTGCCGCTCTTGCGGATATGTCGCTTTCCGCCGCGGAAGCCCCCGCCGCAAAGCAGTGTGCGGCAAGAATATTCACGGGGCTTTCCGTGCTTGACAAAATTTTTTCGGTCACGGCTTTCATCACGGAAGCGGCGTTCGGTTCGCAGTCCAAAACTGCGGCAGCGTCCGTGGGATTAAAGTACGGCAGAGAATATATAGAAACATTTCCCACGGTCACGGGGACAAACGCGTCCTCAACGGAGCCCGATATGTACAGTCCAGACGAACGGAGAAGTCCCGCGCAGGAGGCAAGCCGTGCCGCGCCGTCGTGATTTCCCGCGCATACTATCACGGGAATTTTTCTTTCAAGGCAAAGCTTTGTGGCAAATTCGCTCCAGAGCTTCACCGCTTCCGCGGAAGCCACCGAGGTATCGAAAACGTCCCCCGCGATTATGACCGCGTCCGCGTCCTCGGACAGTTTGCAAAGGCTTTCGCAGAGCGTTTTCTGATAAGGCAGAAGCGGTATTCCGCACAATGATATGCCGAGATGCAGGTCTGAGGTGTGAAGAATTTTTATATCAATGCGCTCCCTTCGGGGTTATTTGTAGACCCTTACATAGTCCACCAGCATTTTGTCCGGCAGGTCGTCGGGGTTGGGGATACCCGTCCAGGAACCTGTTTCGGAGGATATTTTGATAAACAGCGGGACTTCGCAGGTACCCAGAGCCTTAGCCGCGTCGGTGCGCCAAGATACACTTCCGTCTATGTAGAAAACGTACTCTTTCTTAGTCCACAGCAATGAGAATGTGTGGTATTTACCGTCGTAAACGTCGATATCCGTAACATTTCCCGATGATTTATGGCTGCTGCCGTAGCCGTCCCAGTTAAGGGTGTTCTGGACTTGTTTTTTACTGTAATAGGGCGTTTCCATAATGTCTATCTCGGTACCGTTCCTGCCGCCGCCTGTCTCGTCAACAACGCTGTCCCCCATAAGCCAGAAAGCCGTCCAGTACCCGGGGACGCTGTTCACGGTGCAGCGTATCTCGAAATATCCGTAAGCCTGCTCGAACTTTCCCTTGGTTCTGACGCCGCCGCTGAGAAAGCGGTCGTTTTCTCCGTCGTAGGACATTCCTATAACAAGATTTCCCTCGCCGTCAAGATAGGACATACTGTTGTCCCAGTAATTGTTCAGATCCTGTCTTTTCTGTTCGGGACATCTTTCCCATTTTGTTTCGTCAAGGGTGTCGCCGTCGAAGTTGTCCTCAAAGGAAAGAGTATAGGTGTTACCGTCAACGGTAACGGTGGTATAGTCGTTCGGATCGGGTTCACGGGCTGTTACGGCAACTCTGCACACGGCTTTCAGATCGGTACCCTTTATCCTTACGGAAATATCCGCCGTACCCTCTTTCAGCGCGGTGACGATACCGCCCTTTTTTACTGTGGCGACGGACTTGTCCGAGGACGACCACTGAACGGTGCATTTTTTGTATCCAGTAACGGACGGTTTAAGGGTAAAGGTCTCACCCTCGCAGATGGTAATGGTCGTGCTGTCAAGGCTTATGCTTTTCTTTTTCGGGGTCTTTGGACTTGCGGAAGCTCCGAGGGAAAGTATAAAAACGCAGGTCAGCAGCGCGGCTGTCAGGGCAAGAAGTTTTTTTGATTTCATAAAAACGCCTCCGTTCAGCTATAGTACTTTATTGAATTATAACATATTTATTTTGATTTGTCGATATCTTTCGAATTATTGTAAAGAGCATGAAAATTTTGATTCAGCGCATAACAAATCCTAAAAAATACTTGACGTTTTCACCGTAATATGCTAAAATTGTTTTATGCGCGAAAACGTTTAACCAAATATTTCAGGGGGTACAAATTAATGTTTAAAATCAGGATAGCAATAGTGCTGATCTTCCTTTTTGTAATGGGGGCAGTCCTTACGGTGCAGGGCGTATCTGACATTATCAAAATCAACGGCTATGTTCCCGACTTCAACTACGACAGCATGACGGACGTTAAAAAAGGCAGCTTTGTTCAGGGCTATGTCAACAACATTATTGACTGCTATGCGTCCGAGACTACTACCGAAACTACCCTTGGAATTGAAACTTCCTCCAAAACGTCGGAGGAATACTTCCTTATGCCGCTTATCAACGACGCCGATTCCGATAAAGAGCTTTTCGTTACCATTTCAGCTTCAAACATTGAAGACAGAAAAAACCTTTACGCCGTTTGCGACGATACATGGGAATACCTTGACGGCAACACCGACATTGATTTTACCGAAATGTACATAGTTGCGCGCGTCAAGAAAATCGACGACGATCTTATGCCGCTGCTGTTAGAATGGCTTACGGAAAACGAATTTTACGGCAGCCGTTCGGAAGCCGAACAGCATGTTATCCCTTACGAATTTGTGGTTTACCGCAATCTTAACGCCCCCTACATCAGTCTTATTGTAGGACTTGTTATCATCGCCGCATTTGCCGTGGCGGGAGTTATCGTCTACAAGAAAACAAGACCGACCTACCCTGCCGCCGAAACGGGATACTATTCACCGTCCCCCTCTACCCCGACAGCCGATACCTCTGAAAATGCGGCAGAAGCAGTTGCTTCCGCAGGCGGATTTACCGAAACCGGCAGACCCGCTCCCGTGCCTATACCCGATATTCCCCAGCCGCTCCAGCCCGACGAGTTTTTTGCAAGACCTGAAAAAAAGCCCGCTCCCGCTGAGGAAAAAGAGCCTCCCAAGCCCGAACCCCAGCCGCAGACACAGGCTCCCGCCTTTGTTCCCGGAGACATGGACGGTCTTGACACCTCTGCGCTGAGTACGGACGGTCTGGATTATTACGATACCGCCGAGGAAAACGACGGCTATTCCGAGTTTGAATTTTCCAACGACGGCGACTTTGCCGATGCGGACGCGGACAGCATCGAGATTTCCGACTGATATCAGATGTATATATAAAATGCCGCGGGCAGGAAGCGTAAAGCTTTCCTGCCCGTTTTGATATTTATACTGTTCCCCCGATCTTTTCACCTGCCGACTGAGCTTTTCTCAGCGTTCCCGCCCAGATCAGCATTACCGCTCCCAGTACCGCCAATACTCCGCCTATGCGGTACATATCGGGAGATATCACATCTGCGGCGCATTTGGCTATGCTGCGGAAAAGCTTGTCCCCCACCGGTGCGGACTGTACCGTAAACAAAAATACCGCCGCGGAGACTGCCGCTCCTCCCGCAAGCGCAGCCCCGCCGCCCCAGCGGAGCATATCGGTGTTTTTTCGGTTTATAGCTCTCAGCAGCGGAAGCATTGCCGCCGCCATAGCTGCCGCTCCTATCAGTATGGGCATGGAGCTTAACAGCCGAAGCGCGGTTATGCCTCCGCTGCCCAGAAGCTCCTCCAGCGAAGCGGGAGAAAGCCTGTCAAGCATGGGCTGAACGCTTTCTATTTCGGAGAACGCCAGATTGATATCGTGCTGAGAAAGGGGCTTGCCGAGTGCGTTGTCGATCACGCCGAGATTTTCGCTGAAAACGCTTTTAAGCTTGTCCGCGGTAAGCTTTTCGGGTATCTTCCCGCTGCGGACAAACTGTGCGTACTCTGTAAGCTGAGCGGTAATAAAGCTTTGTATCGTGGAGGTCTCATAGATAGTTCTTATATCCTCGCGGCTCAGACCCGTGCCGCCTGACATAACATAAATAGCCTCCTGAACGGTTGCGTCCTCCGCTACCCCGTACCCCTCCGTAGGAATGGCGGTATCGGCGGCGGGAAGATTCATAACGTCGAGACTTTCCGCAAAGCGTGCGATCCTGACCTCGCTTGTGGCAAGCCGCACCGCCGACGCAGCCGAAAAGATCAGTATAAACGCCAGCATTAATACCGAAGCAGCAAGAGAGCCCGTAAACCTTGCCGCTCCCGAAAGAGACACCCGCGGCTTGACCGCACTGACGGGGACGGGTATTTCCCCGCGGGTATCATCTTCGGGGATATCGGGAACAGCGGAATGTCCCGACATTTCCCTAACGAAGCCCGCTTCATTTCCCGCGGCAGCCGATACAGCTTTGTAGCTTTCCTCGGGTATAAGCGGTTCAAAGACCGTCTGCTCGGTCTCCTGCTCGCATGGTACAAGATCCGCCCCGCAGCTTATACAGCAGGTCATTCTCTCGTTGTATTCCTTTCCGCAGCTTGGACAAATCATTTTCATCATCCTTATCTTTTTGGAATATTATGGTCATTACAATAATATGATATACCATTTTATTCCAAAAGTCAACGGAAATTATCCGACGTATTTCGACAGAAGCGGAGATTGACACAGCAGCGTGACGGTCTGACTAAACCCACGTATTTTTCGTAATAAATTTTGATTTAGGCGGGGAGCCCCCGCTGGCTGAGTCACCCCCTGCGTAAAATGTTTGGACTATTAATTTGGCTATGCCCCCTCAAGGGGGCAGGTAGCTTTATTGGTTACCTAATTTATTTGGTTTTTGTATGGCGGGTACTTATTCCCCATATAGAACCGTACCCCGCTAAAGTAAAATTTATCGTTGACTTTTTCCACCTGTTAAAGTATAATTATTTTCAGATATTCCCATTTTTACTGAAAAGAGGACGTAAAATGCTCCCCGTTAAGCTTAAAATCCAAGCGTTCGCTTCCTACGCAGAGGCGGTCGAAATAGACTTTGAAAAGCTGGACAGCCTTTTCCTTATCCACGGCGAAACAGGCGCGGGAAAAACCGCCGTTCTGGACGCCGTTGCATACGCGCTCTACGGCGAGTCAAGCGGCGGCGACAGGACGGATATGCGCTGCGCTCTGCCTGCTGCGGAAAAGCTCCCCACGCTGGTAGAATTTACTTTCAAAATACGCGGGGAACTCTACAAGTTCGCCCGCTCAATAACCGTTACTCCTCGGAGCAAAAAGCTTGAGACCCGTCAGGACTGCTTCTTTTTCGACAAGGAAACGGATTGCTTCCGCGCCTTTTTCGAGAACCCCAAGCAAGCCTTTGTCCGCGCCAAAGCCGAGGAGCTTACAGGACTTTCCGCCGACCAGTTCAGACAGGTCATAATCCTTCCCCAAGGCAAATTCGAGCAGCTTCTGACATCGGGCAGCAAAGACAAGGAGGAAATGCTTTCCACCCTTTTCGGAGCGGACAAGTACACCCGCCTTTCGGACAAGCTGTGGGAAAAATCCGAAACGCTGAGAAAAAAGCTTTCCTCAGAAACGGAGGCTCTCAAAGCCATGCTTGCGGCGGAGAACGCCGAGTCCCCCGAACAGCTTGACGCGGAGATAAAAAAACTTTCGGAGGAAATAAAGTCCCTTTCGCCGAAGCTTGACGAAGCAAAGGAAAATCTTGCCGCGCTTCGTGAAAAGCTTACCGAGGCGAAACTTTTGGCAGCGAAATTTTCGGAGCTTGAGGCTGCGGAAAAACATCTTGCGGAGCTTGAAGCGGGCCGCGGTGAAGCCGAGAAAAAGCGTCTTATTGTAAAAAAGCATGAAAACGCCTCCCGCGCTCTTGCGGAAAAAAACGCGCTTGTCTCGGCGGAAAAAAATCTTGCCGAACGGACAGAACGTGCAAAGCTTGAGGAGAAAAATTTTTCCTCGGCGGAAGATAAATTTTCCCGTGCGGAAAAGCTTAAAGCCGACGCTGCCAAAAATGAACCCGAATTTCAGTCTAAAACAGCCGAGCTTGCTGTACTGGCAAATCTTGCTCCGCTGTACGAAAAAATTTCCCGCAAAACTGCGGAGCTGAAACAGCTTTCCGTCCAAACAGAGCTTTGCGGAGAACGCAGGCGCGGCGCGGAGGAACGCGTCGGAAAGTGCGCTTCGGAATCCGACAGTCTTTCGGAAAAACGGGACTTCATCACGGAAAATTTTTCCCGAAAGCTGCCCGAGCTTGCCGCCCGTCTGAATGAGCTAAAAAGCGGCGCAGAAGCCGAAAAACGTCTTGTCACCTACACTTTGGCTCTTGAAAAGATACGCATAAAAATTTCGGATATGACCACCGAGGCTGACAAGCTTGAAGCGGAAAAATCCGCAGCCGAAATCAAATACGACAAGCTTTACGGGGACTATATCCGAAACGCGGCGGCAGAGCTTTCCTCCCGTCTCAAAGATGGTCAGCCCTGTCCCGTATGCGGAAGTCTTTCTCACCCCGCCCCCGCAGGACTTTCGGAAAACGCTGTTACCGCCGCCGAGGTCAAAGCCGCAAGAGCTGCTTTTGAGCGTCCTGCCAAAGCGCTTGCCGATCTGCGAACGAAAATTGCCGCGGAGGAAGCCCGTATCCCCGCTGCCAAGGACTGTATCGCCGCGGAGCAAAAGACTGTCGCCGACACTGGCTACACCGCCGCGGAGCTTGACGAGGTTACTCAAAGGCACGGTGAAGCAGTCAAGCAGAACGAAATGCTGCCCAAGATCGACAGCCGTCTGAAAGAGCTTTCCGCGCTTAAAGCCGATTTTGAAAAGCAGCTTTCCGACGAAACCGAAAAGCTTGAAGCCGCCCGCAATGCCGAGCTTGGAGCAAAGGCGGAGCTGTCCGCTTTGAAAGAAAGTCTCGACCCGCGCTTCGGGGACGCGGATTCCTACGCCGCGGGCGTGAGCCGTCTCAAAGCGGAGACCGAAGCTTTCGCGCGGGAAAAGGAGCGCTCCGAGAGCGAATACTCGACGGCTGAAAAGCTTAAAATAGAAGCTTCCGCCGCTCTGGGTCAGGCTCGGACGGAGCTTGACGGTGCGGAAAAAATGCTTGAAGCGGCACGTTCCGCATTTCTTGAAAAGCTTTCGGGACTCGGCATTTCTCCCGACGAATACGATGCCTCGCTCCTTTCGGAGGAAAATGCGGCGCGGCTTTCCGAGGAGACAAAGCAGTACGACCTTGCTCTGCACACGGCGCGGGAGCGGTCGAATACGCTGAAAAAGGAGCTTGAGGTTAAGTCTCCCCCTCCGACAGATGAGATCGCTTCTCAGGTGCAGACCGCCGAGACGGATATGTCCGAATTGTCTGGACAGCTCAAACTTGCCGACGAACGATCAAACCGACTGAAAAAGCTTTCCGAGGAATGCTCACGGCGTTTCGCGGCAATACAAACGGAAAGCAAAAAATCGGACAAGCTGTCGGATTTTGCAAAATTTATGCGTGGTGACAAGGGAATTTCCTTTACACGCTATTTTCTGGGAAAAATGCTCTCTCTTGTTACCACAGAGGCAAACCGTATTCTTGCAGAGGTACGTGGAGGAAAATTCCGTCTGCGGGTGAAAAGCGATTACGCCGCAAATTCCAAGCAGGGACTTGATCTGGAGGTGGAAACCCTTACCGCCGATTTCAAGGTCGCCTACGGGGTGAAAAATCTGTCGGGCGGCGAAAAGTTCCTGATCTCCCTTGCCCTTTCGCTGGGACTTTCCGCTGTCGCCCGAAGCCGAAGCGGCGGCATAGACATGGAAGCCATGTTCATCGACGAGGGCTTCGGCTCTCTCGATCCCGCGTCTTTAAGGGAAGCTGTAGCTATTCTTTGCGGACTTGCGGCGGGCAGAACTGCCATAGGTATAATTTCCCATGTTGAGGAGCTGCAAAACGTTATCCCCTGCGGCATAAGCGTACGCAAAAATTCCGACGGAACGTCATCTGTTACAATTGGAAGCTAAAAGGCTGAGCCTTTACCCTTGCCGTCGTCTGTAGTGATGGCGGCAAGTTTTGTTCCAGAGACGAAAATCAGTTTTGATATAAGACTTGCACGAACTGCAGGACAGTTTTGATTTTCGACATTTTCCCGAAAAAGTCCGTGGTATAATAACGCTGAGAAAAAATAAAGGAAGTGCGTTTTATGCCGTTTCTTGTCAAGGAAAAAGTTGTGAACAAGGTCATACAGGTGGAAACGATAAAAATTGACCCAAACCCCTATCAGCCCAGACGTGAATTTGACGACATCGACGGGTTGGCGCAAAGCATCAGTCAGAACGGAATTTTGCAGCCGCTTACCGTCCGCAGGGTGGACGAGCGCTTTCAGCTTGTGGCAGGTGAAAGACGTTTAAGGGCGGCAAAGCTGCTGGGAATGGAATTTGTCCCCTGCATTGCCGTAACAATGACGGAGCGGAATTCCGCGGTAATGGCTCTGATAGAAAATATTCAGCGGCGGGATCTGTCCGTTTTCGACGAGGCGGAGGCTATCGCAAAGCTGATAGATTTCTACGGAATGACACAGGAGGACGCCGCCGTCAAGCTGGGAAAATCCCAGTCCTCCGTAGCTAACAAGCTGAGACTTCTTAAACTGGACAAGTCCGTTCAGGGAAAAGCTGCCGAGTACGGTCTTACCGAACGTCACGCCCGCGCGCTTCTCAAACTGGAGGAGACCCAGAAGCAGCTTGACGCGATAGAGGTCATTCACGAAAGACGGCTGAACGTGGAAAATACCGAGCGGTACATAGACAACCTGCTCGAAAAGGAGCGGAACTTCGCCGACATGAAGCGGCGAAGCGCGGCGTTCAAGGACGTGCGGCTGTTCGTCAACACCATTAATAAAGCTATCGAAATGATGAAAGCGGCGGGGATAAACGCCGATTCCAAAAAAATTCAGGACGACGACTATATTGAGTACATCGTCAGAATACCTACCAAAGGCTGAGCCTTTACCCTTGCCGCCGTCTATTGCAAGTACGGACAGTTTTGCTTCCGAGACGAAAAATTACTGAAATATATAAAAAAGCGGACGGCATTAAACCGTCCGCTTTTTGCAAATTATTCCTTAAAGCTTTTCGCTGTAGGTGTGGTCAAAAGCTGTAAAGAGAAGATTTCCGTCCTCGCCCACTTCGTCCTCAAAGGTAAACCAAACTTCCTCATAGACAAGCTTGCCGCTTTTGTAATTGTAGCTGTAGCCGTAATCCTTATAGTATCCTGCATCGCGTTTCCGTTTTCCCTTGTAATTCTCCTCAAATTTTTCCGTTCGGCTGAGAATATCTTTTTCGGTATCCTTGCTGTAGACCGTTTCAAGGTCATAGGGCTTGCGGGTAATTTGGGTTTTCTCCTTGTTTCTGTCAACGGTAAATTTGTAGGTGTAATTGGTCTGAACGTCGTTTATGCAGTAGCTCAGAATAACGTCCGCTTCTCCGCCGCCGCGTCCGAAGATATGGAGGGAGTAGTCGGAAAGATTAAAATTCTTATCGTATTTTTTAATAGTCTTGAAAATTTTGTCCATGTCCTTTTCGGAATCAAGGCAAAGTATCTTGCCCTCGTTTTCGATATTTCCCGCAGCTGTAGAATTAAGGCTTCCGTTGCGGAACACAAGCCTGCCCTTTTCGCCGATCTTCACGGTGCCGTAGTTATCAAGACTTCCGCCGTGAATGTAGAGCGTACCGTCCTCAATTTCGAGAACGCCGCCGCGCTCAACGCAGACAGTGCCTATTATCTCGACAGTAGCGCCGCCGCTTATGACAAGTCTGCCGCCGCTCATTGTATCGGGACTGTTACCGATAGGCTCGATCCTCAGATTCTTACCGTTTTCAATGGTGAAATCCTTGTCAAATATCTGCTTTTGCCATATTTCCATATATTCCGAGGAGAAAAATTTTCCGTCCTCCGTAATCCACCCTATACCGGTAAACGCTATATGGGGATCATAGTCGTAAAAGTAATCGTAGTAATCCGTACCCGTCAGATCTCTCTCGGGGTCGAATTCTTTATCGCTTGCCGATACCGCAAACGCAGGGATAGCCGATACCGCTATAACAGCCGCCGATACTGCCGCAAAAATTTTGCTCATTTTCATAAAAATCAATCCTTTCAAAAGTTTGCGAACGTCCTATATAATGAATACAACTCAGAACGGCAGAATTTTTCACAGAAAGAAAAATTTTTCACAAGAATTTGAGAAGGTGTAAATTTTGATTTATTAAGGTACAGTTTTGCAGGGCAAGAACTCTGCTCCCGCCCTGCAAAAATAAATTAGGTAACAAACAAATCTACCCGCCCCCTTGAGGGGGCAAAACAAAATTAATAGCATGAATATTTTACGCAGGGGGACTTAGCCCGCGGGGGCTCCCCGCTATTTTTCAAACGCCTGCTTGATCTTGTCGAAAAAGCTGTTGCGCTTTTTGTAGTTCTTGCTGTCGTCTAAAGAGCCGTCAAATTCCCTGAGCAGATCTTTCTGCTTCTTGGTAAGATTGCTCGGCACTTCTATGGTAACATGAACGAACTGATTGCCCCTGTCGCTGCGGTTCAGCTTTTTGATACCCTTGCCCTTGAAACGGAAAACCGTTCCCGGCTGAGTACCCTCGGGAATAGTGTAGGAGACCGTTCCGTCAATGGTGGGAACCTCCACCTCCGCGCCCAGAGCCGCCTGAACAAAGGTTATAGGCATTTCGGTGTGAACGTCGTAGCCGTCACGCTCAAAGATAGCGTCGGGACGAACAGTTACCGTGGTAAGCAGGTCTCCCGCAGGACCGCCGTTTATTCCGCCGTGACCCTGACCCGAGCTGCGGATAGTCTGACCGTCGTCAATACCCGCGGGAATTGAAATAGTGATAGTTTTTTCAACGCTGATACGACCGTTTCCATGACATTTTGAGCAGGGATTTTTTATAATAGTACCCTTTCCGCCGCACTTTGAGCAGGGCTTCTGGGAGGATATCATGCCGAAAGGCGTACGCTGGGTGACCTTGACCTGACCCGTACCGTGACAGTCGGGACAGGTGTCCGCCGACGAACCCGCCGCCGCGCCCGAACCGTTACAGTCGGGACATTTTTCCATTCTGGAAATATGAATGTCCGTGCTTATACCCTTGCAGGCGTCCATGAAGCTGATGACAACGCTTTTCTGAATGTCCTGACCGCGTCTCGGAGCGTTGGGATTGCTTCTTGACGAGCCGCCGAAGCCGCCGAAAAAGCTGGAGAAAATGTCGCTGATATCGCCCATGTCTCCGAAGCCGCCGGAAAAACCTCCGCCGTAGCCTCCGCCGCCGTAGGAGGGGTCTACGCCCGCGTGACCGAACTGGTCGTAGCGGGAGCGTTTTTCGGGGTCGGACAAAACCTCGTAAGCTTCGTTGACCTCCTTGAATTTTTCCTCGGCTTCCTTGTTGTCGGGGTTAAAGTCGGGGTGATATTTTCTTGAAAGCTTTCTGAATGCCTGTTTAAGTTCGTCCTCGGACGCGCCTTTCTGAAGCCCCAGCACCTCGTAATAATCTCTTTTATCAGCCATATGGGAATTTCCTTTCATGTACTGTAAGTATATATGTTCACAAAAATTTCTCCGAGTATATTTGCCATAAAACAGCTATCGGGCGGAAATGTTTCCGCCCTGCTGTAATTGGTTTAAAATAATTCACATTTGCTGTACTATGTGCAAATGCCCACGGGAGCTCCACGCTTATTTCTCGGTAAAGTCAGCGTCAACAAAATCTCCGCCGTTATCGTCGCTGCCGCTGTCTGTGCTTCCGCCCATGTCAGCGCCTGCCGCACCGTCCTGCTGAGCCTGTGCGCCCGCAGCCTGATATACCTTCTGAGAAACCTCATAGAACGCTTTCTGGAGTTCCTCGGTCTTAGCCTTTATGTCCTCGGTGTTGTCGGTAGCGTTAGCAGCCTTGAGAGCGTCGATCTTGGACTGAATGTTAGCCCTTTCCTCCTCGGAAACCTTGTCGCCGAAATCGGTGAGAGCCTTTTCACACTGGAATACCATGTTCTCGCCAGCGTTCTTTGCGTCAACAGCTTCCTTGCGCTTCTTGTCCTCGTCGGCGTACTTGGCAGCCTCGTCAACGGCTTTCTGAATGTCCTCCTTGGACATATTTGTGGAAGCGGTAATGGAGATCTTCTGCTCCTTGCCTGTGCCAAGGTCTTTCGCGGATACGTTTACGATACCGTTTGCGTCGATATCGAATGTAACCTCGATCTGAGGTACTCCTCTGGGAGCGGGAGCAATGCCGTCCAGACGGAATACGCCAAGCTGCTTGTTGTCCTTGGCAAATTCGCGCTCGCCCTGGAGAACGTTGATGTCAACAGCAGTCTGATTGTCAGCATATGTGGAGAATACCTGTGATTTCTTTGTGGGGATTGTGGTGTTTCTTTCGATCATTCTTGTGCATACGCCGCCCGCGGTCTCGATACCGAGGGAAAGGGGAGTAACGTCAAGAAGCAGTACAGCGTTTTCCTTGTCAACGTCGCCGGAAAGGATGCCGCCCTGATATGCCGCACCGAGAGCAACGCACTCGTCGGGGTTGATGCCCTTAAAGGGATCCATGCCCATGAAGCTCTTTACAGCGTCCTGAACTGCGGGTATTCTGGAGGAACCGCCTACCATAAGGACTTTCTTGATATCGGAAGGCTTTAAGCCTGCGTCGGAAAGAGCCTGCTTAACGGGTCCCATTGTGGACTGTACAAGGTCGCTGGTAAGCTCGTTGAACTTAGCCTGAGAAAGCTCCATGCTCAGGTGCTTAGGACCTGTTGCGTCCGCGGTGATATAAGGAATGGAAATGGAAGCGGAGGGAGTAGCGGAAAGTGTGATCTTAGCCTTTTCAGCCTCGTCCTTAAGTCTCTGCATTGCAAGCTTGTCGCCGGAAAGGTCGATACCCTCGGACTTCTTGAACTCGTCTATCATCCAGTTGATAATTCTCTGGTCGAAGTCGTCGCCGCCCAGACGGTTGTTACCTGCTGTAGCAAGAACCTCTGTTACGCCGTCGCCCATTTCGATAATGGAAACGTCGAACGTACCGCCGCCAAGGTCGTAAACCATAATGGTCTGATCCTCTTCCTTGTCGATACCGTAGGAAAGAGCAGCAGCCGTAGGTTCGTTGATGATACGTCTTACTGTAAGACCCGCGATCTGTCCCGCATCCTTGGTAGCCTGTCTCTGAGCGTCGGTGAAGTATGCGGGAACGGTGATGACTGCTTCGGTAACGGTGTCGTGGAGATAAGCCTCGGCGTCAGCTTTCAGCTTCTGGAGGATCATCGCGGAAACCTCCTGAGGAGTGTACTTCTTGCCGTCGATGTCAACCTTGTAGTCGCTGCCCATGTGTCTCTTGATGGAAGCAACTGTTCTGCCCGCGTTTGTAACAGCCTGGTTCTTTGCAACCTGACCTACAAGACGTTCGCCCGCTTTTGTAAAGCCAACAACGGAGGGAGTTGTTCTGCCGCCCTCGGCGTTTGTGATAACGGTAGCGTTTCCGCCCTCAACAACGGCTACGCAGGAGTTTGTTGTACCTAAGTCGATACCTATAATTTTTGCCATAAAGATCATTTCCTTTCTTTAGATGTATAGAATTTATATTTTTCGTATGGACGGATAATGTGTCCGCCCGTTATTTGCGTTTTCATTTGCAATTACGGATTTGCCACGACCACCATAGCGCACCTTATCACCTTGTCGCCCAGCTTGTAGCCTTTCTGGTAAACCTGAGACACGGTGTTCTCGCCGAAGTTCTCGTCCTCAACCTGACTTACCGCGTTGTGGAGATTAGGGTCGAACTCCTTGCCGAGAGCGTCTATTTCCTCAACGCCAAGCTTTTTTATAACCTCGGTGAACTGACCGTAGATCATCTCAACGCCCTTTTTGTAGCCCTCGTCGGAGCACTCCGCAGCCATTGCGCGCTCGAAGTTGTCGATAACGGAAATTACCTCCAGCGCAGCCTTTGCGGTAGCGTCTGCGGAAGCGTCAAGCCTTTCCTTTACCGAACGCTTGCGGAAGTTATCATATTCCGCTAAAAGCCGCAGGTATTTGTCCTTGTCGGCAGCGGCAGCGTCCTCTAAAGCCTTTACTTTCGCTTCAAGAGCGGCTGTGGGATCTTCCTCCGCTTCGGGTACCTCCTCGTCGGGTGTTTCACCGTCTGCAGCTGTTTCCGCAGCAGCTTCCGAGACCTCGGTCTCTTCGGGGGTATCCTCTGTATTCAAGCTGTCCTTTTCCTCGTCTATCATTATTCGGGAAGCTCCTTTCTCTGTACTTATGTTTTAACTGTTTTAATTATTCTCATCATCTTCATTGTCGTCCGAAATTATGTCGGTTATCCTGTCGGTGAGGTATTCAAGATAGGGAATGATTTTCGCGTAATCAAGCCGCATAGGACCTATAACTCCCAGCGAACCGGCGGTTTTGCCGTCCTTTTTGATCTTCGAGACGATCATGCTGGAGTTTTCGATAATGAAGCCGCCGTCCTCTCCGAACAGTACCTGCAAGTCGCCAAAGCTGTCGTCAAGCATATTTTTCACAACTTTGTTCCTATTCTCGAAAAATTCCACGATCTGGTCGGAATTTATATCCTGTCTCGCAAGCAGATTTTTCTCTCCCTGAAGCTTTACCTCATTATCCTTGAAGCCCTCCGCAAGCTCACACACACCTTGCAGAAGCGGCGCAAGAGTAACCATATAAGCTCCCATGGCGGACACAAGACGGTCTATCGTGTCTCCGTCCAGATCCTCAATCGAAACTCCCTGTAGATTTTCCGCCATATAGCGGCTGAAAAACTCGATCTGCTCGTTGGTAAGGTCAAACTCCAGACGGCACACCTTGTTTTTGATGTTTCCCGAGGAGGTCACCATAAGCAGAACGTACATACGCCTGCCCGTGGGAATAAGCTCCACCTTGGTGATGACCGAAAATTTCGGAGCAACATTTTTTACCACCGTAGCGCAGTGGGTAAGCTCGGCAAGAGCCTTTGACGCGCTTTCGATAAGAGCGTCCGCAGTGGGAACGTCCACGTCCAGACAGTTGTCAAGCAGAGTTTTTTCCTCGTCGGACAGGGTTTTGGCGTTCATAAGCTCGTCGATATAAAGGCGGTAGCCGCTGTAGGTGGGGATACGTCCCGCCGAAGTGTGGGGCTGTTCAAGATAGCCGAGCTGTTCAAGCATTGCCATATCGTTTCTTATTGTGGCGGGTGAGACCCTGATATCCGGCAGAGCGGCAATAGCTTTTGAGCCTACAGGCTCGCCCGTCAAGATATACGCGTCGACCACCGCGGCAAGAATACGGCGTTTTCTTTCGTCCAGCAGAACTATCACTTCCTTGAAAAAAATCGGCGGGTTTTACGGATATTAGCACTTGACCCGATCATGTGTTAGCACTCTTTTTCTTTGAGTGCTAATTATATTATACACCGCATTTTGGGTTTGTCAAGGGTTTTTGAGAAATTTTTTTAAATTTATTTGGGAAACGACCCGCAACAGGCGGCAAATCCGTATATAGTGCGTTAAATAAAAAAACAAGAGCCGCACTGCGACTCTTGTCTGAATTCAATATTTTTCCGAATCAGTCGGAAACGTAAGGGATAAGCGCAATATATCTTGCACGCTTGATCGCGGAAGTAAGCTCTCTCTGGTGATAAGCGCAGGTACCTGTTACTCTTCTGGGAAGAATCTTGGATCTCTCGGTCATGCACTTCTTGAGTCTTGCAACGTCCTTGTAGTCGATCTTTTCAACCCTGTCAGCGCAGAACATACAAACCTTTTTGCGGGTTCTCTTTGCGCCGCGGGGAGCTCTTTCTCTATCCTTTTCCATAGTGAAACCTCCTTATAAAATGTTTCAGCCGTTTTTGCCTTTCAGAAAGGCAGGTCGCCGTCTCCGATAACCTCCTCAAAATCACCCAAGTCTCCGAAAGAGACCGCGGGAGCGGGAGCGTTCTGCTGAGGCGCATACTGAGGCGCGCTCTGAGCGGGAGCAGGCTGGCTGTACTGGGGCTGGGCAAACTGCTGGGGAGCGTAATTTCCTCCGCCCTGCTGTGCCTTTTCGCCCGTAAAGTATACGCTGTCGGCATAAACCTCGGTCACATAGTGACGCACGTCGGGATAACGCTTGTCGTCATAGGTTCTGGTACGCAGATTTCCCTCGACGCAGATCATTCTTCCCTTGGCAAAATACCTGCTGATAAATTCAGCGGTCTGTCTCCATGCGACAACGGTAATAAAATCCGACTGCCTTTCACCGCCTTGCGGAGCGTAATTTCTTTCCACAGCAACGGTGATCTGACAGGTGGACACTCCGGTAGGGGTCTGCCTGAGTTCGGGGTCGGCAGTAAGTCTGCCCATGATAATAACTTTATTCAACATAAAGCGACACCCTTTCCGCGTTATCTTACTGTAGTAAGCGAACGCATAACGCCGTCCGTGATCTTGAATACACGGTCCAGCTCAGCGGGGAAATCGGGCTTGCTTGTGAATGTGTAAAGCACGTAGTAGCCCTCTGTCTGGTCGTCGATCTCGTAAGCAAGCTTTCTCTTGCCCCATTCGTCAACGGATTCCATAGTGCCGTTAGCCTCGATAAGCGCCTTGAACTTGTCGTTAAGAGCCTTAACGCCGTCCTCACCGTTTTTCAGGCTGTAAACCGCCATGGTCTCATAAGCTTCACTGATTTTAGCCATTTTAAAACACCTCCTCTTGGATTACGTCCGCGACCCTCCGCGGACGAGGATACCGTATTATTATATCACGCCGTTATCGGCTTGTCAACAGTTTTCCGAAAATTTTGGATATTCCGCGCATAAATCAATTACAGCAATGGGATTATTCGTCAAAAAGCCCGTTTTTCAGCCTGTCATAACCGCTGGCACCCACGGTCAAGGGAAACCTCCCCGTCCTTTCAATAGTCAGACCGTTCAGCATACCTATATGGAGGGAAATATGCCGAAACTGCATAAGAGCAAGCTCAAACCGGCTAAATGGACAGTTTTCCGGACATTCAAGCAGCATTTCGTCCGTGAGGGAATCAATGTAGTCCAAGGTTTTGTCCCGCACCTTTTCAAGGTACTCCAGCAGCTCGCCGTCGGTAAGAACGATATCGCAGGGGTTGTCGGGATTATCCATGCCGTCCCTGTGGAAAGAGGGCTCGTCAAAGACAAACGGATTGAAAAACCATTTATCCGCCGAATGTATCGCGTGATAAACGTAACGCCATGCGGGAGCGCCGCAGACAAGCGCGTTTCGGTCGTAGGTCTTTACCGCCGTTTCAAGATTGACAAAATTCGGCAGGACATGTTTTTTCAGCATGGCGCACAATTTGTTCACAGCGCATTTTCCTTTCTGTGTGATCTAAAAAAGATAACGCGGCAAAACAAAAGCTTCCTTGTGGGACTTTTTAATTTTGCCGCGTTATTATAGTTACTTTGTTTCCGTAAGCACAAAGATCTCGTATATCGCCTGTATTGCAGCTTCAAAGTCCTCGTCGCTTACGCCGATGATAATGTTAAGCTCCGACGAGCCCTGATCTATCATCTTTACGTTTATCTTTGCGTGAGCAAGCGCGGAGAATATCCGTCCCGCAGTACCTCTCGCTTTTCTCATGCCCCGTCCCACAACGGCGATAAGAGCCAGATTGTCCTCAACCTCCAGATGATCGGGGTGTACGCGGAAATTGATCTCGTCCAGAACCTGCTGCTGAACGGGCTTTAATGCGTCCGTGCCAACAATAACGCTCATGGTGTCAATGCCCGACGGCATATGCTCAAAGTTCAGACCGTTCTTTTCCAGCGAACGAAGCACGTTTCTTCCGAAGCCAAGCTCGCTGTTCATCATGTCCTTTTCAATGTTTATCGCGGAAAGACCTTTCTTTCCCGCAATGCCTGTAATAACATACTTACCCGCTTCGGAGGCTTCGGCTACGATCATTGTGCCCTTGTCCTCGGGACGGTTAGTGTTGCGTATATTTATGGGAATACCCGCCGTGCGGACAGGGAAGATAGCGTCCTCATGAAGAACGCCTGCGCCCATGTAGGAAAGCTCCCGAAGCTCTCTGTAGGTAATAGTCGTGATGGGAGCGGGATTTTCAACTATTCTTGGGTCGCAGATAAGGAAACCGGAAACGTCCGTCCAGTTCTCGTAGATCTCAGCCTTGACCGCGCGTGCTACGATAGAGCCGGTAACGTCCGAGCCGCCGCGGGAGAATGTGCGGATAGTATCGTTGGGCATGGAGCCGTAAAATCCCGGAATGACCGCGTGCTCGCATTTTTCCAGACGGGGACGCAGCAGGGAGATAGTTTTCTCCAGATCGAAAACGCCGTTTTCGCCGAACTTGATGTATCCCGCAGGGTCGATAAACTCAAAGCCGAGGAACGCCGCAAATACCTTGCTGTTAAGATATTCTCCGCGGGAGGCGGCATAGTCCCGTCCTGCCATATGCTCGAACGCGCTTTTGATGCGCACAAATTCCTTGTCCAGAGAAATATCCAGACCAAGCTCCGAAATAATTTCGTTGTAACGCTTTTCTATTGCGGAAAAATCAGCCTCAAAATCCTCGCCCTTTGCAGCCTTGTCGTAGCAGGAGTAAAGCATATCGGTGATCTTGATATCCTCGCTGAAGCGCTTTCCGGGAGCGGAAGCAACAACGAAGCGTCTGTCGGGGTCTGCGAGAACGATATCGGCGGCTTTTCTGAACTGTCCCGCGTCCGCAAGGGAGCTTCCGCCGAATTTAACAACTTTAATATTACTCATGGAAACATATTCCTTTCATTTTGGTTTGATACTATACTATTATAAATAAATTTCGGAAGATAATCAATAGGAATATAAAACAAAAAAACGGCACATTTTCGTGTCCGTTTGTGAAAAACGACTGTTTTCCCACCGCGGACAAGCTGCCTGCGGCGGGAATGTTAAAAATATATGTCGTTCGGGCAAATTGCGATACGGAAATTTCTTTCGTCTCGGAAACAAAATCTGCCGCCATCACTGTAGACGGCGGCATGGGTAAAGGCTCAGCCTTTTTAATAGCAGGTCAGTCTGTCCGCAAGGTCTGTCAGATCGTCGCGGCTGTAAAAATCAATTGTGATCGTTCCGTTTTCGCCGTCCTTGGAGGTTATCTTTACCTTTTTCCGCAAATGATCTTCAAGGCTTATCTGCATTTCGGTGATAAAGCTCATCTCCGCTCTTTCCTCGGCTGTTTTCGGTACGGACGTCTTTTCCTCCGCTTCGCCGTTTTCCTTTCCGGACTTCTCCGCGGCAAGCTTTTCTATTCCTCTTACGGTGACCTTTCCGTCCGCGGCAAGCTTTGCAATTTCAAGCATATCCTCCTCGGAATCCGCCGAAGCGATAGCCTTTGCCTGTCCCGCGGAAAGCTGTCCCTTTCTCAGCATTTCCACGATCTCGTCGGGAAGATTAAGCAGCCTCACCGAGTTTGCAATAGCGGAACGGGATTTTCCAACCGCCTTTGAGACTGCCTCCTGGGTCATGCCGTACTCGTCCATAAGAGCGCGGTATGCGGCGGCTTCCTCCACGGGATTTAAGTCCTGCCGCTGAATGTTTTCTATCAGTGCGATCTGGGCGGTCTCCTCGTCGGTAAGCTCCTTTATAACAACAGGAACGTCGCTCATGCCAAGCATACGGCAGGCTCTCCAGCGGCGTTCGCCCGCCACGATCTGGTAGCCCTCATCCATAGGACGGACCACTATCGGCTGGATAAGTCCGTGCTGACGGATACTGTCCGCAAGCTCCGCGATTGCAGCCTCGTCAAAATCCTGTCTGGGCTGTTTGCGGTTGGGTTCGATTTCGGATATTCTCAAAGTATGGGTATCGCCGCCCTCTGCGCCGTTGTCGCCGAAAAGCGCGTCAAGACCCATTCCTAAACTTTTCTTAGCCATATTTCAATTGTTCCGTGTGGAACATTTTGCCCCCTTTCGTTACTTTTTAGACGCCGCTAATGCTTTTTCGGCAGCCTTATGCCTTTTCAGCAGCTCTTCCGTGAAAAGTTCGTAAGCCTCCGCGCCGCGGGAGCTTTTATCATAGTAAATAACCGGCTTTCCAAAGCTGGGAGCCTCTGAAATACGCACATTCCTCGGAATAACGGTCTTAAACATTTTCTTGGGGAAATGCTTCTTGACCTCGCTTACCACCTGACTTGTAAGGTTGAGCCGTCCGTCGAACATGGTAAAAAGTATGCCCTCAATGTCGATAGTCGGATTGTATCTCTGCTTTACCAGACGTATGGACTCCACAAGCTGGGAAAGTCCCTCCATTGCAAAGTACTCGCAGGTCATGGGCACCAGCACCGTATCGCAGGCGCACAGTGCGTTTACCGGAATAAGCGACAGGGACGGCGGGCAGTCCAGCAGTATGTAGTCGTAGTCCTGCTTTATAGTGAGGAGCTGCATTTTCATGCGCTTCTGCATATTGTCCACCTCGATAAGCTCGATATCCGCGGCGGCAAGGGAGGACGTTGCGGGCACAAGCCACACGTTCTCAAACTCGGTTTTTATGACAGCTTCCTGAATCCTCCGAAGCCCTAAAAGCGCGTCGTATGTAGATATGCCTACGTTTTTCTTGCGGATGCCGAATCCGCTGGTTGTATTTCCCTGAGCGTCCATGTCCACGCACAGGACTTTTTTCTTTCTCTGTCCCAGACACGCCGCAAGGTTCACCACGGTAGTGGATTTTCCCACGCCGCCTTTCTGGTTTGCGACAGCAATAACGATCGCCATGACAGCCTTCCTTTCATTTTCAATAAATATAATTATACCATATTCTCCGCACGATTGCAATAATTTTTGCAAATAAAGATAAAATAAAGATAAAAAATGTTCCACGTGGAACATTTTTAGGCAAAGCACACACCGCGATGCTTTGCGAAACAAAACTCGTATTCGCGATTTGCGCGAATTTCCGTCGCTTTGCAACAGCTTTTTCACGTGGAACAATTTATATTATGCAGTTTACAGCGGCTTTTTGGATATCTGCCCGCCGTTCCTTGGGTACTTCCCTGCCGTCGGAGAAATTTTGCGCACTATTATAAGTACGCGCTTGTCCCCGTTAGGAAGTTCATATTCTTTAACGTCTGCGATCTCCCCGCCCAGAAGCTTTACGGCATTTTCGCCGTCCTTGTAGTTTTCGCTTGGACCTTTCATTGCCGCAAAGACCCCGCCGACTTTAACATAGGGCAGGCAGTATTCCGCAAGCACCGGCATTGCAGCTACAGCCCTTGCGAAAGCCGCGTCAAATTTTTCTCTGTACCGAGGGTCGCGCCCCCCCTCCTCCGCTCTGGCATGGACAAGTTCCGCACTAAGCCCCGCCGCTTCGCAAGCCACGGAGAGAAAATTCACCCGCTTGTTAAGGCTGTCCAGCAGCGTAAGCTTTATATCGGGACGGTAAATTTTTATAGGCACGCCGGGAAATCCCGCTCCCGTACCCACGTCTATGACCTTGCTGCCGTCGGGAATTTCAAGGAACTTCAGCGGCAGGATACTATCTAAAAAGTGCTTTTCCGCAATTCCGTCCGGGTCGGTAATTCCCGTCAGATTCATTTTTTCATTCCACTCCACAAGAGTTCGGGCGTACTCGGAAAACTTCCCATACTGCTCCTGGGAGACATCAAATCCCTCCGGCGAAAAAAGCTCCGCAAAATTTTTATATTCGGGTAAAACAGCCATAAACGCCTCCTTGTTACTTGCGGGCGGCAAGCCAGATTATAAGCACGCTCACGTCCGCGGGAGAGACCCCCGATATCCTGCTTGCCTGTCCGATATTTTCGGGCTGAACGCGGTTCAGCTTCTCCTGCGCTTCAAGGCTCAGACCTTTTATTTCGTTATAGTCAAAGGGCTGGGGCAGCCGCTTGTTTTCAAGCTTTTTGACGTGTTCGACCTCCGCAAGCTGCCGCTCGATGTAGCCCTCGTACTCGATCTGCAAGCCCACCTGTTCCCGCACTTCATAAGGAAGCTCGGGACGTTTCGCGTCAAAGGGTTTTAAGTCCTCGTAGGAGATCTGCGGACGGCGGATAAGGTCGCTCATTTTAACGCCTGTGGAAATTTCCGCCGTACCCTTTTCGGTCAGCAGCTTGTTCAGCTCCGCGGTTGGGGATAAAGTTTTCGCCTTGACCCGTGCAATCTCCTGCTTTATCTGCAATTGTTTCACGTGGAACAATTTGTAACGTTCCTCGGAAATAAGACCTATCTCATATCCCAGCGGAGTAAGCCGCTCGTCAGCATTGTCCTGCCTGAGCAGAAGCCTGTATTCGCTTCGGGAGGTCATCATGCGGTAGGGGTCAAGACAACCCTTTATCACAAGGTCGTCGATAAGCGTGCCGATGTAGGACGACGATCGGCTTAAAGTTATCCCCTCCTCGCCCTTGCAGTACCGTGCCGCGTTTATTCCCGCAACAAGCCCCTGTGCGGCGGCTTCCTCATAGCCCGACGTACCGTTGAACTGTCCCGCGCCGTAAAGTCCGCGGATATTTTTAAATTCCAGCGTATGACGCAAGTCCTGCGGGTCGCAGCAGTCGTACTCGATAGCGTAGGCGTTCCGCATTATCTCCACACGTTCAAGTCCCTTTATCGTCCGCAGAAATGCGATCTGCACATCTTCGGGCAGGGACGAGGACATTCCCTGCAAATAAAACTCCTCGGTATCAAGACCCATTGGCTCTATAAAAAGCTGATGGCGGGGACGCTCGGAAAACCGCACGATCTTGTCCTCGATAGACGGACAGTACCGCGGACCTATTCCCTCAATCCTGCCCGAATACATGGGCGAACGGTGGATATTTTCGCGGATAACCTTATGGGTCTCCTCGTTTGTATAGGCAACATAGCAGAGTACGATATTTTCCAGACCCTCCCGGGGAGTTTCAAAGGAAAAAGGCTGAATGTCCCCGTCGCCGTGCTGAATTTCCAGCTTATCAAAATCAATGGAACGGCGGTGGACGCGGCTGGGAGTACCCGTCTTGAAGCGGCGCAGATTAATTCCCAGACCCCGCAGACTGTCCGAAAGCCCCCTTGCGGGCAGAGTGCTGTCGGGACCGCTTTCGTAGGAAACGTCACCAACATGGATAAGTCCTTTCAGATAAGTACCCGTGGCAATTATCGCGGTCTTGACCCTGTACTCGCCGCCAAGATGGGTCACAATTCCCGTGACCGTACCGTTTTCCGTAAGGATTTCCGTGACCTCGGCTTGCTTCACGTCAAGATTCTCCTGCATTTCGCAAACCTTTTTCATATGATTATGGTACTTGACCCTGTCCGCCTGAACCCGCAGGCTGTGCACCGCAGGACCCTTTCCCCTGTTGAGCATACGGCTCTGGATAAAGCAAGCGTCGGCGGCTTTTCCCATTTCGCCGCCGAGAGCGTCTATCTCGCGGACAAGATGTCCCTTAGCCGTTCCTCCGATAGAGGGATTGCAGGGCATATTCGCGATATTGTCCAGCGAGATTGTGAACATAACGGTTTTCGCGCCCAGCCGCGCCGCCGCAAGAGCCGCCTCCACACCCGCGTGTCCCGCGCCTATCACAGCCACGTCGTAGCTGTCTATATAATGACTCATTTTTATCCTCTCCAATTTATGAATAAACGCATACCGCGATATTTGGCAAAGTAAAAACTCACATTCGGAATTTGCAGCAGATTGTTCCACGTGGAACAATTAGTATTCCTTTTACCTTTCGCCAAAATGCCTAATGGGCAGTTACCTATGACAGATAACCGTACAACAAACTTCTGATAGAGGCTAATTTATTCCTGTTGTAGTATTATATTTCACAAACCTTATAACAGAAATATGTTCCCGGAGTAATATTATCATCGTCATAATATAGTAAGCCTAACTTACTGAACCTAAATGTCTGATTATAATCACTCTTTTTTAATTCATTATAAGCCATTTGATATGATTCATAGTCCGCACCGCCAATAGCAAACGTCATGTGAAAAATATAGTCATTGTCATGTTCTGCCGGACACGATCCAAATATTTTATATAATCCTTCGTTTAGCCTTTTCTGTGCATCTACAAGCTGCGGTGTTTCTTTTACTCGCAAGCTCATACATCCGGATTCGACTCCACCCAATACATTAGATGGGAATATATCTATATCCACAAATTCAATATCAAATGGACATAGTTCCTTTGCGAAGTCATCAAAGAATACTTCCATATTCTCTAAACTAGGAATTACAAATGGCTGCTTTAAGGAAACATGCTGCGGCAGTCTTGCCATTTCAAATCCAATCTTTCCATACCTATGTGCTTTCAGCATCAATTTTCTGCCATAATTCTCTGCATCGTTATCTGCAATTAAAACTATTGTTGCTTTCATTCAATCTCACCTCTTCTAATTAATCCGCATAATCCATAGAGACTATTTTGCTTGCCGCGCCTAAATATTTTTTCATCATGCTCTCATATTCCTCGGGATTAACGTCTCCAGTGCCCATTACATCATAAACCACCGTGGCTTCGCGGATAGTCAGCGGCAGCGGCTTTAGACCATTTTTCAGATAAAAACGCCGCCGCTTCAGCCTCTCCTCATAATTGTCCGCGGACTCGTCAAGCTGTTCCAGCGCAAGGAAAAGCCGCTGTCCCGAATAATGCTTTATCAGCGACTGCAATGCCTTGCTTCCCAGACCTTTCCCGCGGAAGCTTTCCGAAAGCGCAAGATAGAACAGATAGGACGCGCTCCCCTCGCTGATAACGTAGGCAAGTCCGACCCATTTCCCGTCGGAATAAAGTCCCCAGAAATCAACGTTTTCTTTTCCCGATTTCAATGCCATGAACCACATGGGCGCGCGCTCGGCGGCGGGAAAAGCCGTCCTGTAGAGGCGGCTGATCTTTCCGTAGTCGGGACTGAAAAAATTTATCCTTTTAAGCGTAATTTTCATTCTGACCTCCGAATTATTTTCCAACACAGAACCGGGAGAACACCTCGTCCACCACAGCCTCGGACGCCTTTTCACCCGTAAGCTCCAGCAGGGAATTTTCCCCGTCGTCAATAAGTATCGTTACCGCGTCAAATGTCGCGCCCGCTTTGAGCGCGTCCAGAGCCTCCCTGAAGCACAGCCTTGCCCTTTCCGCACAGCTTCTCTGCCGTTCGTTTGAAAGTACCCCCATATCGGGAGCAAATCCGGTCATTCCGTAAAGCTTTTCCACGGCGGATACCAAACGTTCAAGTCCCTCGCCCTTTTCGGCGGAAACCGTAACATTGTCTTTAAAACAATCGGAAATTTCCGAAAAGTCAAACCGATGCTCCAAATCGGATTTGTTCAGCACTGCAATTGCATTTCTGCCGCGGCACTTTTCCGCAAGCTCCCTGTCCTCGGAGGTGATCTCGCTTCCCGCATCGAAAACCGCTAATATCAGATCGGCGGCGTCAAGCTTTTTCCGCGCCCTGTCCACGCCTATGCTTTCCACCGTGTCGTCGGTATCGTGAATTCCCGCCGTGTCGGAAAGCCGCAGAACAATGTCCCCCAGACGAACGGATTCCTCTACAACGTCCCGGGTTGTGCCCGCCGTGTCGGAAACAATGCTTCTCTCACAGCCTGCCAAAAGATTCATCAAAGTGCTTTTCCCCACGTTGGGTCTGCCCACGATTGCGGTATCCGCGCCCTCTCTGACAATACGACCGCTCTCGTAGGAGCTGAGCAGCTTGTCCAGATCGGCAATTCCCGCTTCAAGCACAGCGGAAATTTCATACTCCTCCACCGCGGGAATGTCGTCGTCGGGATAGTCCACCCAAGCCGCAAGAGAGCCGAGCAGCTTAAGCATACCGTCGGAAACCTTTTTTATTCGGCGGAACAGCGCTCCCTCGCGGAGAGATTCCGCGCACCGCAAGCCCGCGTTTCCGTCGGCGGAAATAATGTCCATGACCGCCTCCGCCTGAGTGAGGCTCATTTTTCCGTTGAGGAACGCCCGCTTTGTAAACTCTCCCGCGCCCGCAGCCTTAATGCCGCCGTCAAGAATAAGCCGCAAGATCTGCTCCGTAACAAAAATTCCGCCGTGGCAGGAAATTTCAACAACGTCCTCACCCGTGTAGGATTTCGGCGCACGGAAAACAGTCAGCACGCCGTCGTCCAGGACTTCACTACCGTTCACGATTTTTCCGTAAGCGCAGGTGTAGCCCTCCATTTCCGAGGGGAGAATGTTGCGGGAAAGGGGTTTAAATATCCTGTCCGCAGCGGAAAGAGCGTCCTCCCCCGAAATGCGTATAACGGAGATACCCCCCTGAGCGCGGGGAGTTGAAATTGCCGCAACAGTTGACATAGTTACCTCCAAAAAAACGGGAACACGGGAATCCTCCCATGCTCCCGCATGAATTTTTAAAATTACCGGCTGCCTTTTTAGCAATTGTTCCACGTGGAACAATTTTGCTGTGCTATAATGTCATACAACAAGCTCGACACCCTCAACAAATATCTGATGTGCCTGACCGATGTCCTCATATTTGAGATACCCCAGATCATAAGCCGTATTGATATCAATAAACGTACCGTCCTTATGCAAAAGTATCTCATGCCCCGCAGTTCCAAACGTAAAGTCATAGCCCGCGATATTTATTGTTTCAGTAATACAGAGACCAATATAACCGTAAGGACTTCCGCTTTCTATAACTGCAAGCTCGCAGCCGTCATACGTTCCGAGATATTCTATATAAATATATACGGGTTCATAGCCAATATTGCCGATATATTCTATATAGTCATCAGCGATCTTTTTCTTTGTCTTTTCCGTAAGATGACCCGAAAGATTGTTTTCAGCAACATATATCATGCCGGTAAAACCGAATTGCGTGCTTGCAGTAAAAGCAAACAGCGAAATAATCAGCAGAACAACAAAAAATATTTTATGCCGTTTCATATATCGATCTTGCCGTAAAGATCGCCCTCAACCAGATTGCTGTCCTCGGGCTTGGGACGCTTGTAGTCCTTTTCAAATGATGTTTTCATCATATCCATGGAGCGCGGCGTGTACTCGCTTGGCTTCTTGTCGCGGCGGGGTCTGCGGTCGCGGTCGCCTCTGTAGCCGCCCTCTTTTCTGTCGCGGCGGGGAGCTGTTGAGGAAATAACTACCTTGCGGTAAGGCTCTTCGCCCACGCTCTTGGAAACAACTCCCTCGATATTTGCAACAGCCGAGTGGATAATTCTTCTCTCGTAAGGATTCATAGGCTCCAGCGCGGAGGTTCTTCCCGTGCGGAGAACCGTCTTGGAGATCTTCACCGCAAGCTCCTCAAGAATGACCTTTCTCTTTTCGCGGTAGCCGCAGCAGTCCACCGTGATACGGCAGTAATCCTTGTCACCGCGGTTTGCAGTCATTGAAGCAAGGTACTGTATAGCGTCCAGAGTTTCTCCCCGTCTGCCGATGACCGCGCCTGTGGTATCTCCCACAATGTCGATCACCACGCCGTCCTCGGTCTCGGAAACGCTTACGTCGCTTTCGATACCCATATTTTTCAGTATAGTTTTGATATAGTCGCCCGCAGTCTCAGCCTTGGACTGTTCGTAAACCGCCTCGACCTTTGCCTCACCCTTGACCTTTCCGAAAAGACCCTTTTTGGGCTCTTCGATAACGCTGAATGTGATCTTGCTTTCCTCTGTTCCGAACTTCTGCGCTGCCATAGCCTTAGCTTCCTCTATGGTTTTCGCTGTAAAAACTTCTTTTCTTTCTGCCATACCGACCTATCCTTTCAAAATGATTTATCTTTTAATCCCGCCATGCGGGATTTTCCGCCCGATGCGGAATTTTTTGCATTAATAATAGTATAAGCTTTAAATGTCAGTCCTCATCATCGTCAATAAATTCCTCGCCGTACTTTTCCGCCTGCCTGCGTCTTGCCTCGCGGATTATCATTTTCTCGTATTCCTTCTGCTTCGCCCGTGAGAGCTTTACCTCGGACGAACCGTCATCGTCGTCCACGACCTTAGCCGTGACCGCTCCGCTCTTGGACTTTGAAGCCGTTCCGCCGTTCTGAGCAGCCATCTGCTCCTCCATGATCTGCTGGTAACGCTCCATCATATTGGGACGGTTTTTCTTCTTGCGCTTCTGTTTGTCCTTTTCAACAAGCGCGGCAACGTACTCGGGAGTATAAATATGGTACAGCACTATAGACTGCACAAAGCTGAACAATGAGGACATCGTCCAGTAGAAGCCGATACCTGCGGGATACCTGAATGCGATCCAGATGGAGAACAGTGGCATAACATAAAGCATAACGTTCATGCCGCCCATGTTGGGAGCGTCGGGATTCATCTTCTTGTTGCGTATCTGCATATAGATCGTCATAGTAAGCTGGATAAGGCCCGACATAATGGGTATCATCAGCAGAATGACCGCAGCCGCGTTCCAGACCTCGGGGTGAAGCGTTGGTATATCGCCCAAGTCCACAACACCGAAAAGCTTGTTGTTGAAGCCCACTACCTTTTCAGTAAAATCGGGGAACTTCTCCGCCATAGAAGCAAAAGCGGAAGGATCCTTCTGGACTTCCTTTACAATATAAATTTCGGGACGGTGCTTAAAGTAAGTCGGAACAGCGTCTCCGAAAATACCCTCGGTAATTTTTGTAGCCTCCGCGATAGCGTCCTTGCCCGCGTGGAGAATGTGGGTAAGCGGACGGTACACAACGTCGAAAATACCGTACAGTATAGGGAACTGAATAAACAGCGGCAGACAGGAAGCCATAGGGTTTATGCCCTCCTCGGAGTAGAGCTTCATCTGCTCCTCCTGAAGCTTCTGCTGATTGTTCGCGTACTGTTTTTTCAGCTTTTCCAGCTTAGGCTGAAAAGCCGCCATGGCAGCGGAGGATTTCTGCTGCTTTACTGACAGCGGGAAAAGAATGATTTTCGTGACCAGTGTAAAAAGAATAATAGACCATGCGTAATTATGTGTGATCTGATACATCAGCCACATAATATACCCAAGAGGGATACCGATAAGTTCGCTCATTTTGACCTCCGATGATATTACTTTCCGTATAGAATATATAAAAACGACTATTTGTATTATGTCTCGGATACATTTCAGTCATCATAGTTTGCACTGTTTACTGACTGCTCCAAATTTTCCTCCGTAAGAGAACCCTCATAGTCGGGCGGAACAGTCCTGCCCCTGCCGTAGCGTTTACTCAGCGTATAGAAGCTAAACCTGTCGGGAACTTCGTCCACACCGCCAAGACTCCAAGGGTTGCAGCGGAGAACCCGCCATACCGCCAGAGCCGTACCTTTCAGCGCACCGTGCCTTTCAATAGCCGTAAGCGCATACGCCGAACAGCTGGGATAATATTTGCAGCAGGGTTGTTTCAGAGGAGAAATCTTTCTCCGATAGAATTTTACCAAAAGTAATAATATCTTTTTCATTACTATCTGTATATTATTTAGTGATCTCTGCGGAATTTCCGGACTTGCCCGATTTTCCGCTTTCCGTCCTTTTTTCCATAGACCTTAGCACGGACGGCAAAGCCTTGTTTTTCAGAAAGCTGCTTATCTGGGTAGACTTGCAGTCTCCGCAGCCGGGACGAGCGACTATAACATAGTCGAAGCCTTTCGGGAAAAGGCTTTCGTTCTCCCTGTAGGCGGCGCGGATAATTCTTCGGCAGCGGCTTCTCACCACCGCGTTGCCGACCTTTTTTCCCGTAGTGATACCCAGACGTTTCTTTCCTCTGCCGTTTTTGCGGTAATAGACTGTAACAGCTCTGCCCGCGGCATAACCGCCCCTCTTGTAGGCGTTAAGAAAATCCTTGTTTTCTTTCAGAATAACAGTATATTTCATATAAAATAATACCCGCAGTATAACAGCCTGATGGTACTAACGTCCAAGCTGCTTGTTAAATGACGGGCGACGTCCCTTATCAAGATTATTCGGTAACGGAAGAACGGCAGCAAAACAAAGTCAGCGAAACAAAAAGACCGCAATTCAAAGGCGCTTTTACCCCCAACCTGCGGTCTTATCATTTTGTTTGGCGCAGACTAATCAGTGAGTAAGTCTTGCTCTGCCCTTGGCTCTTCTTCTGGCGAGAACCTTGCGACCGTTTCTTGTAGCCATTCTTTTCATAAAGCCGTGCTCTTTTTTTCTGTGAAGCTTCTTAGGCTGATAAGTTCTTTTCATTGTTTCTCCTCCTTGCTTTGATCGGTTTAAAGACAATCGGGACACAAAGATACAGCTGTCCCATCAATGTTTAATTATATAACATTCCCATTGTGTCTGTCAAGGGATTTCAAAAAAAATTCACAATTGCAGAGAAATTTCCTTAATATTTCCTGTGGACAAACCGTTTTGCTGTACATTACCGACAATTTTATACTGTATGTATTATAAATTGACAAAATATTTCTTCCATGGTATACTGAAAATGCTGCGCACTCCATACTGCAACAGTAAGGAGGTGAAAATCATTTGGAACCACTGATATCGTTCCTTATTTCTATCGCAGCAAATTTTGTGACCTACATAATTTGCAAGTGGCTGGATAGAGACAGGAAGTAAAAGAGCAGCGAACAGCACAAAGATACCCCCGAAGGTGACCTCTTCGGGGGTATCGCTTTTTGTGAAAATCACGATAGGAACCACATATCGCTGTCATCATTATACATCTAAAGCTATGGTTTGTCAAGTGATTTTTAAGAAATTGACAAAATTCTCCTCACATGGTATAATTTTGTCATTGTCGGCTTCTTCCGCAAGGAAGGAGGTGGAAACTGTGAATTACATAATTTCATTTATATTGTCCGTCGCGGCGAATGTGGTGAGTAACCTCATAAGCAAGTGGTTAGACAGAGACAAGCTCGACAATTAGCCCAAAGAAAAACCCCGAGGTGGCACCCTCGGGGTTTTTCGTTTGCGTGTCACTGTGAAACACACATAATTTCATTTATTGCATTTACAGTATACACCCGATCTCGCAGTTTGTCAATAGATTTTCGGAAAAAATCACACAAGCCCGTTTATATAACTTCCTTTAATATAAGGTATGCCACCGTCGCCAGCGATTTTGCTTCCACATAATTATAGTCTATGGCAAAATCCCCCTCCTCCAGAAGCCGCTTTATTTCGGAGATACGCTCAAATCCCGCCAGAGCCTCCCGCATATCGGGAATGACAAAATAGGACTTCTGCATAATATGTCTGATCTCCGTCCTGAGACCGTGAGGGATAGGCTCTGCCGCTTCGTTTACGGGGAAATCCCCGCTTTCAAGCTCGTCAAGAGGACAAAGCTCCGCTTCGGCAAGATTTGAACCAATATCCTCCGCAGCCTGTCTGCCGAAAACCAACGCCTCCAGCAGTGAGTTTGAAGCAAGACGGTTGTTTCCGTGAACGCCCGTATGGCTGCATTCGCCCACAGCATAAAGTCCGTCTATAGAGGACATCGCCTTAGTGCTGACGTTGATACCGCCCATAAGATAGTGCTGACAGGGATAAATGGGTATCATGTCCTTAGTCATGTCAATGCCCTGACTGAGCAGATATTTGTATATCATGGGGAAACGGTTTTTCAGAAATTCGGGATCCTTGTGAGTGATGTCAAGATAGAACTCGTCCGATTCAATGCGCCGTCCCTCGGTAACTATGGCGTGGGAGACCACGTCGCGTGGAGCAAGCTCCAGACGCTCGTCGTAATTTTCCATAAACCTTTCGCCGTCGCGGTTTTTAAGGTACGCGCCCTCTCCCCGCACAGCCTCGGAGATAAGGAAGCATTCACGTGTGTGCTTGTTGTTGAAAGCGGTTGGGTGGAACTGTATCAGCGAAAGATTTTTGATATTCGCTCCCATTTCGTAAGCGAGAGTAATGCCGTCTCCCGTAGCTATCGCGGAGTTGGTGGTGTAGTCGTAGACCCTGCCTATGCCGCCCGTAGCAAGGATAAATTTTCTTGCATTGCAGGTCTTATGTACACCGTCGATAAGGATATCCGCGGAAAAGCCTGTGGAAGTCTTTTTCATTCTGCACAGCAGGGCGTTTTCCATAACGGTAACATTGGGAAGCTTTTTAACAGTTTCCTGAAGCTTCGTGGTGATCTCGAAACCGGTGGAATCCTTATGGTGAAAAATCCTGTGGCGGGAGTGTCCGCCCTCCAGAGTGCGGTGGAGATTTCCGTTTTCGTCACGGTCGAAGTCCACGCCGAGGGAGATAATTTTTTCAATTTCGTTTGCAGCCTCGGTAACAAGAATTTTCAGACTGTCGGGATTGTTCTTGAAGCCTCCCGCAATGAGGGTATCGTTGGTATGCAGACGTGTGCTGTCGTCCTCGGGCTGATAGACGGCGGCTATGCCTCCCTGCGCAAGGGCGGAGTTGCAAAGTATAAGCTCACGCTTTGTGATTATAAGTACCTTTAAATGCTGCGGAAGATTTATTGCCGAGTAAAGACCTCCCGCGCCCGTACCCGCTATGATAACGTCGTAATTTTCGGACATTTCTGTTTCCTTCATTTCATAATAGTTTTGAATGGTAATAATGTAAATACAGTAATTATAGCACATAAATATTAATAAATCAAGATTTTGACCGAGAATTGACATATTTCGTCATAATATGCTATAATAACACTATTGTCGGCTTCTTACCTGTTGGAGCAATCTGACAGGGAAAGGAGGTGGAACTTGTGGAATACTTTATTACGTTCGTATTGTCTGTTATGGCAAGTGTAGCTGGTAACTACATAAGCAAGTGGTTAGACAGACATAATAAGTCCGACAAGTAGCCCAAAAATCCTTTAGCAAACAAAATCCCTCAGACTGCCATCTGAGGGATTTTGCTTTTGTGTGTCCTTGCGGATAACACTTTATAACGTTCGTGGTGATTTAATTATACACCGCAAAACTATTTTTGTCAAGACTTTTTCGGATACGGTTTTTAACGTCAGTTCGGCAGTCAGAGAGCCGGACTTTACGTGAACACGATCAATTTGGAGCTTAACCCTGCACCTTTTTGATCGGTCTGACTACTTTCCAGAACCGTGCGGGGTCATGATAAAAGTAAGCAATTCTGCCCACAGAATCATCATAACAGTATCCGGTACCGGTAAAATCAAAGCTTTCGATCGCTTCATCTACCTTTTTCTCTACAATGCAGTTTTCCTTTTCATAATCAAAGGGTCCGTGTTCAAAAACAATATATTCCGCTTCGGGAATATCGGTCAGGGTCATCTGGGACGGTACTTCGCCGTCGTAATCAACAGGAAGACGTACCCCGTAGCATTCCAAACGGGGAACACCGTGAGAAAATTCCTGTCCGCAGGAAAAAGCCTGTCCCTTCGGATCGTAAATATACGCCATTATCTGTCCGGCGCCGCTGTTTGCTTCGCTTCCTCCCTCATCGTCAAGCTTTCCCTTGATGCTGTCAAGCAGACCGCAGATAGTATCGCAGTCATGTCCGGGAATCTGCGCCTGCTTCTGCCAGAAGTCCCAGTACCCGTTGCTGTCATAGTTTTTAACATATAAGAATTTGTGCGCGGGGATCGTCACAAAATAAGTCTTTACCTCGCTTGCAGATGTGTTCATACTATTTTCCTCAATTCCTAAAAAGTAGCGGTCGAACGGACAGAGCTTTGTACGGAGAACAAGCGGTATAGGTTTTTTACGATATTCGCCCGGCGTTATCCCGTACATTGCTTTAAACGACCGGGTAAAGGCTTCGTGGGTCGAAAAGCCGTAATCGAGAGCAATGTCCAGAATACCTCTTTCGCTGTCCCTTATGTCTTTAAGCGCAAAAGCTAATTTTCTGCGGCGCAGATAATCCTTGAAATTCATACCGGATATTTCTTTGAATTTTCTCGCAACATAAAATTCGGAATATCCCAGCTTCTGAGAAAGCGTCCGCAGCGTCAGCTCTTCATTGCTGCGCTGTTCAATACACCTGTCGATCTCATCGACGATCATCTGTATATGCCTGTTCATTTCGTACATTGTTTTTACCTCTTCAACCGCTCTGTTTTTATTATAGCATTAAAATTCGGGCTTGACTTGATTTTACTTGCACAAAATCCTGCCCCCGCATAAAAAATTATTCCCGTAAAGGCTGAGCCTTTTTGCATGCCGCCGTCTATAGCAATGACTGCATGATTTTGTTTCCAAGCCGAGAAAAAGCTTCTGTATCGACATTGCACGAAATCCGCAGTCGGTTTTATGTGAATTTGCTCTAATTTTATCCCAAAAAATTTGCCTTGTCAACAAATCGGAAAACTGTCAGTAAAAAAACAGCTTTTTTAGTAAAAAAATACTTTACAAGAGGAATTATTTGTGTTAAAATAATATCAGCGTATGTACTATATATAATATCGCTTTGCGGCGATATCATATATGTCGTGTCATACAAATTTGTTTTAGGAGGATTGTCCAATATGGCAAGAAAAAAACAAACCATGGACGGCAACAACGCTGCGGCGTGGGTCTCTTATCCCTTTACCGACGTTGCTGCCATCTACCCGATCACCCCTTCCTCTGTTATGGCTGAGGTAACCGACCAGTGGGCTGCGAAAAATCAGAACAACCTGTTCGGTCAGCCTGTCAAAGTAGCTGAAATGCAGTCCGAGGCAGGCGCTGCCGGTACTGTTCACGGCTCGCTTTCCGCAGGCGCGCTTACCACCACCTACACAGCTTCTCAGGGTCTGCTCCTGATGATCCCGAATATGTATAAGATCGCCGGCGAGCTTCTCCCCTGCGTTATCCACGTTTCCGCAAGATGTGTAGCTTCTCACGCTCTCAACATCTTCGGCGACCACTCCGACGTTTACGCTTGCCGTCAGACAGGCTTTGCTATGCTCTGCGCTTCAAACGTTCAGGAGGTTATGGACCTTGGCGCTGTTGCTCACCTGTCCACCATCAAGGGACGTGTTCCCGTGCTCCACTTCTTCGACGGCTTCCGTACTTCCCACGAGATCCAGAAGATCGACGCTTGGGATTACAAGGATCTTGAGGATATGCTGGACAAGAAAGCTGCTCAGGCTTTCAGAAACCGCTCCCTCAACCCCGAGCACCCCGTGCTCCGCGGTACCGCTCAGAACGGCGATATCTTCTTCCAGGCTCGTGAGGCTTGCAACGAATACTACAACAAGTTCCCCGAGATCGTAGAGGACTACATGAACAAGGTCAACAAGAAGATCGGCACTAACTACAAGCCCTTCAACTACTACGGCGCACCCGATGCTGACCACGTTATCGTTGCAATGGGTTCTGTATGTGACACCATCGAAGAGACTATCGACTTCCTCAACAAGGAATACGGCGCTAAGCTGGGTCTTGTTAAGGTTCGTCTGTACAGACCTTTCTGCGCTGACAAGCTGGTTGAAGCTCTTCCCGAAACCGTTAAGCAGATCTCCGTTCTCGACAGAACAAAGGAACCCGGCTCTCTGGGCGAACCTCTTTATCTCGACGTTGTTGCTGCTCTTAAGGGCACTAAGTTCCACAACGTTGTTATCTGCGGCGGACGCTACGGTCTGGGCTCCAAGGATACAACTCCCGACCAGATCAAGGCTGTTTACTGGAACGACTATAAGAAAGATACCTACAAGCCCAGATTTACCATCGGCATCACAGACGATGTTACAAATCTGTCTCTTCCCAGCGAGGGCAAGCTTGACACAGCTCCCGAGGGAACAGTTGCTTGTAAGTTCTGGGGTCTCGGCTCCGACGGTACTGTTGGTGCTAACAAGAACTCCATCAAGATCATCGGCGACCATACCGATATGTACGCTCAGGCATACTTTGCTTACGACTCCAAGAAGTCGGGCGGCGTAACGGTTTCTCACCTCCGTTTCGGCAAAACTCCCATCAAGTCCACATACCTTGTTAATATGGCTGACTTCGTTGCTTGTCACAACCAGTCCTATATCGACAAGTATAATATGGTACAGGACATCAAGCCCGGCGGAACATTCCTCCTCAACTGCCAGTGGAGCAAAGACGAGGTTGAACAGCACCTGCCCGGTCAGGTAAAGAGATACCTTGCTGAGAACAATATCAAGTTCTACATCATCGACGGCGTTGACATTGCAAGAAAGATCGGTCTGGGCAACAGAACATCTACAGTTCTCCAGTCTGCATTCTTCAAGCTTGCAAAGATCATTCCCGAGGCTGACGCTATCAAGTATATGAAAGAAAAGGCTAAGGCTTCCTTCGGCAAGAAGGGCGACGACGTTGTTAAGATGAACTACGACGCTATCGACGCAGGCGCAAAGAATGTTGTTGAGATTCCGGTTCCCGCAGAGTGGGCTAAGTGCAAGGATACCAAGATGGGTATGCCTAAGGCTACAGGCGACAGAAAAGACCTCGTTAATTACGTTAATAAGATCCAGATCCCCGTTAACGCTCAGCTGGGTGATACTCTCCCCGTTTCCGCGTTCAAGAATATGCCCGACGGCACATTCCCTCAGGGTTCTGCGGCTTACGAAAAGAGAGGTATTGCTGTTGACGTTCCCGCTTGGAACAGCGACAACTGTATCCAGTGTAACTTCTGTTCTTACGTTTGTCCTCACGCTGTAATCCGTCCCGTTGTTATGACCGACGACGAGCTTGCTAAGGCTCCCGAGGGAACAAAGGGTCTGAAGATCGCAGGTCTGGACAAGATGAACTTCGTTATGACAGTTTCCGCTCTGGACTGCACAGGCTGCGGCTCTTGTGCAAATGTATGTCCCGGCAAGAAGGGCGAAAAGGCTCTCACAATGAAGCCTCTCGCAGAGCAGCTCGCTTCTCAGAACCTGTTCGCTTACGGACAGGAGCTTCCCGAGAAGAAAGAAGTTGCGGAGAAGTTCAAGGAAACAACCGTCAAGGGTTCGCAGTTCAAGCAGCCTCTGCTTGAATTCTCCGGCGCGTGCGCAGGCTGCGGTGAGACTCCTTACGCTAAGCTTGTAACACAGCTCTTCGGCGACAGAATGTTTATCGCAAACGCTACAGGATGTTCTTCCATCTGGGGCGGTTCCGCACCTTCCACTCCTTACACAGTAAACAAGGAAGGCAAGGGTCCTGCTTGGGCTAACTCCCTGTTTGAGGATAACGCAGAGTACGGCTACGGTATGTTCCTTGCACAGAATACTCTCCGTCAGAGAGCTGTTGCAAAGCTGCTTGAAATGCAGAAATCCGCTAAGGGCGGCATGAAGACCGCTATCGAGAACTATATGTCCACAATGAACGACGGCAACGCAAACAAGGCTGCTACAGCAGAGCTTATCAAGGCTCTGGAGGGAAGCAAGTCCGAGGCTGCTGCTGAGGTTCTGGAGCTTAAGGATTACCTGGGCAAGAAGTCCATGTGGGTATTCGGCGGCGACGGCTGGGCTTATGATATCGGCTTCTCCGGACTTGACCACGTTATTGCTTCCGGCGAGGACGTAAACATCTTCGTATTCGATACAGAGGTTTACTCCAACACAGGCGGACAGTCCTCCAAGTCCACACCTACAGGCGCGATCGCACAGTTCGCTGCTGCGGGTAAGGAGACCAAGAAGAAAGACCTTGCAGGCATCGCAATGAGCTACGGCTACGTTTACGTTGCACACATTGCAATGGGCGCTGACATGAATCAGTGTATCAAGGCTATCACAGAGGCTGAGGCTTATAACGGTCCTTCCCTTATCATTGCTTACGCTCCTTGTATCAACCACGGTATCAAGGCAGGCATGAGCAAGGCTATGGAAGAAGAGAAGAAGGCTGTTGAGGCAGGCTACTGGCACCTCTACAGATACAACCCCGCACTCAAGGACGAGGGCAAGAATCCGTTCTCTCTCGACAGCAAGGTACCTGCTGTTGACGATAAGTACAAGGACTTCCTCATGGGCGAGGTTCGTTACAACGCTCTTGCAAGACAGAATCCCGAAAGAGCGGATAGACTCTTCAACAAGGCTATCAACAATGCAAAGGATCGTTACGATTACCTTACCAGACTTACAAAGCTGTACGGTACTGACGAGAAGTAAGCGGGGCGGCGGGGAAGCCCCCGCGGGCGCTTGCACGCAGTGCAAGAAAGTCACACCCCCATAGTTAAATACTGCAAAATGTTAGTTTGCTGAAGCCCCCCTCAAGGGGGGCGGGAAGCAATTCGCGAATACCCTGCTCATACGATGATAAAGGCTGCCGAGATTTTCGGCAGCCTTTTTGTGTACCGATAATAATACTATTGATATTCACAAATACTTTCTTTGGATTTGTTTAAAGCGCCGAATATTTTTATTTGTGTGACATTTCGGCTTTTTCGGGGATATATAAAGTGATGTACATCGGAAAGGAAGTGAGGGATTTGCTTTGCAAAGAGGAGTTTGAACGTGTTGCCTGCGAGAACGCGCAGCGGCTTTACGCTCATGCGGCGGTAATGCTTCGCTCCGCAAGTGACGCAGAGGACGCTGCCGAGGAAGCTTTGTACCAATTGTTCAAACGGAAAAAGCCATTTGAGAGCGAGGAGCACTGCCGCGCCTGGCTTATCAGGGTGACGGTTAATGCGTCTTTAAAAATCCTCCGAAGAAGAAAGCATTTTTCCGACGACCCGGAGGAGCTTGAAAAGATCACAAAGCAATTTGAGTATCCCGAGCAGTCGGAACTGTTCCGTGCGGTGTCCTGTCTGGATAACAAATATAAGACGGTGATACTGCTTTACTACTATGAAAATATGTCGGCGGCGGAAATTGCCCGCACGCTGAAAATTTCGGTCACAGCTGTTACCACAAGGCTTGACCGCGCAAGAAAACAGCTTAAAGCAAAGCTTGAAGGGAGTAACGAATATGAATACTTTGAACGACAGACTAAAGGAAACTATGTCACGGATTTCAACCGAGCGGGACATCGTGACCTCGGCGAAAATAAGGGCTGAAGCGGAGGCGGGACACAAAAAATCCCTGCCGAAAATGAAAATGAGCGTCTCCGCGGCAGTTTGCGCATTGATTTTGATTTGCGGACTTACCGTCTCGGCGGCGAATTTCGGCTGGTCTCAGAAGCTTTTCGGCAGCGGCGCGGCTGTTATCGAGAAAAATATTAACGATTACAGCGTTAATATCGGGAATGTCAAAATTGAAAATGCAGAGAGCGTACCTTACAATTTTACTATCGGGGACGTTATCAGTGATGGAAATTCACTTTATTTCAATCTGCTTGTTGACGGTATGGCTATAGAACCCGGCTGGGCGGATCATTGGTGTATAGCGGGAATTACAGATCCAAAATACTTCAATGCCATTAGTACAGACTGGTTCGCATTGGGAATGGAGGGAGATACAGCGAACACAGCTGTATATTTAAATTGTGTCAACGAGATAAAAAAAGGAGACGTTCTTGAATTTGAGCTTGATGAACAGAATATCGTAACAGATGAAAACGGAGAGGTTTTAAGTATATCGCGCACATTGCTTGCAACAATAAGCTTTGAAATACAAAGCGATATCAACAATATGAAAAAAATCGTAAACGTAAATCACACTGCAATTTTCAAGGACAGACCCTCCCCAGAATTTGATGCAGAATATGACGAGGATAAAATAGCGGCGGTTGAAATGTATGTTAAGACAATAAGCGTATCACCGTTTAAATATGTTATAAATGCGACCGCCGATCCGGCACAGCCGCTTGGCACAGGTACTTCCAATCCCGAATTTGGGTGGGGCAACATTTGGTTTATCTATAAAAACGGCGACAGAGTATGTTTTACTCCAAGCAGTGCCAGTTACGAAGCCAAAGAAGACTGCCAAGAGATATTGATCTACAGTGATTTCTCAATCACTCACGGCGAAGCTCAGATGGGTGTGCTTGACTTTAACGAGATAGAAGCAATAGAATTTGACGGCGTGACCGTTCCGATTGAATAACAAAAAAGCCGAAAACCTTTTACGGGTTTTCGGTTTTTAGTTTTTATTTTTAGTATACAATTATAATATAGAAATATTGAAACGCAAAAAAATTTTTCCACAATGCGTTCGTTTCCCTTTTTAACTCGTATTATTAATGACGGAACAAAAGGCTGAGCCTTTACCCTTATTGGCATACATTTTCAATAAGGGTAAAATACTCCCATGGGTAACAATACTTCTGTGCCGTTACTTGACTATAACCGGAGGTGAAAATCCAATGGACAGGCAATCAACACAAAGCAGGCAGGAAATTCTTGCAGACATCTATCTTCGCAATCTGGACACGGTATACCGGGTCTGCTGGCTGTACATGAAAAACAGGTCGGATACCGAGGACGCGGTCTCGGATACCTTTGTGCGGCTTATGCGGTCGGACATGAAATTTGAAAGCCGCGAGCACGAAAAGGCATGGCTTATTGCTGCTGCGCGTAATATCTGCAATGACGTGCTGAAAAGTCC